>PAWP01000026.1 GCA_002714125.1 Gammaproteobacteria bacterium
CAACAACAAAGACCGCTTGTAATGACTCCGACATGCCTCAAAGGCCAGGCTTCTTCTCTAGGCGCAACACCTTGAAGGCCTCGTGACCGCCCTCGAGCACCCGATCAAACATGTTGAAAAGGCCATTTTCTTTACGCCAGTCCAGGTAGCGGTCATAGTGCGCTATCGACTCCCACTCCTGGATAACAACAAAGGTGTTGCTGGCGCTCTCGAACGTCACCTCGATCTCAAGGCAACCAGCGTAGGCACGAGTGTCCCCGAGCGAAGAGCGAAAGCCTTCTTCGAGCGTCGCAACCTGATCCGCTTTACAGGGAAATACGGCAACAATCCGGTCTGACATGACAAGTCCCAGCAGGTGGTGATTCGGACCGCAAGTGTGCGCAGCACTGCACCCCAGTGCAAGCACATGCACCCTAGTGCAAGCACATGCCTTGATCGCTTCACGTTCCATNTGATCGCGCGAACTGCTCCTGCAGCAGCACAGCATGTTCCCTGCCAGCGTTCCATCAGAGCGATGGCTCCCGCATCGTGCTCCACACAGTTCCCCAGCGAGCTTTCTGCGCCCAGAGTAAGTCTGTCGCTAGCATGACATCTGATTCCACTGCGCGTAGGGTGTGCTAATCCGGAGCCTGGGCACCCAGCACAGCAGCGTATCGGGCGAGAAGGCCATTCCCACTAGCCTAATTGCCGAACTCTGCGGTCTGTTCTACTGTGTGATGGACATTTCTCTGGAGAAAACCGCGTGGGTGCAATCAAGTTCGAACCAATACCCAACAAGACCTTTGGAGCAGNGGTATCCGGGGTCAAGCTGAACGATCTGAGCGATGAAGCCTTCGCCAAGATCAAGGAAGGCTTNCTGCAGTATGGATTCCTGGCTTTTCCGGGCCAGTTTCTGACCGATGCCGAGAACGTTGAGTTTGGCGGTCGATTTGGGGAACTTGAATTTGCTGCGACCCCCATGGCCAATCAGGAGAANGGAGANGACGGCACCTACGGGCGTGTGTACGGCATCGATACCCAGAGGATGCGCACCAACGTGGGCAACGAGGCTTGGCATACCGACTCCACCTACAAGCCGATCAGCAGCAAGTGCGCAATGCTCTCCGCTGTTGTTGTGCCTGACGAAGGCGGTGCAACCGAGCTTGCAGACATGCGCGCAGGATTTGCTGCGCTTGATCAGTCGACAAGGGACCGGATCGCAGGCCTTAGCGCCTACCATTCAACGCAGTTTTCCCAAGCGAATGACGTCGGCGACTTCCCACCTCAGGCNAACGATACGATTTATCACGGTGAGGCCTACCTGCGTCCGCTCGTCAAGGTCCATCCGGAAACCGGCGTGCCAAACCTCTTTGTCGGGAGGCATGCGTTTGGCATACCGGGCCTGCCTCGCAACGAGAGCCGAAAATTGCTGAAGTCACTTGTGGACTTTGTCGTTGCNGATCCGATGCGTGTGTATACGCACCATTGGCAGGAAGGCGACACCCTTCTCTGGGATAACCGTGCATTACTGCACCGTGCATGCCCCTANGACTACGCGCAGCCCCGCGTTTTGACCGGCACTCGTATCCAGGGTGACGAGACCACNGAGCTTGCGTATTACCCTTCGGACCCNGCCGCAGAGGCAGGTCGACANGCGCTNTCAGCGGAACTCNAGGAGCTGCGGACGGAGGTCGTCGANCGCCGCTACGGCGCCACGACGGCCAACCAGGTCAGCTGATCTTAGGAGCGGAACGCAGCTACACACGTGTCCCGCTACCGCAGTCGATCAACGTACGCGTGTAGGACTGNTCGCTCCCACAGCGGCCGGGTGCGTTCGAANGTAAGGAGGGTTTAGGCGACGGCCAATCGCCGCGTGAAAGGCTCAGCCGAGTAGCCATGCATCTGATTCATTACCGCTGAACGCAGACTCATTCCCTGCAAGGGCATCTGCAACCTTCTCAACCACCGCGCCTACCAGGTCCCCGCCCCGCAGGAATCTGTCGACACCCATGGTGTCTGAACAGCGCCGCCTCATCGAACCAGAGCCATGCGAGGTGACGTGCCCAGGGCATGGCGAGCGGGTCCTGTCTGCGCGTTCACCCTGGTGCTGCCTGGGCAAATCATCCAGGTCCAGCTCCCTCACGAACTCCGTCTCCTTGCTGATGCAAGACAGTAAATGTCCATGGATGGAGGTCACCGCTTCAAACAGCCAGAATCGAGACGGGGTATCCAGGTCGGCGGCAAGCAGCATGGGGCCTGAGAATACTAACCGCCTAAGGCTGTGCGACGCCCTCCCCCACCCCAATAATCCAATCACTTTTTGGTGTCGGAAGGGGAGGCTTTGCGAAACGGGACCACTACANTAATCGCAAAANAGGGCTGGCGTCCGCCTCCACCCGGGTTTAAGTTGAATGNATCCAACCTCGGAGTGCCTATGATGAGTAACGCGCAGGAAACTCTGAATTTCAACGGGCGCGAACTCTACGCCATCACCGCGGACAGCTCGGTGCTTGCTGCCACGCAGCTCATGAAGGAAAAGGGCATCGGCGCAGTGCCCGTCGCGGAAGGCTCAAGCCAGCTTGACGGAGTCCTATCGGAACAGCACTGCGCCCACGCGCAGATCCTGAAAGGACTCGCGCTAGACTCGACCCACGTTGCTGAAATCATCGCCGGCGACGTCGCTACCCTCGTCGACAAGTGTATGTGCCTCATGAGGCATGATCGGGATCGACGGCAATGACCTCGTCTACGCATTAGCTCCGGCAGCGACGTCACGCGTTTCGTCGTANGGGAGNAGAACTTGACGAGGCATTGAAGATTTTGATCCACGACGATGAAGGGAGTGAGGGCTGACCATGGCGGCAAACGAAACACCAGGACTAACAAGCGACCCGACGCTATGGCCTGCAANACGTCAGGCACTCGCAATCGCAAACGGCACGCTCAAGAGCCGGGATCTGCTNGAAGCCATGATTGNGCGGATCGACGCCCTCAGCGACGTNAACGCAGTCGTGACCACCGACTTTGACGACGCACGCAGACGGGCCGACGAAGCTGACGCAGCCGTGGCACGCGGTGGCGAGTTACCCNCATTGCACGGTCTGCCCATCACGATCAAGGACGCACTCGAAACGCGGGGCCTACGGTCAACCGGAGGTGCAGTCGAGCTTTCGAACCATATCCCGGACCTGGACGCACCTGTCGTGCAGGCGGTCAAGGATGCAGGCGCCATCGTGATCGGCAAGACCAACCTGCCCCTTTGGTCCGGAGACCTGCAAAGCTACAACGACCTCTTCGGGACTACCGGCAACCCATGGAATCTAGACCGCGTACCGGGCGGTTCGTCGGGTGGCGCCGCAGCCGCCGTAGCGACCGGCATGACCGCATTCGAGATTGGTACGGACATCGGTGGCTCGATCCGGTTCCCTTCTTCATTCTGCGGTGTTTACGGGCACAAACCGAGCTTTGGGCTGGTGCCATCGACAGGCTATCTCGACTGTGCNCAGGGCGGCCAGACTGAGGCTGATGTCAACGTGATCGGTCCAATTGCGCGCTCTGCAGANGATCTCGAGCTGTTGCTGTCGCTGCTGCTGCGGCGTGGTCCGCTCACAGCGGAGCTGGCACTCCCACGAACCGAAGCAGCCAACATGCGGGTAGCCGCCTGGATCGACGATGCATTCTGCCCGATTGATGACGAGGTAAGGGCTTGTCTGGAAGCAGCAATTACAGCCCTTGAGGCAGCCGGCGTCACGGTGGACCGACACGCTCGTCCCGCACTCGACCCCAGCGCCGCCAGTACGCTCGGGCTGACACTGGTCGGGGAAGCCATCCCTCGAGATGAAAACTCCCGNNCGACCAACGGCGTGCGCCACGATGCTTGGCTCGACATGGATCGGGAACGTCAGCGCCTACGCAGNATCTGGAGCACGTTTTTTTCCGAATGGGATGCCGTATTGATGCCGGTTTGTTTCATTCCGCCGTTCCCGCATCTGCAGGAAGGCAACTTCGCAACTCGTACGGTGCTGTGCAACGGTCAGGAACGCCCCTACTCCGACCTTGTNCGCTGGACGATTTTGACAGGCATGGCCTATTTGCCAGCCACGGTCCCCCCGATCGGCCGTACCGTAGATGGGCTCCCGATTGGCATGCAGGTGGTATCGGACTANGGACGCGATCTGACTTCGATTTACCTCGCAGGCTACCTTGGAGATTTAACGGGCGGCTTCGAGGCACCGCCCATCGTGCCCAGATAGCGCCAAGTCTCAGCGACCTTTCGGTGTGACGAGCCCCAGCCCGATCATCGACTCTCCGGTGGTTCTCAGCGTATCCTCGATCGAGTGGGTCTCAAGCCCAAGCTCTTCGCGCGCTTTGTCGCAGTGTGCGCGAGGCGAATCGTACGGGCCTCCATACTTTGCAACCATCTCGTCGTACTTGGGCGGCGGTGAACCCACTTCGAGATTCGGAAATAACGCCTGCAGATGCTCCTGCAACCGTTTNGCGGAGATCTCGCCCGANTCATTAGTAGCAGAGAGTTGATAACGCGAGCCGTTGCTGCAGTTGTCGCTCTCAATCATCAGCACCTGCGCTTCACCTACATCGCGCACNTCGACGATGTTCCAGAGTGCCTGCCAGCCCCTTGGGTTGTGTTTNCCCTCNAGGGTCTGCCCCAACGCCCACTGCCAGGANCCAACGCACTCGTGCACTGGCGACAGGAGCGGCCCCANCACAACGATCGGGCAGCACGAGACGGCCTCGAAGCGACCGTCTTCCGCNGCGAGTCGGTTAACCAGATGCTCACCCTCAACCTTACCGTAGGCGTAGCCGACCTCACCTTTTTCATTCAGATTTTCGGTATTCCACTTCTCATCATCTTCGCGATTATCCGATGCCCAATCCGACTCGGTATACCGGTAGCCAGGAGGGGCCGGGTGGCCAATGGCGGCAAACGAACTGGTGTACACGAGCCGCTTGACCGTGCCCGCATTACGAACTGAACCAACTATGTTGTTGATGCCGCCAATCATCCCGTCGTACACCTGCTGGGGTTTGTTGACGCCGCCGTAGCCCATGGGCGTGCCTACGTGCAACACGGCAGAGCACCCGTCAATGACTGCGTCGTAGCTACCGTCCTCAAGCAGATTCGCTTGATGCAGCGTCACCGTGCCGGGATGGCTGTCATTAAGGCTGGACAAGAAATCAGTCTTGTCTTTATTCCCAAGGTCGGTGACGCAGCCACGCACATCATAGCCGCGTTTGAGCAGCGCAATGATGGTATGGGCGCCAATGAATCCTGATGCGCCGGTGACAACCACCGGTCCGTCGGCCGCTGTTACTGAAGGCATAAGAGTATCTCCGTTGGTTCGTTTGCGTTCTCTGTTTGGTTCTATTGCGGCCGCAGCTTGCCAAGGCCGTACTCCCCGCGCTGCACGAAACCCGCTGAGCTTTCCGTGCCGCCGTAGCCCTCCCAGGCTTTGAAGCCCAGCAGGGCAAGCAGGTCATCATCCGCTGCTTCGAGCACTTGAGGTGACGTACCCAGCAGCAAATTCTCCTGCTGGCGCATCTGCGGTGCGCAGAAGTTGACTGTCAAACCAATGCGGGTGCTGTTGGAACGGTTTGCCCCAGTTGAATGCCAAGTTCGTGATTCGAAAATGATTACCGAACCGGCAGGGCACGCCGCCGGCACCCAGTTGGCGCCTTCGTCCAGTGCATGATCGGGTTGGCGACCAAAGCGATGGCTCCCTGGTACAACAATGGTCGCACCGTTCTCAGCAGTGAAATCATCCAGCGTCCACATGCAGTTGCAGGTAAAAGCTGGCGCGATCCACTTCCGTTTTGTGTTGGGTTCACCAACTACATGATGGCCGCGATTACCGCCGCGGGTGACTGATCCCGGTTTGAGCGGTGTGGCCTCGCCTGCTCGAACAGGCGGAGGCATCCAGAACTGATCAGTATGAAACCGCGTCTCACCGCCCGGATGGGCGATGTGGCCATTAAATGATGAGAGTTGATAAACCTCGCCAAGCACGTGGGTCGCCATTTCCCTGGCTGGCCCGGGCCTGAGCAAGTCCAGGAACTCTTGGCCTTTGTTGACGAGAAAACGGACCAGCTGTTTGCCGTCATCCAGCACACGAGACTCACCCAACTGCTCCTCGGCGGTCTTCTGCTCGATCAGGCGGTCCCGTACCCGCGCGGTCTGCTCAAGTGACATGGCCTCAGCGATGATGCAGTAACCAAATTCATCCATGTCGGCTCGTTGGCGAGCGTTATCGGCAGTGGGCTGTGGCAGAGCGGTCATAGCGGGTCCTGTTTTCTCTAGAAGTGTCGAGCCGGCGCGTCTTAGTGTTTGGGTAGGCTCAGCGCCGTCGAATTGGCTCTGCGTAATCGTACGGCACATAGCCGGTTCGGATCAGCTCATTCAGCTCTGAATGATTGGCCGGGTCAAGCTCCCGACCCCCGAAGCGGGCGTCATCCAAGGCGTACCGATATGATCGGAAGACCACCGGCGAGTGGCCAAAACGACTCCGATAGGTAAACGGCGAGACGTACTCCCAAACGGTTTCGCCCGCGGGCGTGACTTCGAACAGGCGGCCGGTGGCGGCTTCCGTGATGAACGTGTTGCCGTTAGGCAGTCGACTCGCCCCGGAGCACATGAAGGAATAGAAGGCGAGCATGACATCCGCTTGATACTTCCACTCGATCTCGCGGGACTCCGGGTTAACTTCAATAATTCGGGAAAAGGATGGCGCACGGGGCCGGTGGCAGCCGTTGTCGAAAATCAGGATATTGCCGTTATTCAGCCAGGTTGCCGCGTGTTGATGGGAGAGTCCTATCTCCAGTCTCTCGTCTTCGGTACCATAACGCCACTTAATCGCGCCGGAGTGCCGATCGATAATAAGCACCTGACTCGTCAGCCGAAAGCTCACGAGATAATCGCCTTGCGGCGTAATTGAGAGCGAGTTGGCGTGGCTCCATTCTTTGTGTGATTCAAGGGGGCAAATCACGTCCAGAGCGGGATCGAAGTGCTCCCAAGAGTTCCAGCGGCTGACTTCCCGACCAGAGCAATCGACCTCTAGAATCACGTCGCCCCACATGACATCACCTTCACTTTCGTGGTGATGACCACCCTGGACGAGACAGCGGTACTTATCGGGAACCGGGTACCAAGTCAGGACCACATGGTTGCCGCCCGGCAGGCGGGCAAAGTCGTGGTGCATTGCCGGGTTGCGGTATGCCCAAAGGACGTTGCTGTCCCAATCAAGCTCCATGAGTGCGCCAGCGCTGCCACCCGTGCGCTCGCGCCCTTCCGAGTGCCTAAACGGCTTTGTATGAATCAGTAAATGCCCATTTTCTAGCAGCTTCGCGTGCTGGATACCCTCACTATGATGCCAACGGTGCACTATCTCCCCTTCTGGGTTTAGCAGGGTTGCGTGGTGTCCCGTAACAGAGCAGAAGAGTGTGAGGCCATCCCAGGATTGATCCGCATCCCGATATAACATGCCTTCTGGCCGGTTCCGGGTCCAGGTCACGGCAGATACCCCGGAGACACTTGGGCGACAGTCGACGGCAACACCCGCCTCCTTGGTCCGAAGCAAGATTTGATCCACCTGCCCAACGATGTCCGGGCGTTCAAGTTCCCACGCTGGCGCGGCGAGCTGTGATACCTGAACCAGCAGGCGCCTAACCTCACGATCCTCCGCGGCAAGTGCCCGCAGTTCTGCGAGATTATCTGGCAGATCGCCATGGCTTCACTGAAGATTGTGTCACTCAGTTGAGCGTGCGCCCAAGGTTTAGCAGGGAGCTCGGCCTGACGCTCGATGAAGGTCTCGGCAATGTCCGTAACGTCCGCCGACGCAGCGGCCAATTCACCCACCNTACGCGCCAACCAATCCGCTTGCGCTCCCGTCGACGTCATTCCCTGTCCGTANAACGGATTCAGTGCCATCACGCTGTNACCCAGCCATACAAAGCCGACAGGCATACGTTCGAGGCCGGGTAGTGTCGCAGTTCGTTATAGGCAAAGGGATAAGCCGTGGCAGGCGTGATTGGCGCACGGTGCGCCAGAAGGTCATGTATTTCGGGGATCAGCAATTTTGCCCCCGAGGACATGAAGCCCTCGTGATCCTTACGNGCATACACCCCGAACCTGCCGGACAGGGACAAGAACCATTGTTCATTTTCTACCGGCAGCAAAGCGGCGCCCAGCTTGTCATGGGAATAATGACGTACCACGTAGCCCGAGAAGTCGTCTGCTGGGCGTTGGTANTTACATGTCACGTATAGCACATCAATATAGACCGTCGANTTCGTAAGCGTGCCAAAGCCAAGATCAGTAAGCCAGGCTGCCGTCCGTGTGCCGCGCCCCGTTGCATCCACAACCAGGACTAAATCAAATCGCTTTTGCTAGCCGTCCCGCTCGCAATGAACACCAGTGACGCCAGCATCCGAGCCCGCTATTCCCTCACTCGAAGTGACCGGGCAAAGCGTACATTTTCGATGGCCCTCGCGTGGACCACCGTGTGGTATTCGAGGAAAGAGCGGGTCAGCGACATCCCCGCGAGACCGNTCGGCTTGGCTGGAACCCNGCCGTCAGCCAGATATGTGCGAACCTTGTCGCCAAAATCAATGCTCACAGCTCCTGCGTTGACCAGGGTGTCCGTCACACCCTGGAAGAAATCGTTCAACTGATTCAGCGCATGGCGCAGAAGACTATGGACATGGGTACCTTGCGGTACTCCACGTCGGGATCTGAGTGACGCTGACCTGGCGTCTTTATCATCCACCACACCCTCTTCAAACAGTCGACTGAGCTCGCCTGCAGCGGACAACCCCACGATGCTGGCGCCAAGCACCACGGCGCGACCGGAATAGCTTGATTCAGTGGTGGCGCTCAGGTGTCGCCCCCCAGTTTAATCGTTACCCCTAGTGGTTCCACCAGGCCAGGTCCGAGAAGGAACGCATGTCCAGTTCATGAGTCCATGCAGAACGATGCTGGCTGTGCAGGTGAAAGTAGGTGTCAGCAATCCGCTCTGGCAACATCAGACCATCGTGCGCCCCCCCTCGCTCCTCCCGCATACGCTGGAATGCCTCCTCACCCATCATCTTGCCGATGGTGTCGGGGGCGTCAACTGCACCGTCGATCAGGATGTGCGCGATGTGGATGCTCTTTGGCGCCAGTTCCGCGTTCAGCGACTGACACAGCATACGCCGCCCACCCATGGCAGCAGCGTGCGAGTGTTGCCCGGCGTTGCCTCGCACGGCAGCCGTCGCGGACGTCACAAGGATGGTCCCCTGGCCACGAGCTTCCATATGCGGTACGAGTGCCTGTGCAAGGCGAAACAGGCCGAAGGCNGCCAGCCGCCAGCCNATTTCAAACGCCTTGAGGCTGGTATTGGGCAGCGGCCGATTGCCGATCTGGGCACCGAGGTTGTAGATCGCAACCTCGATGGGGCCGATGTTGTCTTCAATGTGGCGCACAGTCTCCTCAATGCTGTTTTCATCAACAGCATTCAACAGACGTCCTTCGGCTGTNCCTCCCTGCGCTTCGATTNCAGCGCAGATGCGCTTCAGACCTTCTTCATCGGTACGACGACATAGGAAGGCGTGATAGCCCTCTTTGGCGAACTTTGCCCCAACGTTACCGCCGATACCGGCGCCGGCACCGATGACCAGACAGACTGGCTTCATAGTGTTCTCCTAATGGTGTGTGTTGCCCGCAACGCGGGCGGTCGAGAGCTCTGCCTCAGTTGATGCCCTGATCGACTTTGGAAGCTTTGTGTGCGGCCTTGCGCCCATTNGCAAGCGGATGCATGNCACCCGCGCCAAACGGCCAAACACCGGGTTCCTGTTTGATGGGCCGACAAATCCGTTGGCCATGAGGTGTGAGCGTTTCCCAGATCTCGTGCGGCATGGATTTCATGAAGTGCCTTTCATCATGCCAAGGCGGGACAAACTCAAGATTCGGCAGGCAGCGAATCTCCTTCGAGAGATTGGGTGTGCCGCTGTGCCATGCGCGGTGGTCCCGGAACACGCCTGACCCCGCGGGTGCACCGACCAGAGCGGCAAAGCGCATCCACTCGGGCTCATCCTCGGGTTTGGGTGGTGGCTGCATCGTGGTGTGCGTCCCAGGAATCTGACGAATCGGGCCGTTCTCCCAGGTAAGGTCAACCATCGCAAAATTGATAGTCATGGACGGCGGTGTACGCTCGATGACAAAGCGCTGGGCGCGGAAGTCGAGATCGTTAAAGGTCTGGTCTGGCTCTACCTTAACGAAGCCAACCTCGCGCGCGTAGTTCAAGCGCGCCTCAGCATTCCCTCCCATATCAATGCCGTCGGTGTGCAGATGCTGCATCTCGATTGCACCCGGGAGCGAAAGATCGCCGCCACCGCCAGAGACAAAATAGTCCGGAGAGCCCATGAGGTGAGTCAGGATCGGCGTCGTTGTGGGCAGGTCTACCATCGACGCCCAGACCAAATCATGCATCATGTGCCTTGATGCGGATGCCGTACCGTAGCTGTAGCGGTGTGGCAGACGCCCGGTTTCCGTCAGGTACTTCCGCCCCTGAACGCCGGGTATCGAAAGGATATCCCGCAGCGCTCGCGCGCAACCTTCGCGGAATCGTTCGAGCGTCTCTTGATCAAGCAGATCCCGCACAACCACATACCCATCGCGGCGGAATATGCGCCGGATGCGGTCAAGTTCGTGAGGCTCACAGATCTCGAGCCCTGGACCCCAGCCGTTCTTCACGTGGAACTCCTCGCGCATGGCGACAACCTCGGGGTCATCGTAGGCACGGCGGGAGGGTGCGCGGGGATCATGAATGCCAAACCCGCCGCTTGGTACGAAGTTGCCGTCTTCGTCGACTGTTTCATTGGGCAGTGTGTTCTCATCCCAGCCGATGGTGGACTCACCCACCACCCGGAGGTCATCGAGCTCCGCCATGTCTTTAGNACCCACNCTGAACGCCCATCACCTTAACCTCACTCGATCACACCNGCTTTAAGGTGCAACTTGGCTGTAGTCGATTTTCTCAAGCTTTGGCGCTTCCTGCGCCACAACCTTCTGCATGCCCTCCCATTCTTCCCACATATGCGTCAGGGCCTGTTTTGAACGCGACCAAGGGTCATTGCCACTTTCATAGTCAAGCCACTCTCCCATCATGCCCCGATCAGGATGATCGGAAACCCCGGTTACTACCTTGTCCGGTTGACGGCTCTTGTTGCGAATGCGGAAGATCATGTTCTTGCGCGATTCGGTGCCAAACTCGTTTCGCGTCCCGGTATGCGGCATCTGGAAGATGGTGATCGCGCAGTCACCNGGCTCCATTTTGATTGGNGTTGGCCGGGGCCAGGCGCGGCCGTCGGGCGTACACTCTGGTGCCTCAGGANCCATCGCCATGAGCTTTTCCTGTACNGCATCGGGCAGGTAGACGTGGCCCGCCCCATTGGGCGCGTTGTAGTCAAATCGCGGCCAGCCGGGGCCCTCGGGACCAACCTTACCGCTCGTTTCGTGCTGCCAGCGGTAAAATGCCTCAAGTACCCGGTGGCCGCCCGGCACAACAGCCGTCTGCCCTACCCCGTCAGCCATCTGATCGTTCAGGGCCACAATACAGAAGGCCGTGAAGCTCCCCACAGACAGGGTCATGTCCGGATCCTGGAACAGTGGGTCTGTATTCGAGCCAATCACATCAGCAGTTCGGCCGATGTCCCCCCGCGGACCACTCGAGATCATGCGATTGTAGATCTCTTCCTTCGTCCCACTGGCACGCTCCTGGGGCGGCGCAACGGTGAAAAGGCCCTCAGCGTGCATGCCGTGACCAAAATATGGCAGGTCCTTCTCTTTATAGCCGAGCGGTGTGAAGTGATCCGCTGGTGCACTCTGCTTAGTTACACCAACGTGCACCATGCTGGGCGGATCGAACTGGCCCATTGCATCGTTCAGAATCGGGGTGACCGTTGACTTGTTGACAAGGTTGGTCAGTTCTTCTGCAGCAAACAGGCTCTCGCCCTTTTTTGCCGCAGCAATACGGGCGCGCCCCGCGTCTACAAGGTCTTGGGACACAGCGTTCTTGATGACGATATAGCCATCGTGGAACAGTTGACGTTTCTGTTCGAGGGAGAGTGCAGTAGCCACCGACTTGAGTCCTTTGTAGGTGTTAACCACGCGATATTAGCAAATGAGGGCGACGGCTTTGCACGTTGTCACTGGACTATGCCCCGGCAAAGGCGCACGCTCAGCGAAAGTGCACCTAGGGCATACATGGCTGACGAAATGATCCCGTTCCTCATGGTTGGGGACATGTCGCAGTCCATCGCATTCTACGTCGACGGCCTGGGTTATGAGGTCGAGATGGAATGGCGTCCCGGCGGCGAACTCCGCTGGTGTCAGCTGCGCAAGTCAGGCACAGCAATCATGCTGCAGGCATCTGAGGAAGTAGTAGCTGCGCCGGAAAAAGGTCGCGGGGTCCGACTGTGTGTCATGTGTGACGATGCACTCAAGTACTACCGAGACTTCCTGAGCCGTGGCGTCCAAGCGAAAGAACCCTATGTGGGCAACAAGCTGTGGGTGACGTCGGTGACGGACCCGGACGGGTACCATATTGACTTTGAGAGTCCTACAGATGCACCAGAGGAGACGCGGCTCTTTGCAACAGACCTATAGTTTCGGTGCGCGACTNTCCGAGCGGCGCCCACTGATTTAGAGTCCGCCTTACGCGAACAGATACGCGCCACTATGGCCATCCAAGTCCAAGCCAATTTTGCNAATGCGNTGTACCGGGGTTTCAGAGCCCCCAACCAGTACTCAGTCGTCGACGAGGCCGAGCTCAGAGCCCTCGGNACCCGACACGGCATCACGGTGCGCAACGGCAGAGNACTCGATACCGCAGCATCCNTAGACATACAGGGTTTTGCGTTGATCAACGCACCATTTGACGGCAACCTGCTGGATCAGGACGTTGTGCGCGGCGACTACTACGAGCACTGCCGCCAAGTCTTAGCAAAGGTCACGGGATGTGACGAGATCCGAGGTGGCGGCCATGAATACCGCACTGGCTACGGCGGTACCGACGGACCACTCAAGGTAAGGCCGACGCCCAACGGCAGCGGCGGTGCATACGCCGAGGGCATCCACTCCGACATGTGCGCTGCGGCCGAAGATGCTTTCCGAAAAATCATCCC
Organism: Gammaproteobacteria bacterium; assembly: GCA_002714125.1. The sequence goes on from PAWP01000026.1 coordinate 13,156, forward strand.
GGAGGAGCGCCACTTCGAGAGCGTGAACCTCTGGCGTAGCACGGAACGCGGGCAAACGGTACAGATGATGCCGCTCGCAGTCTGCGACATGACCAGCGTCGTCCCGGGCGACATCGTGTTCGGCGATGGCACCAATACTGGGGACATCCGCATGTATCGCAAGGTGGTAGACCAACGGCTTATTCACTCACCCGAGCAACGCTGGTACTACTTCCCTGACATGACAGAGGACGAAGTACTTCTGTTTCGACAATACGACACGCGCCAGGACGCACTGAACATGCGTACTGTTTTTCACCAGGCAGTGGAAGATCCGGGTATGGCCGCCGACGCTCCGATGCGGTCCACAATTGAAGTNCGCATGCAGGCCATCTACGGNACCGAAATCAACAAAGCCGAGCGCACGGCCCGGTTCAAGGCGGAGATCCCCGTAAAGTACCGTGANGGTCGCGACTGCGACTGGTGGAGCGGCCCCATCGAAGGTTACAGACCGCCCGAATAGCTGAAGNCGGCACCACGACAGAAGAGGATTTACTATGACTGAAGTTCATCCGCTAGATCCTGCGAGNANCGCAGAACTTGAACAGGCCGTTGCCTGCTTCCGCAAGGCACACGACCAGGACGCCTGGTTTGCTTCGGCAACACGTGTTGAGCCGGCTAAAAGCAGCAACTCAGGCAGCCCACGCATCATCCGTCTACTTGGAGTTGATGAAGTGGACGATGGCGGATTCGAAGCAGACGTCATTCTCGACTCAGGCGAGGTCGAGATACGGCGCGTGAACTCGCAGGCGCAGACACACTATGGCTACAAGGACATTGCCACNGCGGTCTACCTCACGAAGAGCAACCCGGAATGGCAAGCCGCCATGCGCCAGCGCGATGTGGCAGTCGACANCAAGGAGGANCTNGAACTCGTTCAGATCGACCCATGGCCGGGCGGAGGCTACGTACACCCAGACTTGCCATCAGGCCACCGCGCATTCCGCTGCATCGCATTTGTTCGCGAAAACAAGCTCGACAACGGCTACGCCCGGCCCGTCCAGGGCCTGATTGCCCATGTGGACGTCACCGCGGGCCGTGTCATTGAAATCGAGGACCATGGTGTGGTCCCCATCCCCGCTGAGCATGGGCGCTACGAAGCCGGCGTGCACGGCACCCGCACTGGCTTGCAGGAGCTTGCTATTACGCAGCCGGACGGACCCAGCTTTGAAGTCGACGGCTACCGCATTCGCTGGCAGGGCTACGATTTGCGGGTCTCCGTGCACCCAATCCATGGTCTGGTGCTGCATGAACTTGGCCTGAATGCTCGCCCAATCCTGCACCGCGCCTCCCTCTCAGATATGGTGGTGCCGTACGGTGACTGTGATCCAATGCACTCGTGGAAGCATGTGTTGGACGCTAGCGAGATTGGATTGGGTAGCTGCCTAAACAGCCTAACCCTCGGCTGCGACTGCGTCGGAGAAATATATTATTTCGATATCAATTCGGTGACCTGGGATGGCAAAGTCAAGACCATCACCAACGCCATCTGCCTCCACGAAGAGGACTACGGGATACAGTGGAAACACCACAATGCCGAGGCCCAGACGACCGAAGTGAGGCGCTCCCGCCGACTTGTAATTAGTTCAGTCTTTACGATTGGCAATTACGACTACGGCTTTTACTGGTATCTCTACTTGGATGGCACCATCCAGGTAGAGGTCAAACTGACCGGCATTGTCGGGGTTTCGGCGATCGAAGGGACTGTGGCGCCGAACCCACAGCAGGCACCACTGGTTGCTCCGCATATCGTCTCGCCGGTCCATCAGCATCTCTTTTGTTTCCGCCTCGACTGGGAACTCGACGGCGGCCTCAATTCGCTTTACGAGACCAATATCGAGGCGCTGCCGCTCGGTGCCGACAACCCGGATGGGACTCAATTCCGCGCCGTGGCCAGGCATCTCACGAGCGAGTCCGCTGCCAAGCGTGAGACATCACCGCATACAAGCCGCACCTGGAAGGTGGTCAACCCTGACCGCACCAACGGACTTGGCGAACCCGTTGCCTACAAGTTGCTGCCAGGCCCATCGCCACTGCTAATAGCACAACCGGATTCTGCGATGGCAAAACGAGCCGAATTTGCGACACACCATTTATGGGCCACAGAGTATGCGGAAGGTGAGGAATACGCATCCGGCCGACATACTGTCATGCATCCAGGCGGCGGCCTGCCGGAATACACCGCCGATGATCGCGATATCTCAAAGTGTGATCTGGTGATGTGGCATACGGTGGGCGTCACTCACGTGCCGCGGCCCGAGGATTGGCCGGTCATGCCGGTTGAGTATTGCGGCTTTCAGCTTGTGCCGGTAGGTTTTTTCGACAAAAACCCTACGCTCGACCTCCCACCACACTGTCACAGTGACTCCGCATAGCGGTTGCCAATCGATCCTGCTTCAGCAGAATAAAGTGTAGAGCAGGTGACTTCTTCAATCGTACATGCGCTCCCGATTACACTACGCAATTACAAATGTTTGCTCTGGACCGTCAAAACCACCAGCTCGATAGAGCGGGGTGGACTGGCACTCGCCGAAATTGGCGCGGTACTCAGGCCCGGACTTCAAGGACCGACCCTCACGGCTGAAAGCATCGCTTTTTCACCACAAAGTTGAAGACAAAACCCAAGCCGGCCGCCGCCAACTTCTTACGGAGGTGGTTGATCTCCCCACGACTCGTCGTCGGTTACATGATGCCCTACGAGAAACATAGGCCAGCAAGCAGAATCATCGTGAACAGCGTGAATTCCGCGCCAACATCCTTGTTGCACCAGTACTTGAAAATCTAGACCAAGTTGAGCCTATAAGAAACGTCAAGTCGGGAGGCAGGCCATCAGTTTTTCATTAAGATAATGTAAACCAAGATGATCGGTACAGAACCGGAGCATCGCAAAGTCGGCAACAAACGCCAGCCCACCGGTCACGATTTTGCGCAAAAAACCTCGCGCCCAAACGGGCAATTGCGCATCCATCGCAGCACTGGGGTAGCAGTTGTTCGCGTTGGTTTGAGAAACTTTTGAGATTGGCGCTATCGCGACTCTGGGCAGAGGTATCCACCGCCGAACCACCAGGCGTGGCGTATAAACGACCGACTGCAGATTATTGCGGGAGCAGCAGGCCAAGCTGGCGTGACTGCGCCACAAGCTGACCCGCTGAGTCCCAGAGGCAGCCGTCTTCAATCATGCGCCCATCGGCCAAGTCGCGAGTAACCAATTGACCCAGCATCCAGCCTGGCGCCGGTCTGCGCCGGACGTGCACAGTCAGTTCAAGTGTCGGCACCCAACCGATTAGTCCCAGGAGCCCGAACAACGAGGGCGGAAAGGCATCTGTGAATAGTACTGCTGCAAGCGCATCCGGGGGGCTGCCATCGCAAAACCGGATCCAACCGGACACCCTAGCAGCACGGGCAGACCCTGCACTGGCCTCATCAGGGTGAATCCGGATATCCATGCGCTTGAGCAGCGGCAATGCGACACCCTGCTCATCTGCTGATCGCTGGGGACAGGCCTCAGGCGCGGGCATCTCGGGCGGGTCAATCGACAAGGCAGAGTCGATATTTGATATCATAGTGAGATCTCCAAATCCCGCTAATACCTCAATCCGTTCTTTGCCCTCCTGTAGGAGGGTTGCGCGGCCGGTCGTCAACTGCCTGCCGCTGCGCAGGACCTGCGCCCGTACCTCACAGGGCTCACCCGATAACCCCGGGCGGAGGTAGTGGGCAGTCACAGTCAACGGATCAGGGTGCTGAGGATGCTGTTCCAGCAACGCCCGCATCGCAATCGACACCAGATACCCGCCGTTGGGGTTAGCACCAATGCTCCAGTTACTCCCAACTCGACCCTCAAAGAGTCCGTCACCCGCGGCCTGCACCGCCGTCTCTGCTGCAAAATCGCTCATGAGGCGGAAGATACGGCGTCCGGCGCCATCATGCCAGGCAGGTCCGAGCGTGACTCAGGTCGGACGCGTGTCAGACTCCGGTCGGGTTTGTGAGTGCGACACCCGCCATCGCATCTGCTACCTAGCTGCCAGACAACGCGAGCAGCGCGAAGATGAACGTCAACCACCTGCTGCTAGAGCAGTCACAACATAACCACACGTTCTGAACGGGGGGCTTCTTCGGTAGTTATCGGCTCGGACTGTGGCCGCACGCCACGCTACAACATTGACCTTGGCAAGAATCACTGGCCATCAGCTCAATCACGGTCATGGCCGAATCACCAGCCTGGGGCAACCGCGTAGTGGACCTGACGGACGAAGGACACAACGCGCTGGCGACGAACCCCCAGATTCTTGCTGTTAAGGCGGGTAGTGAGCACATATTTCCTAAAACCGTCCATGACGCTCTCCGGACTCTGCTCGGCATCGACCCCGCGGGGGTCGCGGTGAGCTTTCCTCTGGCTGCAAGCCCGATCAACTACTTTTCCTAAACATTCCCAGGCGTGGATCACCGCAGTTCAAGGTTCGGTACCTGCCGCAGAAAAGTCTTTCAAAAAGTTGAGGAACAGCCCAAGCCTTCCAGCTAAAGATTCGACGATGAGAATAAGACCAAACGCTTTCATCTGTCTGAACGTGAATTGGATAATAGATATGACACCACAGATGAGCGCGACCAGTGAGCCCGACGTCCGCAGCCAACCGCTCGGGCTACGTTCGTTGTAGAAAATGACGCCATCCGCGAAGATTGCAATGAGGATGGCCCAACCTTTCCCGCGAGCTTGTGCTCATTCCAAAAAAAAGTGCCTCAATGCAAAGCTGCGTGAGATAGGCCCCAAAACGAAAAAGGCCGGGCATGTTCCCGACCTTTTCGATCATACTCAAACGCCTCAAAGTTCAGATGCTGCGCTGATCGTGGTCAGCTCGGCGGTTAGGTCCTGATAAGCAGGACGACCAATCGTAACGTTAGCAGCTGAAACCGTTGCCACACCCACCGCGCCCGTATCAGCGTCACCATCGGGCGAATCAACGATGTAA
>PAWP01000027.1 GCA_002714125.1 Gammaproteobacteria bacterium
AAGACATAGCTGAATGTAAGGTTGTCATGCCGCACGCCGATTGCCCCTTCGATAGCGGGGTCAATTACGGGCGAGTACTCTTTATTGAGCCACAGGTCGTTGAAGGAAAATAGGAAGTCGTCGCTCGTCAGCGGTGTGCCATCGGACCAGCGTATGCCTGGGCGCAGGTGCAGCGTGATCACCCTGCCGTCAGGACTTACTTCCCACGACTCCGCGAGATTCGGCAGGATCGTGCGCATGTCCGCCGAGATGGTCATGGGCGACTCGACGTTCGGAAACGTCAACCACTCGTTGGTCGTGATGCGTGCCGTTCCGCCGTAGGTGCCGATCTCGCCCAGGGGCTGGATCACGACCGGGTCATCGGGGAGTCGCTTTTCTACTGGAGGCAGGTCACGCCCTTCGAGATAGGGGCTCTGGGTAAAACGTGTGATGCCTTTCTGACTTGCAGTGGCAGCAGCCTCGAACCACTCTGTCGGCCAGGGCGGAAAGTCGTCTTGCATATCGTCTGCACAATTTGTGGCCGCGGGGATTGCGGTCATCAGTAGTGGCAGGCAAGCCATGAGCCGGGCGCAGTGCATGGTACGTTGGTCGACGCCGAGAAGGTGAGTTTGGATCATATACTGAGGATGATGAAGGGCCATCCGGGCACGCTGCTCCCCATTCGTATGCACGCGACTCAGCAGGTATTCGAGATCGGCGTGGTGGTATATCGCAGTGCGGTGGCTGATTGCAGATTTATCGCGGCTGTTGTCGATGGTCGATGAGGAGCAAGCGGTTTGAGGGATCGGGTCGAGGTTCATGGTCTTACTGAACCAGAATATTGCGTTTTTCGATCTGGTTGGTAATGGAATTGACTTCATTGCAATAAAATTCGAAAGGCGTGCCAAGCTCTGCTTTATGGTGAGCCAATCGTCGGAGCGTTGAGTGTCAGTGATGTCTTTGAGCAGTTGGGGATCCCTGAACGCTCATGCGGATTATCAGACCGTCATCGAGTTCTCCCGTTGCAGATCCGGTGGTTAATGACGTTCACTGAGCGACCGAACCCCTTCACACCTCAGGCGGTGGGCTGGCCCAGGGATAGGTTCTTTTTTCCCGGTGCCTGATGTAGGGAACGTTCGAGTTGGACCAAAGGAAGGTGTCACCATCTGTTCATCGGTGAGGGTCCGCCCTTAGCGATTTCGAATCGATATCGTCTGCTAGTGAGGCGATTGCAGTTTGTGACGGCAGAAGCATGCCCTGAGGGCGTGTTCAGGGTTATTGCCTCGAAAAGATGGCTCGTCGGATGCGGAGCACTGGCAAGGGACGAGCGTAAGCCCAAAAAAGGGCGGTCTCCCCGCCGCGCGCAGCCAGACCTGATCGGCCGCCCGCGGGCGAGTGTTAGAGTACGTCGCTAATTCGACACGGCAGCATGACGCAGTGACACGGGTGCTAGGTGCCGCAGTGACACGGATACTTGTGCTGAGACAAGATGGAACCCGTCAACAAGGCTGAAGAGGTATCCAGCATTGCCTTTGGTTTTATGGCTTCCAAGGCTCTTTTTGTTGCCTTGCACATGGATCTGTTTAGTCTGCTTTCGCGTGGAAGCCTCACGGCTGAGGAACTGGCACGGGGGGCGGACATTGCAATCAACCGCGTGCTGACGGTGATGACGGCCCTCACAACCACCGGCCTGGTCACCTGCGAAGACGGTCGGTACGCCAACTCCCCCGGAGCAGAGAAGTTTCTTGTGCGCGGTGCCCCGCTCGACTTTGGCGACTATCTGCGATTTCAGATTGACCGCCAGATGTTTGGTTTCATGCAGCAGTTGGAAGCAGTGGTTAAAGGCAACCTGGATGAGGTGGCGATTGATTCCTACGAGAAGTGGATGGCCGATGAGGACGAGGCAAGGTTATATAGTGAGTCGCAACACGCGGGTTCACTGGGTCCTGGCGCTACGCTGGCCCGGCGTGTTGATCTCGGGGAAGCGCGTCATCTTCTCGACGTGGCGGGTGGCACCGGTGGTATGGCAATTCGCTTGTGTGAGGCAAATTCTCGGCTGAAAGTGACCATTCTTGATTTTCCTAACGTTGTGGCACTGGGGAAACAGAAGGTCCGGGAGGCCGGCCTAGGAGACCGAATAAGCTTCCTTAGTGGGAACGCGCTTACAACGGCATGGCCCGATGACGTGGACGCGGTTTTGATGAGTTATTTGCTGTCCGGCGTGCCCGAGCAGGAAATTCCCGAACTTTTTGAACGGGCGTTCAGGGTCATGCAGCCAGCGGGCCTCCTCATAGTGCACGACTTCATGGTCGACGACGATCGCCAGGGGCCTGCACTTGCCGCACTATGGCAGCTTCAGCATCTGGCTTTTACGCCTGAAGCCGCGTCGCTGACACCGGCCGCTATAAGCCAGGGCATTGCCGCGGCCGGCTTCGGCGATATCGAAACGTTCAACATGATCCAAGGCATGACTCGGGTGGTCGTTGGCCGCAAAACCGGAGGGGCATAGCGTGGCAAGAACCGACTTCAAGTTTTCCTGTCCGTTCCGGATCCGCTACTCGGAGATTGACGGGCAGAGCATCGTCTACAACTCGCATTATCTTACGTTTTTCGACACCGCGATCATCGAGTACTTGGAAACTATGGGGTACGACTACACCAACGTCGTAGAGCGAACTGGCTACGACTATCACACTGTGCGCAATGTCGTCGAATATCACGATGTGGTGAAGTACCGTGAAGACATAGAGGTGTGCGCGCGCATTGCGCGTCTGGGCAATACAAGTCTTTCCTTTGTGCTTGAGATACACCCGGCCGGCGGCGATGACCTGCGCACGAGCGGCGAGGTGGTGTGGGTCCATACCCACCAGGAAACAGGTAAGACGGGGCCGTTGCCAAAGGACTTGCTGGACGCTGTGCAGGCATTTGAGGGGAACCTTGAATCGTGACGCAGCCTCCTCGACCCTAAGGTTAGATCATGGGTCGTGGCCAGCAGCGGCCGTCAAACTTTGTTGAATGCAGTTCCCGTGCCCAGCCAATTACTCGGCTCGTCGCGAACATTGTGTACTTTGTTGACCCCTCCCGCGCCTAGTCCAGGGGTCTTGCCTGAGGCTTCTATTCATGCCTGCACGGCTTCTCGGTTAGGCATGTATCTCTCTGAGCTTGGAGGATCGCAAGCAACCGCGCTTCCAGGCGTTGGTGGACCCTAGCGTCCGCGGGAACGTCTAGGAGTTCGCGAGTCAGATCTGGGGCCTTACAACTCCTCTTGGAGGCTTTTTCTGAAAGAGAACCGACACAATCTCTTCATATCATGCTCATCCCGAGCATGAAGTATCCACACTTTGGCGAGCCTGCCCACTAGTCGCGCGTTCAGCGTCTGTTCGGGGTTCCATATCTTGTAGGAATGGCCAATGCGGTAGCCTAGCCGGTCCTCTCAAGTTCCAATGGAAACGTTGGGGTCGCTTCATCCCACCTCGCGCCCGCGAGGATAGTGCCAAGTCCGGCTTGCCAGAATTACTGACCAGCAAGGATTGAACTCTGGTAAGGCTCACAGGACGGCAGCGCTATCAGAGCGTTCAAAGACAGTGCGCCCGCAGCAGCGACGCGGTCGAAGTTGGGAGTCTAGACAATCTCGTTCAGATTCCCTGGCGGCTGGTGCTGTGCAGATGCGCGTCCGTAGTGTTACCAGTCAACCTAAAAGCAAATACTGTGTTACGCCGCTGCCCGCTCTGTTCGGTCATAACGCTTGTTTTCGTGCGTGGGTACCAGCGATGGTGATAGATTGGTCTGCCGTATGAGGCAGGGTTCGATAGGTAACCAACTTCGACTGCCAAACAACAGGGGTGCAGACATGAACAAAACCAAAGGCCCGGCGTTCGGTAGCATAGATCAGATTGACGCGCGGCTTGCCGCGGCAGAGGCTGATGGGCTTATCCAGCTGAAGTCAGTCTCGCCTAATCTTGGTGCGGAAGTTGAGGGCATCGATCTGAGACACGCACTGACCGGCGAGCAAGTGGCCACGCTCTATTCAGCATTGCTGCGCCACAAGGTACTTGTGTTCAAAAAGATCGGTCTCAACCACGAACAGCAAGTGCGGTTCACTTATGAACTGAGCGGAGCCTCAGAGAACATTGGGGCACCCACCATTGGTCACACAGTGTTTGGGCATGTAGACCAGTTCCCCGAGATTTTCTCCGTCTATCAAGGCCCTAAATCGCGGCCACGGGACATGGAAAGGTATGAAGCCAACGCAACCACACATCCCTGGACCGGGTTTCACTGCGATATTACAGCTTGTTTAAACCCGCCGAGCATCGGCATGCTCCGTGGTGACGTCATCCCTCAAGGTGTGGGCGATACCAACTTCGGAAATCTTGTAGCTGCCTACGCGAGCCTTGACGTCGCGACCAAAGCGCAGATAGGAGATCTTTTTGCCGAACATGAGTACAAGTTTGGCAAGACTAAAGGGAGCGAAGCGGGTGACTCTATTGCGAGTCGCAGAATGATCAGTCAGCATCCTTTGGTTGCAGTCCACCCGGATACCGGCGAGAGGATCCTATTCAACTCGCCGGGCTTTTTGAAATTTGTCGTTGGGTTGACCGAAAGTGAGAGCACGGACCTTCTACACCGGCTCTGGGCACATTCCGTTGAGTACACCATTGCCCACGTCTGGGACAAGGGTGACCTTGTGGTCTGGGATGAGCGCTCCACCACTCACCGCGCCCCGACAGACATTTACGCGGCGGGCACCGAGCGCCAGCTCTATCGAACCACGATTTTGGGACAGCCCCTCCACGGTATCGAGGGCAGTGAGTCACGCATTGTCGAGGGTGAGCCCATGCTNTCCTGTGAGGAAGAGCTCGCNTCGCGNATGCACCTGGGGCGCACAGGGACNTCACTTACCGGCAACGGGTTCGGCAGTGTGGTCCCCGAACCACGCTAGTTCCTCAAAAGTCGGCCTGGTCTGCCTTGGCGGGTAAGGCGCCTGGATCTGAGGTGGGCTGTTTTCAGGCATCCAAGCGTAGATCGACCTGAGCGCGTTGATTCACGGAGCGGAGGTTGACAGCCAATAGCCCTCGCCAGCAAGAGGCTCCAAGTGAACATCCTTGCCGGCTTCTTGGAAGGCGCGNTCCATATAGCCGCTGTGTGCGCACGCGATCACGCTGTCTTCAGCTTTGATCTNCCCCGTATCATCGCCGCCTGCTACTTAATGGGTAGNTGTTTCCCTGACGACAAGTCGATNCATGTTTGCGCCAAATGAGCGCATGGTGTTGGTNAGGAANTTCTGCGCTTGATGCCTAGGCTTCCGGACTCTTCCAGTCCGATGACTTAAGTGTTTNCAGGAATNGTCNCTTGTGTCCGAAACCCTAGGGCNTNNGAAGNGGGTCCTGGGTGCGTGTTTAACCCCCAGGTGCTGGCGTAGGCAGGACGACGATGTTCTCGGTCATGGTCCCGCGGGTCATCCGCAGCGCATCACGNACGCCGTTGTGTGCNGCGGGGTCAACCACAATCCACTTGCGCTCGTTGTTGTCCCAGGCCCCCGTCGTAGCGCCGTCGGCTGTCTGGAATGCCAGTACGATCCTACCCCAGCGCAGTACCTCGACAATCAGCAACTTGCCGTCGACTTCGATGGAGTCTGAGTACGTTTCGCGGTCATTGCCATAACCGAGCTCCNTCTCGTAGGCCTGCAGTGCGAGCCGGAACTTTTCCGCGGTGGAAATATTGGAGCGGTCGAGCGTACTACGTAGTTGTGCAACCGCTGCGAGTCTCTGCTCCTTGCGGAATGGCAGATCGAGGTTGATAAACATCTCGAGGGTCTCGATCATCCGCTCAGTCAGTGGGCCGAGCTGGCGCTCGATGGTATTCGCCTGCTCGATCGAGTCGTTCAGAGTCTGCATTTCGTTCTGTTGGTTCTGCAGGAGCGTGTCCAACTGAGTGTTGTAGACGCCTAGTGCATCGACGAGCTCCATGAGGTTCATGTACTCGGTGACGACGTCTTTTGGCTGCTCCTCCGCTGTTGCCAACAGAGGAATTGTCAGAAGCGCAAAGGCGATTACGTGTAGCTTGCGACGCATGTCTCGACCGTCGTTAGGTTGCCGGGTCGTGGATACTACCGTAATGCGCGATTGGACTGCCAACCGCGNTTTGCGGGTGCGGGCGTCATACTCCTTGGCGCTCGGGAACCGGGTGTCACCAGGAGGCTTTCGGGCGCTCCGCTATCTTAATATCCANTGGCGATCCCGCAGAAGTTTCGGTGGTGCACGTTGGCGCGCATCAACGCCNGGGTGCGTTCGGCTATTCTTGCGATGTGAGGCCTTTTNGGGTCTTCGCCCAGTTTNCAGGCAAAGGGTCCGGGTGGAGTTGAGATCGCGCATACATGACCTACAGCGCGCGTTGGCTTCCCATGCACCGCCGTAGAGTGACAGGGGAGCTTCCCTCTTTGCGAGCCGGGCGGGGCAAAAAGCGGTAAGTTTGAACGACCTTGGTACACCTTGATCGAAAGCGTGCCCTCCCTGGAGGCGCAAGTGAGGAGAGATGATGGACAGTTCGGCTGGTGATCGCGGAGAATTCAAAGCCTACTGTGCGGACGGCAAGGCCCGCGCGCTGGCGCTGGGTAATCGAGGCCCTATGCGGTTCGATGCTTGCGGGCGTTTGGCAGGGGACATCATCGACGCATACAACGCCTGCGGCTTCTATGTGTTCACTGATGTGCTGGCGCAGGCTGAAATCGATGATCTCACGGCNGAGTTCGATACTCTGCTCGACAACGCGCCGATTAGCATGGAAGGTGGTCTCGACCGGCATGGCCGCAGGTCTGAGTTCGGTAGTTACATGACGTTGTCCGCTCGTGATGCCGAGGGCGACCTGCAGGCGAATGAGGGTTCGCCCGTTCGGGTTGGCCTGGTCTCGCACCCGTTGATGTTCATGCATGCTGCCCTATGCGTTTACGCCCATCCAGACATTCTGCGGATGGTTGCGAGCATTCACGGCGACGACTTTGTGCCCTTTCACGAGAGCATCTTTCACAAAGGTGCCGACGAAGGCCCGCCCACCAGTTGGCATCAGGATGGCCGAACGCACTGGGCTGAAGATGGCACTGTCATTGAAGGGGCAGACGGGTCCGGCAAGAAGCATGGCTTTAATCTTTCGGTGTCCTGGTCACACTGCACGCCTGAGAACGGGCTTTGGGTTGTTCCGGGCAGTCACCGCAAATGGCGGCTCGCCANTANCGGTGCTTNCCCGCCTATAACAGAGCGGATCCCGGAGGCGGTGCCCATGACGCTGGAGCCAGGCGATTGCGGCATGGTGAACCGCTCGTCGCTGCACGGCAGCTTCCCGAACAGGTCTTCTGAGCGGCGCATCACTATGGTTGCGGGCTACCANAGCCGGGAATCGGCAATTGGNGCTAAGACCACCAACGTGCATGCGTTCATGCGCCCCATCCGCGAGGGTGAGCCGCGCGAATACTCTGAGGAATACGTACTGAAGCGGGCGCGCATGATCCCGCTTGCAATTGATGCCCGCCGGCANAAGTACCCTTGCGAAACGCCTTACGAGTACAAGGGTAGCTTCATTGGTGGTGCGGAGTGGAACGCGGCGGCGCAGGCGGAAATCTCAAAAGAGGGGGATGAGTACTGGCGGCGGGACATTACCCTCTGAGACGCGGATCCACTGCCTTGCATGGCGACGCCACCGGCTGCCGTGCAGTCTCCGATTTCCTGNCAAACTAANAGATCNACCGTAACCTCTGAGACGGGCACCCTACAACGCGTGTTTCAGGCTGACTCAGGCGGATGCCGCCCGGTGTGCAGCTGAGATGCTCTGCAGAATCGCGCAACAGAACTCTAGCGTGGGTGCCTCGATGTGGTGCTGCCGCGCGAGTTCGAGTGTGTAACCGAGGGTCTCGCTCACCTCCAGTGGCCGGCCGCGGCTTGCATCCTGCAGGATTGACTGGCGAAACATGGGTGAATTGGCACTCAGATGCGTGCCCTGACTCAACAGCGCCCTGACGGCTTCTGCTTCAGTGCCGTGGAGTACCTCGATCCGGGTCATTCCAGTAGTGCTGATGTTGACGCCAACAGCCGCGGCCACCGCCGCGGTCTCGCGCATGACNCGCGCAGCNATCAAGGNAGTTCNGGGGTCGGAAAGAAAAGCCGCTGTAGGTAAGCGTGTCAGTACNGNAANCGCGCTGACCCCAGACCAGCCAACGAATTTTGACCACTCTACAGCACGTATATCCGCGCTGGTCTCGGCGCGAAGGCCGGCTTCTTTNAGTACGGCGGTGATCTCCGCAGGTGTCAGGTTGGACTCTGACTCATTGAGGCTGCCAAGGACCGTCGCGGCCGCCATGTCATAACGCACTTCGACGGCNCCGTTGGTCGCTTCGAGTACCTCGCCGCCGAGCATGCTGATGGCCCCAGCAACGCGGTCCTTGCCCCACCGCTGTTGCAGCGCTTCGTCTTTCTGCACTCCGTTCTGTACAGAAAAGGCGCAGCGCACCTCGAGCTCGGCGAGAGGTGCCAGGGCCTGCTCCGTATCGTAGGTCTTCACTGCAACGATCAGTACGTCGACCNCGCCAAGTTTGCTACTGTCGATTGTGACGTTGCATGGAGTGGTGAAGTTCGCAGCGCCAAGAACCCGGATTCCGTTTGCCGCAATCCGACGGGCCCGCTCTCCCCGCGCGATAAGCTGGACTTCATGCCCGGCGACCGCGAGATGCGCCGCATAGATCGTACCGAGCGCGCCAGCGCCGATGATCGCAAATCGCAATGCCTTAGCCTCTTAAAAAAGGCGTGCAGTCTGCATTGTGGCCTGGGTAGGACGCAATGCAGTGCACGCTCCAGTCCCGCGCCGCGCGCCATAACCGGGCCGTCAGNAAGGTGTCTGCGGTTGTGAGCCCCGNGTAAATCCCCGACAATGAAGCGTCCGGCGGACGCGCCTCCCAGCGGTTGGCCAGGCGAACGCGGACATCTCAGGGCGGTTTCGGGAGAGGGTTTATGGCGGCGACGTCTGCTTCAGTGCACGGTATGTGGTNGAGCCGGCTGATGTTTATTCTTGCGGCAACTGGCTCCGCGGTTGGTCTCGGCAACATCTGGCGGTTTCCGTATGTGGCAGGCGAGAGTGGCGGGGGCGCATTTGTCCTCGTATATCTGCTCTGTATCGCTCTGATCGGTATCCCGATCATGTCCTCTGAGGTGCTGTTGGGTCGCGCCGGGCGGAAAAGCCCGATAAATACCATGCGCGGCCTCGCGGAGCGCTCTGGGCTCAGTTCAAACTGGCAACTGTTGGGCTGGCTGGGCGCTGCGTCGGGGTTTGTGATTTTGTCCTTCTATGGCGTTATTGCCGGCTGGGCGATGCACTACGTGGTGCTCGGCGGCATGGGTAGGTTTGAGGGGCTTACCGGTGATGCCGCCGCGGGGATGTTCACGGAGTTTACCGGCAGCGCCGGCCTCGTGTTGTTCTGGCACGGCGTCTTCATGGTGCTAACGACATTTATTGTCGCGAGGGGCGTCGGGGCCGGTCTCGAGCGTACAGTCAAATACCTGATGCCGGCTCTATTTGTGCTGCTCGTAGTGTTGATCGGATACGCCACAACCACGGGCGGCTTTGAGCAGGCGTTCAACTTCCTGTTTGGCTTCAGCTTCGACAAGCTCACTGGTGGAGGCGTGCTAATTGCGATGGGGCAAGCGTTCTTTACGCTTTCGCTTGGCATGGGCGCGATCATGGCGTACGGCTCCTACATGCCCAAGGACGCGTCCGTCATTGGCACGGTGACAACCATTGCACTGCTCGATACCGTTGTTGCGCTCATGTCGGGCCTGGTCATTTTCCCTCTGGTGTTCGCCAATGGCCTTGAGCCAACCTCTGGGCCCGGGCTCATGTTCATCACCCTGCCTCTGGCTTTCGGGCAGATTGAGGGTGGACTGATCTTTGGCACGATCTTCTTTGTGCTTGTGACGTTTGCTGCGATCACCTCTTCGATCTCGCTGGTCGAGCCTGCCGTTGCCTGGCTGGTTGAGCGCGGGAACATGCCCCGCGCGGTCGCGGCGAGCGTGGTCGGTGGCCTTGCCTGGGTGGTCGGTCTCGGAAGTGCGCTTTCGTTCAACGTGCTGGCCGATTTCAGGCTACCGGGCGGGCTCGATTTCTTCTCGACGATGGACTACCTGTCGAACAACATCATGCTGCCCCTTGGTGGAATGCTCATTGCCCTTTTCGCCGGCTGGTTCTGCAAATCCGCCATCGTCACGAAGGAACTTGGGCTTTCGCCCAGGTCGTATGCCNTCTGGCANTTCCTGGTGCGGTTTGTTGCGCCTGTGGGTGTGGCGGTTGTGTTCGTCATGGTGTTTGTCTGATTCNGGNCNATGGCCNCTGNTANCCGAGTCAGTCGTGAGGCNCTGCTGCCTTACTCCGCNCAACAGATGTATGANNTAGTCAATGANGTGNNGGCCTATCCGGAATTTCTGCCCTGGTGCANNGGCGCGGCGGTGNTGGAGTCGCTNCCTGAGCGGATNACCGCTCANGTNGACGTNGAGATGGGTGGGCTAAGGCAGTCATTCACGACCCGCAATACGTTGCACGTGGGTGCAGAGATCCGGCTCGAATTGGTTGATGGACCCTTTAGCCGCCTCCAGGGCCGTTGGCGTTTCAGCAACCTGGGTGACACGGGCTGCAAGGTCAGCCTTGAACTCAGTTTTAGCTTTGGTAGCCGACTGATTGCGTCTACTTTTGGCAAGGTCTTCGGGGTCGCGGCGAATCAGATGGTGGACGCATTCCGGACACGGGCACAGGCCCTTTACGGGGGTCGTTCTGGTCTGTGAACCTGAAACCGGACCGGATGCGGCCCTCATCCCTGTAGAGGTTGCATTTGCCTGCCTGGATGCGCAGGTGGTTATTGAACTGGATGTGCCGCCGGGTACGACCCTGCGCGAAGCATTCGAGCAGTCAGGGATTGATGCAATGTTTCCCGAGGTGGACCTTGCAGCGCTGCCCAAAGGCATTTTTGGCGAACTGGCGGCTGAATCTCAGTTACTTGAAGCCTATGANCGCGTTGAGATTTATCGGCCGTTGAAGCGGGACCCGATCGTGGCCAGGCGCGAGCGGGTCGCCGCCGCCCGGCAGGGTGGAGATGATGGCCGGGGACGTTCAGACGAATGACGGGCGCCTAGTCAAGGTCAGTTGCGGGCGTCGGTCACGACTTGTGAACTGGGGCCAAGCGGTTGATCAGCATCTGGTTTGAAGTCGCCTTCGATGCGCGCCAGTCTGTCGTTGCGGAAGAGTACGATCAGGCGGAATTGGCTGATCTCGCCGCCCGACAGGCCAAAGGTTGAGACATAATCCCAGCGGTCCGCGTCCAGTGGATCGTCGACTACCGGGTTGCCCAGCACAAAGCGTACCTGGCTGCGTGTCATGCCCGGCTTGAGACGATCGACCATCTGCTGGGAGATGACATTGCCCTGCTGGATCGTAACCCTGTGCACGCCAGGGAATTGTATGGTGGTACATGCAGATAACGTTGAGAGTGAGCATATGAGCGTAAACGTCATGGCATGGCAACAAAGTCGGTTCACTGCGTTCCCTTCTCAAGTGGTTTTGAGGGATACTTCCCAATATTGCCCAGCGCCACTTCGGGAGAGCCAACCGGAGGGTTCGCATCAAAGCGTGTACGGCACCAGGACTAGCGGCGATGATTATACCGATCAAACTGGTTAGAGAGGGGGAGCTATGCCCAGCGAATCACAGGAACTCAGGGACGCCGGCCTCAAAATCACCTTGCCGAGGGTAAAGATCCTCCAGATTCTCGAAGGTTCTCCGGCCCATCACCTCTCGGCTGAAGACGTTTACAAACAGCTGCTCGTCAATGATGACGAGATCGGGATTGGCACCGTTTACAGGGTGTTGACCCAGTTTGAGGACGCTGGACTGGTTAAACGCCACCATTTTGAAGGTGGTCACTCCGTGTTTGAGATTGCCAAAACNGAGCACCACGACCATTTGGTGTGCGTGAAGTGCGGTGTTGTCGAGGAGTTTGCAGACGAGAGTATCGAAGAACGCCAGCGTGAGATTGCGGATCGAGCCGGCTTCCANCTGACGGATCATCAGCTCAATCTCTACGGGCTCTGTCCGCGTTGCCAGAAGTCCTANCGGTTCGGCCCATCTGTANGGCNGGCCAATCGCATGCCCCGACGGGACTGNAGCGANTNTGATTNGATNAAGAGAGGTGGGACACGCTCGGTTCCTGTGCTCNTACACGGCTCGCAAGTTNGATAGNCAGGATACNGCTCGAACGCCCCAAGACCTGAGTTACTTGGTGGATTACTTGCCTTTTGCCGTAGTCAGAATTTCGCGGGCATGTGCGGCACTACGCGCGGTTTCCTTGCCCCCCAGCATGCGCGCAATTTCGGCAGTGCGTTCTTTCTCTGACAACCGTCTGATGGTTGTGTCTGCTTCGCGGCTGACCTGATACTGGGTGTGCCCGTGGGCAGCAACCTGCGGAAGGTGCGTCACGCAGATGATCTGGGCTTTCTTACCCAGTTCGCGCATAAGCCTGCCCACTTTCTCGGCGGTGCCGCCGCCAATCCCGACGTCGACCTCATCAAACACCAGGGTGGGTGTGTGTGATGTTCCGGATGTAGCCACCTGAATGGCCAGACTGATCCGCGAAAGTTCGCCGCCGGATGCGATCCTGCCGAGTGGCCGGGGAGGGTGCCCGGTGTGAGTTGANATAAGAAACTCAACTGCTTCCTGCCCCCCCGCATGCGGCGCATCTGCGTCGCGGGGTGTTAGGGCCACCTCTAACCGGGTCGCTGGCATCCCCAGTTCGGCCAGTAGCCGCATGACCTCTTTTTCGAGCCTTTTGGCCGCACGCTTACGCGCCTTGCTCAGCTTGTCCGCTGCCCTGGCATAGTGCNTGGCAATGGCTGTGAGGTTGTCGTCGATGCCGCCAAGTTCCTGCTCCAGGCTGCCAAGCCTGGCCAGGCGTCTAGCGATGTCTTTGTGCAGAGCGGGGAGCTCATCGGCCTGGACGCGGTGTTTTCGCGCCACAGAATAGAGTGCATCAAGACGAGTCTCTACTTCTCGCAGGCGCGCGGGATTAACATCTATAGCATCGAGATACCGGCCCAGATCGCCGGCAGCCTCATCAATTTGTATACGGCCTGACTCAAGCAGATCGATGACGCCCTGCAGTCGTGGTTGCCCTAACGCGCTGAGTTCTGCAGTGGCGCGTTGCAGTAAATCAACAACAGACGGATCGCCTGCAGCAAGCGCCGTAGTAACGGACTGCCCTGCGCTTATTAGAGACTCGGCGCTGGCGAGTTCAGCCTGGTCGGCTTCTAGACTGGTTAGCTCTTCGGGGTGTAGGTCTAGGGTTTCTAGTTCTTCGGCCTGATAAGAGAGTAACTGCCGTTCCGCTGATTGCTCCTCGGCAGCGTTCAGCAGGGCCTTGCGCCGTGCAGCAGCCTGCTGATGCTCAGCTGCGAGTGCCGTAGCTTCCTCAGCAAGGTCCGTCGCTGCGCCAAATTCATCCAGCAGGCGCCGATGAGTATCGAGTTTAAGCAAGGACTGGTGCTCGTGCTGGGCGTGAATATCGATGAGCAAATTGCCCAGTTCCCGGAGTTCAGANACGGTTGTCGGGATCCCGTTGATAAAGGCGCGGGAACGGCCGTCGCGGCCAATNGTGCGGCGCAGCAATACTTCTGCAGTGTNGGCCTGNCCAAGTTCCCGTTCGGCCAGCCAGGCCCTTGCCGTGCCTCCTTGAACCTCGAAGCCTGCAATAACCTCGGCTCGANCCGCGCCAGGCGCCACAAAATCTGCGTCGGAGCGGTTCCCTAGCGTCAGTCCAAGCGCGTCCAGCAAAATNGATTTACCNGCGCCCGTTTCTCCTGTCACGACGTTCATGCCGCNCGCAAGNTCNAGTTCGAGCTCNTCGACTACNGCGAAATCNCGTATAGAGAGATGGGTGAACATGGNGTGCGGGACGAGTTTNGNCTGNNGCAAGAATACACCGCCTGCTGCCCTCATCAATGNTCGCTCCANGCATGGACAATGCTACGTACCGGCCAGCATGTGAAGGGTTAAAGCCAATTGCTCTTTGAAGGGTAAAAGCCAGTTGCTCTTTGTAGGCAGATTCGCCAATCTTTGTGGGCAATTGGTACTTGATCGCCCAGGCGGGCCTGGGACATTCTGGCGACTATATCGATCCATTCATTTGGCTCTAAGCGACCCCATGGACTTTAGCCTATAACTTTGCAGCGACAATGTCGGATTCTCTTCACAAAACGCCTGAACCAACTGAAACAGCCGTTCCGGAAAACGAGCCACGGAACGTCAGTGACAAGGCGCGTCACTTGCTGAAGGTGTTGGTGGAGAAGTACATTCAGGAAGGTCAACCCGTCGGTTCGAAGAGCCTGGTTGAGTCGATCGAGCTGAAGATCAGCCCGGCGACAGCGCGTAACATCATGTCGGACNTNGAGGAACGCGGGCTGATTCACTCACCCCACACCTCTTCCGGGCGTGTGCCTACCGAGCTTGGATACCGGTTTTTTGTCGACAGNCTTATCAGCGTTGGACATCTGAGGGAACGTGAGCTGAATCAATTGGGCGTGCGGCTCGACCCGGACCTAGATTCGACCCAATTGGTGCAGGCCGCGTCCGCCATGTTGTCCGAAGTGACCAGCATGGCGGGGCTGGTGACCATACCCCGCCGAGATCTGGTGATGCTGAAGCACGTGGAGTTTCTGCCGCTGTCGGGAACCCGCGTGTTGGTCATTCTCGTACTTGACGACCATGATGTGCAAAACCGCGTCATCCACACGAAGGAGCCGTTTTCTGAGGTCCAGCTGCGCGAGGCGACTAATTTCCTGAACGNNCACTTTTCCGGCCACAGCGTGCAGCACATCCGACAGCAACTGATCACCTCTATGCGCGGCGATCGCGAGAGTATGAACGCGCTGATGGTGCGCGCGCTGGANGTGGCTGAGCAGGCACTGTCTNCGGAGGATGGCTCAGGNGACTTTGTCATGGCCGGTCAGGAGAACCTNTTTGAGCTGGCACAGGAGGAGGCGATGGAGGATGTGCGCGACCTCTTCAGGCTCTTCTCGCTCAAAGGCGATATCCTGCATCTGCTCGACAANTGCCTGGACTCAGCCGGCGTACAGCTTTTTATTGGCCAGGAATCGGGTTACGAGCCGCTGGATTCCTGTACTGTTGTCACTTCGCCNTATCAGGTCGACGGTGAACTCGTGGGTGTAGTGGGCGTTATCGGACCCACGCGAATGGCCTATGAGCGGGTGATTCCAGTGGTTGATGGGACCGCCCGGCTGCTGTCCGCAGCGATGGATGTCACCACGCGCTGAGGTGTGGCTTGGCAGTCGGCTGAGCCTGGGCTGTGCGAATNGTTNTGACCTTGCCCGACCCCTTGATAGTCCCGCTGCNGGCCCCATATACAGGGCACCTTGGAATATCTGGTNAAAGTATTCAATGGCGAAAGAAGAAGAAACGCCTCCTGCAGAGGAGACAAGCGAGGCCAACGANCGGGCCGAAGCCAGCGCGTCCGAAACTCAACCTTCCGCCGCGCCGGAAGAGAATGATTCAGAGGCGGAGGCCGACGCTGAGNCGGCAGTCGAAGCCGACCCGCTGGATGACTTGAACGCGAAACTAGAAGAGGCTATGGCGCAGCTTGAGGGATACCGCGATCAGGCTCTACGGGCGGAGGCTGAGATGCAGAATGTGCGTCGCCGCGCCGAACGCGACGTGGCCAATGCACACAAGTTTGCGCTCGAGAAGTTCCTCGGCAACCTGGTGCCCGTCGTTGATTCCCTGGAGAAGGCTATCGAGTCGGCCGAACAGGCGGATCGGACTGGCGATCCCATCGTAGAAGGTGTACAGCTGTGTCTGAAGTTGCTGCTGGACCTGCTCGAGAAAGAGAACGTGCGCGTACTCGATCCGGTTGGCGAACCCTTCGATCCTCAATATCACGAAGCGATGTCAATGATTGAAAACCTCGACGTCGAGCCCAATTCGGTGGTACTGGTCGTGCAGAAGGGCTATGTCCTAAACGATAGACTGGTGCGGCCGGCAATGGTGATGGTCGCCAAAGGCGAGTCGCCGAACATTGATGAAGAGGCCTGAATCAGCGATCTGAAGAGCCCGAGGGCCTTGAATTTGAGCGTGTCGGGCCAATATTGACTGCAATCGAACGAACAAACGCCCATAGCGGTGAATGCGGGCCACCACCTTGCTGAGCAGGCTGGATAAGGACCCTGAACGAATAAAAGGAGAAACCCGACATGGGAAAAATGATCGGAATCGATCTGGGCACGACAAACTCCTGCGTTGCCCTCCTCGAAGGTACCAACCCGCGAATTATCGAAAACGCGGAGGGTGACCGCACCACGCCTTCGATTGTTGGCTACGCAGAAGATGATGAGGTCCTCGTTGGTCAGGCGGCCAAGCGTCAGGCCGTCACCAACCCCCAGAACACGCTGTTTGCAGTTAAGCGCCTGATCGGACGTCAGTTCACCGACGACGTGGTTCAACGGGACATAAAGATGGTCCCTTATGGGATTGTGAAGGCTGACAATGGCGATGCATGGGTCGAGGTCAAGGGCGAGAAACAGGCGCCGCCACAGGTTTCGGCTCAGGTACTTCTGAAGATGAAAAAGACTGCCGAGGACTATCTTGGCGAGTCCGTCACGGAAGCAGTCATTACAGTCCCCGCGTACTTCAATGACTCCCAGCGTCAGGCTACCAAAGACGCGGGTCGCATCGCCGGTCTCGACGTCAAGCGAATCATCAACGAGCCCACCGCTGCCGCGCTTGCCTATGGTATGGACAAGGCCCCCGGGGACTCCACGGTGGCCGTATATGACCTGGGTGGAGGCACATTCGACATATCCATTATCGAGATGGCTGACGTTGATGGTGAGAAGCAGTTTGAGGTGCTTGCGACCAACGGAGACACGTTCCTCGGCGGNGAGGACTTCGACCTGCGCGTNATTGATTACCTGGCGGATGAGTTTAAGAAAGAACACTCAATGGATCTGCACAACGATCCAGTGGCNCTGCAGCGCCTNAAAGAGGCTGCGGAGAAGGCCAAGATCGAGCTCTCGAGTNGCCAGCAGACCGAGGTNAACCTACCCTACATCACGGCTGACGCCTCCGGGCCGAAACACCTCGTNATNAAGGTGACNCAGGCGAAGCTCGAGTCGTTGGTGGAAGATCTGGTTGAGCGGACGCTGGANCCTGTACGCACAGCACTTAAGGACGCTGATCTGGGTGTTTCCGAGGTCAATGAGGTGATTCTGGTGGGTGGCCAGACCCGAATGCCGCTCGTGCAGAAGAAGGTAGCCGAGTTTTTTGGCAAGGAAGCGCGTAAGGACGTCAATCCGGATGAAGCCGTGGCGGTTGGTGCCGCGATTCAGGCTGCGGTGCTGTCGGGGGACGTNAAAGATGTTCTGCTGCTGGACGTGACACCGTTGTCGCTGGGTATCGAGACCATGGGCGAAGTCATGAGCGCGCTCATCGATAAGAACACGACTATCCCAACCAAGAAGAGCCAGGTGTTCTCCACCGCTGCCGACAATCAGCCTGCTGTGACGATTCACGTGCTGCAGGGTGAGCGTAAACAGGCTGCCGGGAATAAGTCCCTTGGGCGGTTTGACCTATCGGATATTCCTCCGGCACCCCGCGGCGTACCCCAGATTGAGGTGAGCTTTGATCTTGATGCCAACGGTATCCTGAACGTGTCGGCCAAAGANATGGCGACGGGCAAGGAACAGTCGATTGTNATCAAGGCCTCCTCNGGNCTGTCNGACGATGAGATCGANCAGATGGTCAAGGACGCNGAGGCACATGCCGAGGAAGACCAGAANTTCGAGGAGATGATNGCTGCGCGGAACACNGCAGACGGNCTGATTCACGCCACACGCAAGACGCTTGAAGACGCTGCGGACAAGGTCACCGAAGACGAGAAGNCTAGCGTGGAGGCNGCCATAGCGGACCTCGAAGAGGCGCTGAAGGGCGATGACAAGGATNCCATTGATGCNAAGACCAAGGCNCTGACNGATGCCTCGTCTGAGCTTGCAACCCGGCTTTACTCGGAGCAGGCGGCGCAGGCCGATACCGGTACTGCCACGGGCGACCCGGGCGCGGCTGGCGATGACCCAGATGCGGTCGACGCCGAGTTTGAAGAAGTCAACGACGATGAGAAGAAGACCGGCTGAGGCCAGCCCTGAGAGGGCTTTGCTGAAGTCAACGACAGACCTCGCTCCTGTGGCGGGGTCTTGTCGTCTCCGGGCAAGGCGTTAGGATGTGCGCCCATGCTTCGCGACGAAGCGGGCGATATCTGACCGTCCGGTCGGTAATAACAAACGCCTGAGGCACTTACATGGCTGACAAACGCGACTATTACGACGTTCTGGGTGTCTCCCGGGACGCCTCGGCGCGTGACATCAAAAAGGCGTATCGGCGCCTCGCCATGAAACACCATCCGGATCGCAACCCGGGCGACGTTGCAGCGGAAGAGAAGTTCAAGGAAGCCAGCGAGGCTGCCGAGGTCCTTACCGACGATCAGAAGCGTGCTCGCTACGACCAGTTTGGTCATGCTGGGCTCGAAGGCGGCGGCGGCGGCGGCGGCGGCGACGGTAGCTTCGGCTCAATCTTCGAAGACGTATTTGGCGACATTTTTGCCGGCGGCCGCGGGGGCAGCCGTGTTCAACGCGGCTCCGATCTCAAATACACGCTCGATATAACCCTCGAAGAGGCTGTGCGTGGCGTCAACCCGCAGATCAAGGTGCCAACCCTGGTTGAGTGCAACGAGTGCCTCGGTTCGGGTGCGCGCCGGGGGACGTCGCCTACAGCCTGCGTGCAATGTGGTGGGTTGGGTCAGGTCACCTCCCGCAGCGGCTTCTTCTCTGTGCAACAGGCATGCCCCCGCTGCCGGGGTACCGGCAAAATGATCTCCGATCCGTGCCCTAAGTGCAGTGGTCAGGGACGTATACACGAAACCAAGACGCTGTCCGTCAAGATCCCCGTCGGTGTAGACTCCGGCGACAGCATGCGNGTGNCCGAGCAGGGTGAGGCGGGGCCAAACGGTGGTACGCCGGGCGATCTCTATGTCGAGATTCGGGTTGCAGACCACGCCATCTTCCGCCGCGAGGGTCAGCACCTCTACTGCGAGGTACCCATCAGCTTCACCGACGCGGCGCTGGGTTCTGAGGTGGAAGTTCCCACACTCGATGGCCGGGTCAACCTCAAGATACCGAACGGCACCCAGGCGGGTAAGCTGTTCCGTCTTCGGGGCAAAGGTGTGGATGTCTCGCGGATCAACCGCGGTGGCGTCGGTGATCTTTATTGCGAGATTNTCGTTGAGACGCCGGTCAACCTCTCCAAGCGGCAGAAAGANCTCCTGCGCGAGTTTGAGGAGGTCAGTAATGACGATCAGTCCCCGCGCCGGCATTCCTTCATCGATGGCGTGAAGAACTTCTTCGANGGGCTNGGAGCCTAGTACAGCGACTGCAGCCGGTTGCGGNTGCGATGATGCATTTTGAGGGTAGGGGGCNGAACGCGCGGGATGTATGATGCGTTCCCCTTTACTGTTCGCATTGGGTGTCCTCATGGCTGATCCTGTTCGCGTGGCTATCGCCGGTGCTGCCGGCCGTATGGGCAAGATGTTAATCGAGACGGTGGGCGAAGAGCCCGGTGCACGGCTCACCGGCGCGCTCGAGCGCCCGGGTTTCAGTGCCGTCGGCGCAGATGCNGGCGAGTTGGCCGGGGTGGGTAGCCTAGGAGTTGAGCTGAACGACGACGTCAAGAATGTCCTCGGCGCCGCAGATGTGCTGATCGACTTTACGATTGCGGATGCCACCGAGCGCAATATCGAAGCCTGCCGGCTAGCGGGTACCCGCATGGTAATCGGCACTACTGGCCTCTCCCCCGAGCAGGATGAAAAGTTGCGCGCCGCGGCGGCTGAAATTGCGATTGTCAAAGCCCATAACTTCAGCGTAGGTGTGAACGTAACGTTCAAGCTGCTCGAGGTAGCGGCAGGGATATTCGGCGACGGGGTCGATATCGAGATCACTGAGGCCCATCACCGGCATAAGGTTGATGCGCCGTCGGGTACCGCGGTGGGTATGGGGGCGGCGATTGCCNCGGCGCTTGGGCGGGACCTCNCTGAAGTAGCAGTATATGGCCGGGAAGGTCATACCGGGGCGCGGGANGGTGCTACGATTGGNTTTCACAGCGTGCGTGCGGGNGACATTGTCGGGGAACACACTGCGATGTTTGCCGGCCCGGGGGAGCGCGTGCAGATCTCCCATGTNGCGCACTCTCGTTCGAACTTTGCCCAGGGCGCCGTGCGGGCTGCGCTNTGGGTCATGGAGCANGNTTCTGGCCTGCATGACATGCNGGATGTGCTTGGCCTNAAATAGCGCGGGCTGCCAGGTTCACTTTGTGTATGTTTCCGCGGTACCAAATCCGCTCTTCNTACTGGAAAAACAGGNGTTCGCTGCAGTGTTTGCGNCGCCGCCGACGNCGCACTAGA
The DNA here is from genome assembly GCA_002714125.1 of Gammaproteobacteria bacterium. The sequence goes on from PAWP01000027.1 coordinate 20,519, forward strand.
ATACGCCGCCAATATGATGCCCCACCCCCTATAAGAGAAAGCGAGACGGACTTGTCCCTCTCGCTTTTTTTCTATTTGGAGCACACAAAATGAACACCGATCGCACCTACAGTCCCGAGCCGCAAGCGCCAAGTACCGTAGCGGCTGGTGCAGGGGTCTGCTCTTGAAGGCACTACTGACGCTGGCAAACGGCGAGACGTTTGAAGGCACAGGTATTGGCGCGGCGGGTCATGCCACTGGCGANGTGGTGTTCAANACGGCCATGAGCGGGTATCAGGAGATTCTGACCGACCCGTCCTATCGTCGTCAGATTGTCACTCTGACCCATCCTCACATAGGCAACACGGGTACCAACAAGGAAGACGAGGAGTCGAATGGGGTTTGGTGTTCCGGGCTGATCGTCAAAGACAGGCCGCGGGTCGCCAGCAACTGGCGTAATCAGAGGGGNCTCTCCGAATATCTTGCTGAGTACAACATTGTAGGCATTGCAGGTATCGATACGCGCAAGCTGACCCGGATTCTGCGTGATGAGGGCTCCCAGAATGGCTGCATCCTTGCCGCAGACACGATTGGCGATGCCGAGCGCAAACTCGCGGCCCGCGAGGCCAGCGCGTTCCCGGGCCTCGCTGGGATGGACCTAGCCGTCGAAGTGACATCATCGATCCAGTATGCTTGGACCCAGGGGTCCTGGTACCCGGGCAAGGGTTTCCAGGAAGCACCGGACACCCGCTTCCACGTNGTGGCCTACGACTTTGGCGTTAAGCGCAACATCCTGCGGATGCTTGTTGACCGGGGCTGTAGGCTCACCGTGGTCCCAGCCGCAACGGCNGCCGTCGAGGTGCTCGGCATGAATCCGGACGGGATTTTCTTGTCGAACGGGCCGGGTGATCCCGATCCATGCGACTACGCGATTGCTGCAATCAGAGAGTTTCTNNAAACCGAGATTCCCGTGTTCGGGATNTGNCTCGGGCTGCAGCTGCTTGGGCTCGCNGTGGGGCTCAAGACGAAGAAGATGGGTCANGGCCACCACGGCGCCAATCATCCGGTCAAAAACCTTGACGACGGCACTGTGCTCATCACGAGCCAGAACCATGGCTTCTGCATTGACGAGGCCACCTTGAACAACTCGGTACGCATGACTCACCAGTCCCTGTTTGACGGCACGTTGCAGGGCCTGCACCTCGTGGACAAACCGGCATTTGGCTTCCAGGGTCACCCAGAAGCGAGTCCCGGGCCCCACGACGCAAGTCCNCTGTTTGACCATTTCGTCGAACTGATGCAAGCGCGGGACGACACGTGACGCGTGCTCNTTNCATCCACANTCCACTTAGCTGNCGGATAACCGCCTGATGCCAAAACGCACGGACATAAAGAGCATCCTCATCATTGGCGCCGGCCCGATTGTTATCGGCCAGGCGTGTGAGTTTGACTACTCCGGCGCGCAGGCCTGTAAAGCGCTTCGGGAAGAGGGCTACCGCGTCATCCTTGTGAACTCGAACCCGGCGACGATCATGACTGACCCGGCAATGGCCGATGCAACCTACATCGAGCCTGTGACCTGGCGTGTGGTGGCGAACATCATCGAAGCNGAGCGTCCCGATGCCCTGCTCCCGACNATGGGNGGGCAGACNGGCCTCAACTGNGCACTTGATCNTGCGCGTGNGNGGATTCTGCAGAAGTTTAGCGTCGAGTTGATTGGTGCGAAGCAGGAGGCTATTGACAAGGCGGAAGACCGCCAGAAGTTCGATATTGCGATGAAGTCGATCGGACTCGAGACGCCGCGTTCCGCGATTGCCCACTCGATGGTGGAAGCGCGCCAGGTGCAGTCCCGGTTGGGCTTCCCTTGTGTTATTCGGCCGTCGTTTACGCTCGGTGGCAGTGGCGGCGGTGTGGCATACAACCACGATGACTTTGAGGAGATCTGCGAGCGCGGGCTTGACCTGTCTCCGACCAGCGAACTGTTGATCGACGAGTCGCTGCTCGGCTGGAAAGAATATGAGATGGAGGTGGTTCGCGACCGCGTCGATAACTGCATCATCGTCTGCTCAATCGAAAACTTCGATCCGATGGGTGTGCATACCGGCGACTCGATCACCGTTGCGCCGGCACAGACACTGACGGACAAGGAATATCAGTTCATGCGCAACGCCGCGATTGCGGTCCTGCGTGTGATCGGGGTTGAGACTGGCGGCTCCAACGTACAATTCGCTGTCAATCCGGAAGATGGGCGCCTAGTGGTTATCGAGATGAACCCGCGCGTGTCCCGCTCGTCAGCCCTCGCNTCAAAGGCCACGGGCTTTCCNATTGCCAAGGTCGCGGCTAAGCTTGCGGTGGGTTATACNCTCGATGAGCTGTCGAATGACATCACCGGAGGGGCAACGCCCGCGTCCTTCGAGCCCTCCATTGACTANATAGTCACAAAGATCCCCCGGTTTACGTTTGAGAAATTCCCGCAGGCGGACAACTACCTGACCACGCAGATGAAGTCCGTCGGCGAGGTGATGGCCATTGGCCGCTCCTTCAAGGAGAGCCTGCAGAAGGCGNTGCGCGGGCTGGAGATTGGCATCGANGGGCTTGACCCAATTGTTGATCCTACCGACGACGGTTGGATAGCGAAGGTTCAGGCGGAGCTCAGGACCCCGGGCGCGGACCGGATTCGCTATCTGGCGGACGCGTTTCGCAATGGCATTAATCGGCAGGACATTTTCGATCTTTCAGCGATTGATCCCTGGTTCCTGGCCCAGATTGAAGAGCTGATCGAGTCTGAGACGGAGATTTCGGATCTTTCGCTGGCGGGGTTCGACGCTGAAACGCTATTCAATTACAAGAGTGAAGGCTTCTCGGACGCCCGTATCGGGGCGTTGCTGGGCGAGAGCGAGGCGGCTGTCCGGGCGCGGCGTAAAGCGCTCGGCGTGAGGCCTGCGTATCGCCGAGTGGATACCTGCGCCGCAGAGTTCGAGACTGCGACTGCGTACATGTACTCGACCTACGAGACCGAGTCGGAGTCGAACCCTACCGACAAAGAGAAAATCATGGTGCTCGGCGGCGGTCCGAACCGGATTGGCCAAGGCATCGAGTTTGACTACTGCTGTGTGCATGCGGCACTCGCGATGCGCGAGGATGGTTACGAGACCATCATGGTCAATTGCAACCCCGAGACGGTTTCCACTGACTACGACACCTCTGACCGGCTGTACTTTGAGCCACTGACGCTCGAAGACGTGCTAGAGATTGTTGAGCTCGAAAAACCCAAGGGCGTGATTGTCCAGTTTGGGGGGCAGACTCCGCTGAAACTCGCCAATGCCCTGGCTGAACACGGTGTGCAGATCATTGGTACCAGCCCGGACGCCATCGACGCGGCGGAAGACCGTGAGCGCTTCCAGCAGCTGATCGGGAAACTGGATTTGCTCCAACCACCGAATCGCACTGTCAAGACGCTGGAAGCGGGCGTTGCCGCGGCAGGTGACATTGGCTTCCCCCTTGTGGTGCGGCCGTCCTATGTGCTCGGCGGGCGAGCAATGGAGATTGTCCATTCTGAAGCTGAGCTGCGCCAGTATCTGCAGGAGGCCGTCGACGTTTCCGAAGAGTCTCCGGTCCTATTGGACCACTTTCTGGATCAGGCGATCGAGGTTGATGTCGACGCGGTGTCCGATGGAGACCGAGTGATCATTGGCGCTATCATGCAGCACATTGAGCAGGCGGGAATCCATTCGGGTGACTCGGCTTGCTCGCTGCCGGCATACAGCCTNAACGAGGCGACACTGGCGCGAATCCGCGAGCAGGTGCAGGCCATGGCNAAGGAATTACAGGTCGTGGGCCTGATGAACGTGCAGCTAGCNTTGCAGGGTGANGACATCTTTGTGCTGGAGGTCAATCCGCGCGCCTCGCGCACAGTGCCGTTTGTCTCGAAGTGTATTGGCGTTTCTCTCGCGAAGGTGGCCTCGCGCTGTATGGCGGGCACGACGCTGGTAGAGCAAGGTTTTACCGAGGAAATTGTGCCTCCGTATTTCAGTGTAAAAGAAGCGGTGTTCCCGTTTGGCAAATTCCCGGGCGTCGACCCGATTCTCGGTCCCGAGATGAAGTCGACGGGCGAGGTCATGGGGGTTGGCAAGACCTTTAGCGAAGCATACGGCAAGGCGCAGCGGGCAGCGGGTGAGCCGATTCCGGACCGAGGTACAGCATTCCTATCGGTCCGCGAGGCGGACCGTGAGGGTGTCGTTGCGGTGGCCCGCGACCTCGCTGATCTGGGCTTCCGTCTGGTCGCGACCCGAGGCACGGCAGGGGTGATAAGCGATGCGGGGGTTGGCGTCGACAGCATTAACAAGGTGACCGAGGGGCGGCCGCATATCGTCGACATGCTGAAAAATCGGGAAGTCGATTTCATCGTTAACACCACCGAAGGCAAACAAGCTATTGCCGACTCGTTTGAGATCCGCCGTACCGCGCTGCAGAACAAGGTCTTCTACACTACAACGATATCCGGTGGCGCCGCGTGCGTGGCGGCGATCCGGCACGGTCAGGACTACAGCGTGACCAGCCTGCAAAACTGGCATAACCCTGAGNCCTAGGGGCTCAGCGGGCCTTTAGCGACAGGACCGAGGCACTGCACCAGTCCTATCTTTGCGCCTCACGGTCTAATAGAATTTTGCGTTTCCCGCCCTGGAACAGATGCGCCAATGCGGCGCACCGTGGACCGGTAAGGCGGGCCCGTACATCTATAATTCCAGGGGTTAGCCATGGACAAAGTACCCATGACAGTTGCTGGAGCGGCGTCGCTGCGTCAGGAACTCGATCGCCTCAAATCAAAGGAGCGTCCCCGAATTATCAAGGAGATTGCGACTGCGCGCGAACAGGGCGACTTACGCGAGAATGCTGAATATCAGTACGCAAAGGAAGAGCAGGGGCTGATCGAAGGTAGGATTGCCGACATCGAGGGCAAACTGTCGCGCGTTCAGGTAATCGATATCACTACGATTGAAAGTTTTGGCAAGGTCATCTTTGGTGCGACCGTGGGGCTCGTCAATTTGGAAGACGACAGTGAGGTGACGTACAAGATCGTCGGCGACGACGAAGCTGACCTCAAGGAAAGTAAAATCTCGGTCTACACCCCGATTGCCCGCGCATTAATTGGCAAGGAAGTAGGTGACGTTGTGGTCGTTAAGACGCCTTCAGGTGATGCTCAGTATGAAATCGACTCGGTGGAGCATCTGTGACGCGCTCGCTCTGAGCGGGCGGCTACACTTCCCGGATCAGGTTCGACAGATGTGCCTTGGGTTTGGAGGTCTTGCGCAGAAGCAAGGCCATGCGCCCGGTGGTTTGTACCAGCTGTGCNCCCGACGNCTCCGTGATCTGAGTCAGCTCGTCTGCTCTCTCCGCTTTGGGCTGATTCAAGCGGATTTTCACCAGCTCATGGTCGCTGAGTGCGCGGTCGAGTTCGGCCAGNACCCCNTNGGTCACACCNTTNTCTCCCACGGTCACGAGCGGACGCAGCTTGTGTCCAATGGCGCGCAGTCGCTTGGCCTCGCGGGGNGTGATGAAAGGGTTGGTAGGCATGGCGAGGGTTCACAGTGAGTGGNAGGNCCCGTGGGTCAGGCGGGGCGGGCGGCAAGCTTAATGCGTGGCANCAGCGCCAGCAACGCGATTCTTANGTAAAACGCGCCGGACAGGACGGTTATCGTTCCCGAGCGAGCTATAANCTGCTGCAGATTGACGAGAAATACACCCTNTTGCGCCCNGGNGCGGTGGTGATTGACCTTGGTGCTGCGCCNGGGGGCTGGAGCCAGGTCGCTCGTGACCGAGTTGGTGGGCGTGGCACCGTGATTGCGGTTGATCGACTGGCGATGGCGTCGCTTGGTGGTGTAACAATTATCGAAGGGGATTTCTCGGAAGAAGCGACNCTCGACGCGGTGCTGCAGGCGGCTGGTGGNNCTGATTNCNGTGTGGACCTTGTTTTGTCGGANATGGCCCCCAATCTAAGTGGNNTACGGNTGGCCGATCAAGCNCGCTCGATGGAGTTGGCGGAGCTTTCGCTGGACCTTGCGGNGCGGACCCTGCAACCGGGCGGNTCNCTTCTNGTCAAATGTTTCGAAGGTGCTGGGATTGACCGGTTCAGGGGGGATTGCCGCAGAGTATTCAGGCGGGTGGCCAACCACAAGCCCGACGCATCCCGCAGCGAATCGCGCGAGTTTTATCTCATTGCCACTGACTTCAAAGGACTGGCTGGCTGATCAGAACTAACTTAACAGCGTCTGGAATCGTCCGCGTGGCGCTGGTTGTCGTAGACTGTGTGTAGGTACGCACAAAAATATGAACGAAAAACGCTCCGGCGTGGGTAGAAAGTTATGGTGGTGGGTGAGACTGGCGGCCATCCAGGCGGCATCCCCAAAACACCTAAAGAGGAAACGCCATGAATGACATGGGCAAGAATCTCCTGCTGTGGCTTGTGATTGCCGCGGTCCTGCTGGTGGTATTCAACAACTTCGGGATGCGTAGTGGCCCTGACACGATTGAGTACTCGAATTTCATTGAGTATGTGAACTCGAATCAGGTACGCAGGGTACAGATCGACGGGTTGACTATCACTGGCGAACTATACGACGGGCAGGTGTTCGAGACGATCCAGCCGCAGGTAACGGACCAGAAACTTCTCGACGACCTTTATGACCACGATGTGAAATTCGAAGGCAAGAAGCCCGAGCAGCAGAGCATCTGGACGCAGCTCATCGTCGCGAGCTTCCCAATCTTAATCATCATTGCGGTCTTTGTTTTCTTCATGCGCCAGATGCAGGGCGGTGCAGGTGGTCGTGGTGGCCCTCTGACCTTTGGCAAGAGCAAAGCCAAACTCCTGGGTGAAGACCAGATAAACACGACCTTCAGGGACGTAGCTGGTGTTGATGAAGCGAAGGAGGAGGTCAAGGAATTGGTCGAGTTCCTAGAAGACCCTTCGAAGTTCCAAAAGCTAGGTGGTCGCATCCCCAGGGGCACGCTCATGGTGGGCTCGCCGGGTACGGGTAAAACCCTGCTGGCTAAGGCCATCGCCGGCGAGGCGAAGGTCCCGTTTTTCTCGATCTCTGGTTCTGACTTTGTTGAAATGTTTGTCGGTGTCGGCGCCTCGCGCGTTCGCGACATGTTTGATCAGGCGAAGAAACAGACCCCCTGCATCATCTTCATTGACGAGATTGATGCAGTAGGCCGGCACCGCGGCGCGGGCCTCGGCGGCGGACATGACGAACGCGAGCAGACCCTCAATCAGCTGCTGGTTGAAATGGACGGCTTTGACGGCAACGANGGAATTATCGTGATCGCCTNAACCAACCGCCCTGATGTGCTCGACCCNGCGCTGCTACGCCCGGGCCGCTTCGACCGCCAGGTAGTGGTATCGCTACCGGATATCCGTGGGCGTGAGCAGATTCTGAAGGTGCACATGCGTAAGGTACCCCTTGCTGAAAATGTCGACCCTTCGGTCATTGCGCGCGGCACCCCGGGCTTCTCGGGTGCTGATCTCGCCAATCTCGTGAATGAAGCTGCGCTTTTCGCGGCGCGGGCCAATATGCGTACCGTNGGGCCTGAGCAGTTTGAGGGCGCNAAGGACAAGATCATGCTCGGCACAGANCGCAAGACCATGGTCATGTCCGAGAAAGAGAAGCGCAATACGGCGTACCACGAGGCAGGGCACTGTATTGTTGGAAAGCTGGTGCCGGAACATGACCCGGCCTACAAGGTCACAATCATCCCTCGCGGCCGTGCNTTGGGCGTGACGATGTTCCTACCGGAAGAAGACCGCTATTCCCTCTCTAAGCNTGCAATCCACTCCCAGATTTGNATGGCATTTGGTGGGCGCGTNGCGGAGGAGATGACCCTTGGCTCACAAGGCATCACGACGGGTGCCTCTAACGATATTCAGCAGGCCACNAACCTNGCNCGCAAAATGGTGACGAAGTGGGGGCTGTCAGAGAAGCTCGGCCCGCTCATGTATGACGAAGATGATGAAGAGGTNTTCCTAGGCATGTCCGCGGGTTCTGGACGGACGTCTGTTTCTGCCGAAACGGCGGGCAAGATAGATGCTGAGGTGCGCGAGATCATCGACGACTGCTATGCGACCGCAAAACGCCTACTGGAAGAGAANATCGAGATTCTGCATGCGATGGCCGAGGCACTACTTGAATACGAGACCATCGACGACACCCAGATCAACGACATCATGGCCGGGCGCCCACCGCGGCCCCCCGCGGGTTGGAACGACTCTGATGAGGAACCACCCCAAGCTGACCCCGACCCGGCACCTGACGGTGACCCTGACCCGATTGGCGGTCCCTTGGGAGGTCCTGCAGGCTGATCCTTTGCCCGCGGCAAGGTGCGCTGGAGGTAAGTCGCAGCGCGACGACTGAAATGGCCGCCACTGAAATGGCCTCAACCGCAATATTGCGTACGCGCCTGACGGCGCGTGCACCGCTTGTTATGGGCATCCTCAACGTTACCCCCGATTCGTTCAGTGATGGCGGGTGTTACGAGGCTCGGGATGCGGCCCTAAAGCATGCACTGAGCATGGTGGACGAAGGCGCCGATATTATTGATGTGGGTGGGGAATCGACACGACCAGGCGCGGCGGGCGTGAGCGTCGCGGAGGAACTAGAGCGAGTTATTCCAGTGATCGAGGCGATTCGGGTGGAGACGGATCTGCCCATCTCGATTGATACAAGCAAGCCTGAAGTGATGCGTGCCGCCCGTGAAGCAGGCGCCAACATGATCAACGATGTGAACGCGCTGCAGGCTGATGGTGCACTGCGGGTGGCTGGCGATACAGGACTACCCGTATGTCTGATGCATATGCAGGGCACCCCGCGAACCATGCAGGATGCCCCGGAGTACGATGACGTAGTGGCTGAGGTTGCCTCGTTTCTTGCCGAACGGGCCTGCGCGGCTCAGGCGATAGGTATTGCCGAGGGTGACATTCTGATCGACCCGGGCTTCGGTTTCGGCAAAACGGCTGCGCATAACTGGCAATTAATTCGAGAGCTGTCAGCGCTCACGGCATTGGGATACCCGGTGTTAGTAGGAGTCTCGCGCAAGAGTTCGATCATGAAGGCCCTTGCAGGTATTTCTGAGGACCGGCTGATTGGCAGTGTGACGGCGGCGGCAATGGCAGCAGCGCATGGAGCCAGAGTCCTGCGGGTTCACGATGTCCGTGCAACGCGCGCGGCACTGGCGGTAGCTGTTGCGGTGGCTGGCTGAAGCGAAGGGGCTCGTGACTAGGGGTACCGGTTGGTCAGCACTACTGCGTATTGGCAGCCTGCCTGATAGGGTACGCGCGCTTTGAAGCGAAAGCTTGGGAGGGCTGAGTGGAGAAACGTTTTTTTGGTACGGATGGCATTCGCGGCCGCGTAGGTTCCGAGCCGATCACACCCGAGTTCATCATGAAGCTCGGCTGGGCGGCTGGCCGGGTGTTCGCCGAGCGCGGCGGTGGCAGCGTTTTGATTGGCAAAGACACGCGGATCTCGGGCTACATTTTCGAGTCCGCCCTTGAAGCCGGTTTTTCCGCGGCAGGGATCAACGTCTCGCTACTCGGGCCCATGCCAACGCCTGCTATTGCCTACCTTACGCGCACGTTCAAAGGCTGCGCCGGGGTTGTAATCAGCGCCTCGCATAATCCCTACTACGACAACGGCATCAAGTTCTTCTCGGCGGCAGGTACCAAGGTTGATGACGGAATTGAGCTAGCGATAGAGGCCCTGCTGGACGAGCCGATGAAAATGGTCGACTCGAATCGCATTGGCAAGGTGACACGCATTGACGACGCACCAGGCCGCTACATCGAGTTTTGCAAGAGCACGTTCCCCGCTCACGGCAGTCTCGCCGGCATGTGCATTGTGCTCGATTGTGCGCATGGCGCGACCTACCATGTTGCACCCAGCGTGTTCCGGGAACTCGGCGCCGAGGTGCTGGAGATGGGTGTACAGCCCAATGGGCTGAATATCAACGATGGTGTGGGGTCGACCGCGCCGGAAGCAATGGCCCTGCGCGTAAGGCAGTCCAGCGCTGATCTGGGTATCGCGTTCGACGGCGATGGTGACAGGGTCATCATGGTTGACAGCCATGGTGAGGTGGTGGACGGCGATGAGTTGCTTTACCTCATGACGCGTGTGCGCGTCGAGGAGAATCGGCTGCAGGGTGGTGTCGTTGGCACCCTGATGACCAACTACGGGCTTGAATTGGCGCTGCGAGAGATGGACGTTCCCTTTGTACGCGCGGCGGTGGGCGACCGTCATGTAATGGCGGAACTGACAAGCCGTGGCTGGCATCTAGGCGGCGAAAACTCCGGTCATCTTCTCAGTCTTGATCGCACGACGACGGGGGATGCCATCATCTCGGCCCTGCAGGTAATTGCGGCGCTGTCGACCCTAGGCGGTGATCTGCACGAACTGAAATCGGGCATGCACAAACTGCCCCAGGTTATGATCAATGTCCGTGCCGACCGCATGGAGGCCCTGGAGGGCTTGGAAGAGGTCACGAATGCGGTGGTGGACACTGAGAAGCAGCTTGGGGGAAGTGGGCGCGTGCTCCTGCGTAGGAGTGGTACTGAATCGGTCGTACGAGTGATGGTTGAAGGGCAGGAGGCGTCAACGGTGCAGTCGCTTTGCGAGACACTCGCTGAGCGCGTGGAACAGGCACTGAAGGCCTGACCTCTTGGGCTCTGACGAATAACCGAGCGTAATGGAAATTGAAAGTAGCGGGTCAAATCTCTAAGATCCTCGGCCCTTTGGGCCGTACGTGTTCCTGGTGACGTCTGTTCGGTCGGAATTACCCATCCAAGGTTCTATATTCACTCATGACGGCAGACATGCTCGTAGCTGGCAACTGGAAAATGAACGGTACGCGGGCCAGCGTTGATGCTCTGACTTCGGCGCTTACCGCGCGCGATATTCATGCCTGTGAAGTCATGGTGGCCCCGCCGGCGCTGTTCGTACCACAGGTAACCGCTGCAGTCCGCACTGCGTTGGGCGTGGGGGTACAGAACGTTTCCGAGTTTGACGCTGGCGCGTATACCGGTGAGATGTCTTGTGCGATGGCGCTTGAGTTTGGTTGCACCTATGCACTGGTGGGTCACTCGGAGCGCCGGGCACTCTTTGGCGAGACGGACGTGCAGGTCGCGGCCAAATTCGCCGCATGCAAACAGGCTGGCCTGACGCCAGTCCTATGTGTAGGGGAGAAACTCGCAGAGCGCGAAGCTGGCGAGACGGATGCCGTGGTAGCCCGCCAGGTGCAGGCGGTACTGGATGCCTGTGGCGCGGATGCATTTGCCGACTCGGTAGTGGCTTACGAGCCCGTCTGGGCCATTGGTACGGGTAAAACAGCGACACCTGAGCAAGCTCAGGCTGTTCACGCCGGGTTGCGGGCCCTGGTGCGCGGGGTAAACCCGGATGCCGCAGTGGCCCTGCGGATTCTCTATGGTGGCTCGGTAAACGCCGGGAACGCCGCTGAACTGTTTGCCGGTGAAGACATTGACGGTGCTTTGGTTGGTGGGGCGGCCTTGGATGCCGAGGCATTCGAGACGATCTGTGTCGCCGCTGATGCGGAAATGGCGCGGTAAAACAACTGACGGATTGAACAAACACAAAAGGTACGCGGCAGTCGCCGCGATCGGTCCCCGAAGGCGGGGCAACAACAGCGGGGAGCACATGGATATTCAGATCATCGAGAATATTGTTCTCATCTTTCACGTTCTTGCGGCACTGGCGATNATTGGTCTCGTGCTGATGCAGCAGGGTCGCGGCGCAGANATGGGCTCCGGCTTTGGTGGNGGTTCGTCCAACACCGTGTTTGGCAGCAGTGGTGCCGGGAACTTCCTGACCCGTACNACCACGACTATTGCAATTGTNTTCTTTGTTACCAGCTTTACGNTGGCGTACTTCGCCAAAGAGCGATCCGCCTCCGTNTCTGAGTTGGGTATCCCGCAGCAGGGTTTGATCGAAGCGGTTGAGGTTNNACCGGAAGAGCTTGAGNTGCCCGACTTACCCATACCTGAAGCCGCAGAAGAAGGTGAGGTGCCTAAGCTTCCNGAGTAATGTCCGAGTGCCGGGTGAAGCCNGCCAACGCGTTGATTTTGCGCGAGCGCGGTGTANAATTCCNNNCCTCTGCCGAAGTGGTGAAATTGGTAGACACGCTACCTTGAGGGGGTAGTGGGCTTATGCCCGTGGAGGTTCAAGTCCTCTCTTCGGCACCATATTCTTGCTTCCGTTCTTAGACGCCGGCGNAGGGAAGCTACAGNAGCCTGANCCCCAAAATGGCCACGCCTNATAGNCNTTNTCCNTGAATCNTGGTGAGNCGCTANCNCGNGAGNCACGCNCGGTAAAGANCCAACGTTTAGAAGAGATGCGCCTNCTGACGACCTACGGCTTGGCTCCGTCCAAATGCGTAGGGAGGGGTGATTGCTTATCACGTGGATCTATAGCGCCAGGGATAGAACTGATGGGCCGAGCTTGTAAGTGTTGGTGGTACATAAGGCTGTCTTCGGGATCGAAGCTTGTCAGCATCAATCATGGTTCTCCAGCATCGATGGACAAAATGATGAGAAGCCAAATTCAGAAGCATTCCGTTTCGGTGTTCCGGGTTTCCTGAAGAATCAGTAGCGAGCCTCGCGCCGTGCAGGTAGGTAGTACTCNATGACCGCCGGGTAGACCGCACACTCGCTTGGCGNNCCTGGGACGCATTAGCTATGTNGCACCANTATNCCCGNGGTCNTCGGCGCTATTACTGGGTGTTCCGGTTGCACCGAAACTCGGTCGTNGGGCCAGCAACTCTGAGTANATCTATCCGAACCTGCAAAATAGTTGACCCATGTTAAGACCGATCCTTATAATCGCCCTCGCTGTTGCGGGGTGGAGCAGTCTGGTAGCTCGACGGGCTCATAACCCGTAGGTCGTAGGTTCAAATCCTGCCCCCGCTACCAACAGAGTCAGGCCCGGTCNACGAAGTGCGACCGGGCCTTTTTTNTTTCTCGAACGTGCGNGCCATNGGCGGGNGCTCTTACACGTTCCCGCNNGNCNGAGCGGCGCTTTGAGNGTCCGTCACNANAAACCGCGTCCATAACCTGTTATTGCTCCCGGGACCGGGGTTTTGCTAAGATTNCGCCCCCGTCGTTGCGGGCCCCTTGTGGGGTGCTTAGCGTCAGGTGCGATACGGGACGTACGGACCAGCGGTAAACGNAAGTGGAACANACGCTAGCCGCAACCAGGTAAGTCGAAGAGGCCCCTTTTGGGGTTTTTTTTGGCGCCGAAAGGACGGGCGCGGGAACGGGATGGGCAGTGTGCCCATTTTTTGTTTGGAGGAAAGAAGAACGAGTGCAGGAACGGCACGCATCGGGTACGGCGCCGCAAACGCTCGAAGCGTTGATCGAACCTGTGGTCCGGTCGATGGAATGTGAACTCTGGGGTTTGGAGTACGTGGGGGTTGGCAGAAACGCACGACTGGTGGTGTACATAGAAAAGGAAGCAGGAGTCGATGTTGACGATTGTGCCCGGGTGAGCCGACAGCTCTCCCATGTACTGGACGTCGAGGAGCCTCTGNAAGGCAAATACACGCTGGAGGTTTCCTCACCGGGAGTTGACCGGAAGCTGTTCCGGCCCGAGCACTACCAAGTGTGCGCGGGGGAACAAGTGACCGTTCAGCTCATACGACCATTTGAAGATCGGCGTAAGTTCAAAGGCCTGTTGGTTGGGCTTGAAGGGGAAGACGTAGTTCTGCGCAGCGGCGATGAGGAGTTTCTGCTGCCCTTCACGGAGATTGAGCGGGCACAGGTGGTACCCGGCTTCTGATCCTGGTGGGACTACCAGGGTGAAAGGTGACGAGGCATAGGCATGAACAAGGAAATGCTGCAGACGATCGAGACCGTCTCGAACGAGAAGGGCGTAGCACCGGAGATCATCTTCGAAGCGCTCGAGCTTGCGCTCGCCACTGCGGCGAAGAAGCGGTACTCGGACGAGGTTGAGCTGCGGGTCAGGATTAATCACGAGACCGGGGAGTTCGACACCTTTCGCTACTGGGATGTACTTNGTGAGGATGAGGAAATNGAGTTTCCGGAAGCGCAGCTCACCGTAGCNCAGGCCAAGGAGAAAGACTCAAACCTCGAGGCCGGAGACAGCTACGANATTCCGGTTGAGTCGGTGGAGTCGGGCCGCATTGCATCGCAGACTGCGCGCCAGGTCATCATCCAGAAGGTCCGCGAGGCTGAGCGTGAACAGGTNCTTGAGGCCTATCGTCCCCGCGTAGGTGAGCTGCTCAACGGCCAGGTCAAGAAAGTAACCCGCGAGGCTGTGATTGTGGATCTTGGCAACAACGCTGAGGCGCTGCTGCCACGNGACCACTGCGTGCCGCGTGAGGTGTTCAGGGTGGGAGATCGACTGCGTGCNNTGCTGCTTGAGGTTCGCCCGGAGGTCCGTGGTCCTCAGTTGATGCTGAGTCGCACCACGTCGGCNATGTTGACGGAACTNTTCAAGATTGAGGTGCCGGAGATCTCNGATGGCGTCATCGAGATTGTTGCGGCTGCNCGTGAGCCTGGCTCCCGGGCAAAGATTGCNGTTAGGACCAACGATGGTCGGATTGATCCCATCGGAGCATGTGTGGGNATGCGCGGTTCGCGCGTGCAGGCAGTTTCGGGCGAGCTCGGCAACGAACGNATCGACATCGTGCCCTGGGATGAGAACATTGCGCAGTATGCAATCAATGCAATGTCTACCGCTGAAGTGATCTCCATCGTTGTGGACGAGGAGACGCGCGCGATGGACATNGCCATTNCAGAGGACAATCTCGCGCAGGCCATTGGCCGGGGCGGCCANAACGTGAAGCTCGCAAGCGAGCTGACGGGTTGGGAATTGAACATCATGGCGGAGGAAGAGGCCCTCAATAAGCAGGAAGAGGAAGCCAACGCNATCATCGAGCACTTCATGANGTCGCTTGATGTCGATGAAGANGTTGCCGTCGTGCTTGTTGAAGAGAACTTCACAACNCTGGATGAGATTGCCTACGTCCCTATCGAAGAGATGATGGCGATCGATGGGTTTGACGAGGAAATTGTCGAAGAACTGAGNGCGCGGGCTAAAAACGCTCTTGTNTTGCGCGAACTGGCTGACGAGGAGCAACTCGGCGGGCAGGAGCCGGCNCAAGACCTGGTTGAGATGGAAGGGATGGATCGGCGCCTGGCCTATCGGCTGGCNGCAATCGGTGTGATCACCATGGACGACCTGGCGGAGTGCGCCACGGACGAACTTGCGGACATCGAAGACCTGACGCCTGAGCGCGCTGGTGAGCTGATCATGACGGCACGCGCGCCCTGGTTTGCGGACGAGGACGACGAAGAAGCCACGTCGGACAAGACATGATGTAAGCAAGGCTTACGAGGGTAATCACGCAATGGCTGAAGTAACTGTACTGCAACTGGCTGAAAGGCTGTCCATCCCGCTGGATCGACTGTTGCAGCAGATGAAGGACGCCGACCTGCCCCATGAGGGGCCGGGCGATGCCATTAACGATGATCAGCAGGCACGGCTGCTCACGCACNTGCGTGGCGTTCATGGCGAAGAAAAGCCAAAGAGTAAAATTACGCTTAAGCGACGTGAGTCGTCGACCTTGCGCGCNGGGCGCAGCACGGTCAATGTGCAGGTTCGCAAGAAGCGCACTATTGTTCGCCGGCCGGTTGAAGAACCCGAGCCAGAGCNCGTTCCGGAACCTGTTGTAGAAAAACCCNNGGTTGAAGAACCGGTGGNTGAAGCCAAAACTCGGGAAACTGNGCCTGCGACGCCTGAACTCGAGGTTGTTGCCGAGGAAACTCCAGAGTNGGAGGAAGCCGAGCCNGAGGCGCCGGTCGCGGAGATTGCAGATGAAGNTGAAGCTGCCGAGCTTCCCGAAGCTGAGGCAGGAGAGCCTGAATCCGANCNGGAGGCTGTTGCCGAGCCGGAANCCGAAGAGGTTGTCGAGCCAGAGCTGGCGGCTGCGCCTGAGCCACAAATGGCAGAACCCGAGCCTTCGGCCAAGCCTAAGGTTGATCTTTCCAACATTGAGGCGATCCGCCGAGCTGCGCACGCTGAGTCGGTAGCGGAAGCTGAGCGCCGCAAGGAAGAAACCCGGCGTAAGGCCGCAGAACTGGCGGATAAAAAAGCCGCTGAAGAAGCCAAGCGCCAAGCCGCAGTCGACGCCGCGGCTGCAAAGCGTGAGGAAGAGGCCGCGCGTGAGCGCCGTGAACTCGAAGAGAGCAAGGTCAGCGATCGCAAAGACCGGCGCGACCGTCACGACCTTGATGAGGGCGACANNAGCAAATCGAAAAGTCGTAGCCGCGTGGGCCGTGGGCGTAAGAACGAGATGGCCCACTTGCTGGACGATGTGGACGAAGTGCCTGCAAACACTGGCAAGCGTACGCTCGGACTCCGCNCGGGTGGCAGNTCNCGCAGGTCAGCAGCGCCGCTGCGCCAGGTGTCAGTGCAGGGCTTTAATGCACCGACGGCAGACATTACCCGCCAGGTCGAAGTGGGTGAGTCGATCACCATTGCTCAGCTTTCCCAGAAGATGTCCGTCAAGGCGGGTGATCTGATCAAGACGCTGATGAATCTTGGCACCATGGCCACCATCAATCAGGCTATTGACCAGGAGACCGCGATNCTTCTNGTTGAGGAATTTGGCCATGTAGCGAGACCTCTCGACGCCAATGCGGCTGAAAAAGAACTTGAAGAGTCGGTGGTCTACGAAGGGGAAGGCGAGACCCGAGCGCCGGTAGTGACGGTGATGGGCCACGTTGACCACGGTAAAACGTCCTTGCTGGACTATGTCCGAAAGGCCTCTGTGGTGGATGGTGAGAGTGGCGGCATTACCCAGCACATTGGCGCCTACCGCGCTGCTACGGACCATGGTGAAATCTGCTTCATTGACACACCGGGCCACGCCGCATTCACCGCTATGCGGGCCCGCGGCGCCGACTGTACTGATGTTGTGGTGCTGGTTGTCGCGGCGGATGATGGCGTTATGCCGCAGACCGAAGAAGCCGTCCAACATGCCAAGGGCGCGGAAGTGCCGCTGGTCGTGGCGGTGAACAAGATGGACGTTGATGGTGCTGACCCCGAGCGGGTTAAGAATGAGCTCGCTGCGAGGGATGTTATTCCTGAAGAGTGGGGCGGCGATACCCAGTTCATCCAGGTATCGGCCATGACCGGGCAGGGCATTGATGATCTGCTCGAAGCGATCCTACTACAGTCGGAACTGCAGGAACTCACGGCAGTACCCGACGGCCCCGCGAGCGGTGTTGTGCTTGAGTCGCAACTGGATAAAGGGCGCGGCGTTGTGGCAACTCTGCTAGTACAGAACGGCACGCTGAAACAGGGAGACGTTGTGGTAGCCGGTCAGGAGTTTGGGCGAGTGCGCGCGATTCATGACGAAAATGGCAACAAGTCAAAATCTGCCGGGCCGTCCACACCGGTCTCGATTCTTGGGTTATCTAGCCCTCCGGGTGCAGGTGACTCCTTCCTTGTTGCGAAAGATGACAAGAAGGCCCGGGAAGTGGCGCAGTTGAGGGCGGACAAGGCTAACGATGAGCGACTCTCAGCCAACGCACCGGCCTCGCTCGACAATTTGCTCGAGAACTTTGGCGCTACTGGCACGGAGTTCCTGAATGTTGTCGTGAAGGCAGACGCGCGGGGCTCGCTGGAGGCCATCAACTCCTCCCTGTTGATCCTTGGCAATGACGAAGTCAAGGTGAACGTTGTGTTCTCTGGTGTGGGTGCTATCACTGAGAATGACGCGAACTACGCAATCACCTCCGGCGCGGTCATCTTTGGGTTCAACGTTCGCGCAGATAATGCAGCACGCAAACTGATCGAACGCGAAGGTCTTGACCTGCGCTACTACAAGGTTATCTACGACATTGTTGATGACGTGCGCGATGCTCTCAGCGGTATGTTGTCGCCGGAAGTCCGCGAGGAGATTGTCGGCATCGCTGAAGTGCGACAGGTNTTCTCGTCCAGGAAGCTGGGCCAGATTGCCGGTTGCATGGTCACTGAAGGGACGGTCTCGCGCAGCAAACNGATTCGTGTACTCCGCGAGAACGTNGTTATCTACGAAGGCGAGCTCGAGTCGCTGCGCCACTTCAAAGAGGAAGTGGCGGAGATCAGCCGCGGTTCGGAGTGNGGNATCGGNGTACGCAACTACAACGACGTGCGGGAAGGTGACCAGATTGAGGTCTTCGACNCGCGCGAGGTTGCNCGCGCCCTGTAGCCCTGGCATGNCTNGCAACACAAAACGTGGCCTGAGGTATCCGGCTTGTACNGACGCTCGCNGCGCTTTTGTGCATATACAAAAGGGGGGTTACCGCCATGCCCCGTAGGGGCGGCAATCGAGANGGCCGNGCGACACGCATTGCCGATCAGCTTCACCGCAGTCTTGCAGTGTTGATTCAGCGTGAACTGAANGATCCGCGTCTGGGCCTGATCACTATCAATGAGGTGAAGGTGAGTCGGGATTTGGCCTGGGCGGATGTTTACTTCACCGCGCTCGCAGCAGAGTCNGANGGAGCCAGCGACTCAACCGAGGTGCTGCAGCATGCTGCAGGGTTTCTTCGCGGTGAGCTCTCGAAGGGGCTTACAACCCGCGTAACGCCGCGCCTGCGCTTTCACTATGACCACAGCCTGGAGGTTGGCCTACACATGGCGCGGGTGATCGACGCGGCAGTGGCGCGCGACGAAACGGCGCGTGGAGAAGACCGGGACGGGCTAGGCAAGGGCGAGCGAGCGGATGACAGCAGGGAGGGCCAGAACTGATGGCGCGGAGAGGTAAGCGGAAGGGCCGCCCGGTAGACGGACTGCTNNTAGTGGACAAGCCCGAGGGCNTGACTTCGAANGCTGCGTTNCAGATTGTCAAGCGCATGTTTGCAGCCGCTAAGGCCGGTCATACAGGGAGCCTGGACCCGTTAGCGACGGGCGTACTGCCCCTTTGTTTTGGCGAGGCGACCAAGTTCTCCCAGTTCCTTCTGGAGGCTGACAAGCGTTACCGGACCACCTTCAGGCTCGGGATTTCGACCAATACGGGTGATGCCGACGGCGAGGTAGTTGATGAGCGAGAGGTTCCGGAATACGACGATGCCCACCTAGAGATTGTATTCGGGCAGTTCCGCGGCGAGATCGAGCAAGTGCCGTCCATGTTCTCGGCGATGAAAGTGGATGGTCAGCCGCTCTACAAACTTGCCCGAGAAGGCATTGAAGTTGAGCGAAAAAGCCGTAAAGTCACGATTCGTGATTTGACTCTGGTCGGGCGCGAGGCGCTGAACCTCGTACTCGANATCCGTTGCAGCAAAGGTACGTATGTACGCTCTCTTGCTGAGGACATCGGGGAGGTGCTGGGCTGTGGAGCCCATGTGTCCAAGCTGAGGCGGGTTGAATCAGGTCCCTTTGCCGAGTCTGGCGCCGTCTCCCTAGAACAACTCAGAGCGATTAAGGAAGACGGCGGGTTCGATGCCCTTGATGCAATGCTGTTACCAGCGTCAAGCGCGGTNGCGGACTGGCCTCACGTCGAATTGACAGACGTTATGGCCCTNTATCTCAAACAGGGGCAACCCGTGATGGTGCCACAGGCACCGACGGNGGGCTGGGTACGTATCTACGCCGAAGGCAGCGACAACGCTACCGAAGCCGGCAATGCCGGTGAGCGCGTTGATGGTGGTGCGAACTCTGAATTTTTGGGCGTAGGTGAGATTCTCCCTGATGGGAGAGTAGCNCCTCGCCGCTTGGTGAACTGAGGCTGAGTTTAGCGATCACTCACCGCAACCCGATGCCGGTTCTGTAGATATGCGCGGTTCTGGCAGGAGACTCAAGCAAGGCATATTCAGGAGAAAACCTAATGGCACTTAGTGCAGAAGAAAAAGCCGACATTGTTCGGGAATATGGCAGCTCAGAGAACGATACCGGTTCGCCGGAAGTGCAGATTGCACTGCTGACTGCAAACATCGAGAAGCTGCAGAGCCACTTCAAGGCCCACAGCCACGACCATCACTCCCGTGTGGGATTGCTGCGTATGGTTGCACAGCGGCGCAAGTTGCAGAACTACTTGCGCAGTAAAGATACCGGCCGTTATGCGGCGCTAATTAAACGGCTTGGGCTGCGTCGATAAGACGTGCGCTTGGCGATTGCCCCTGTTGGAAATGAAGCAAAACAGAGATGGTGTGCGCAGGAAAGACCGCGCTTACTGCTATTGGGGTGTTACCGCCTGATGCATCGCCGTGCGCGATGTTGCTGTTCATGTGGCGCTGAAAGGCCACNTATTACATTTGATCGGCCGCTCGGAAACGGCCAGACAGCCGGCAGGAGCCGGTATGTGAATTATTGGAGAAAACGTTGAATCAAGTCGTAAAACAAGTGAAATTTGGACGTCACGATCTGATCCTGGAAACAGGTCGGATCGCCAAACAGGCGTCATCAGTACTGGTCACGATGGGCGAAACGGTCGTCCTCGTGGCTGTAGTCGGGCGCACGAAGCCCAACCCGGGTCAGGACTTTTTTCCCCTGACCGTCAACTACGAAGAAAAAATGTATGCAGCCGGGAAGATCCCCGGTGGATTTTTCAAACGGGAAGGCCGTCCTTCAGAGAAGGAAACACTCACCTCCCGCCTTATCGACCGTCCCATTCGTCCGCTCTTTCCTAAAGGCTTTATGAATGAAGTGCAGGTCACCTGTCAGGTGCTGTCTGCCGGGAAAGACTGCGACTCAGACATCCCGGCGATGATCGGTGCCTCAGCAGCGCTAGCAGTTTCGGGTCTGCCGTTCGCTGGGCCGATTGGTGGTGCGCGCGTGGGCTTTACCCGTGAGGGCTATATTCTGAACCCCTCCTTCGAGGAACTCGAAACTTCCGATCTCGACATGGTGGTTTCGGGCACTGAGTCTGCCGTGCTGATGGTTGAATCCGAAGCACGTGAACTGACCGAAGATCAGATGCTGGGTGCGGTGCTGTTTGCCCATCAGGAAATGCAGGTGGTTATCCAGGCTATCAACGAGTTGAAAGCGGCTGCCAGTCGGCCCGCGCTTGAGTGGGCGCCAGT
>PAWP01000028.1 GCA_002714125.1 Gammaproteobacteria bacterium
TCTTCGATTTCCTGTTCGCGCACACCGCGCAGTACCGCTGCCTTCATGACGATTCCCTCTTCCCGCCTCAGTAGATTGACTATACACCTGCGCGCTGCCTTGACCTTGGCGCAAATCACAGGCAGTTTGCGCGCCGTTGACGTAAAAACACAGGGGACAAAAGTTTGGAATTTGATGATGTAGTGATGGGCCGCCGCAGTATCCGTGGCTATAAGACCGAGCCTGTGTCGAAAGAGGTCATCCGTGAAGTGGTGGCGCTTGCAACCCGAGCCCCTTCATCGATGAATACGCAGCCATGGCATCTGCATGTGGTGACCGGTGATGCATTGGACGCCATCCGTAAAGGTAATACCGAGAACAACCTGGCGGGTGTTGCACCTTCCCGGGAGATTCGCCAGCACGGGCGCTACGAGGGGGTGCATCGGGACCGCCAGAAAGCGATAGCGGTACAGCTATTCGACTCCATGAGTATTGCCTGGGGTGACAAGGAGCGGCGCCAAGACTGGGTCATGCGCGGTTTCAGACAATTCGATGCGCCGGTCTCCATCGTGGTGTGCTGCGACAAGGAACTCGATAACAACGACATTGCCATTTTTGACTGTGGAGCGGTCGTTAATGGCCTAGTCAACGCTGCGTGGTCCAAGGGTCTCGGAGCGGTTATCAACGGGCAGGGCATAATGCAGTCGCCGGTGGTCCGCGAACATGCTGGGATCCCGGACGATCAGTTCATCGTCACCTGTGTCGCTATGGGCTGGCCGGAGGACAGTTTTGACGCCAATTCGGTTGTGTCGACCCGTCGGCCCGTCAATGAGGTGGTGAACTTCGTCGGGTTTGAATAGAGGGAANCGAACTCGTCTGGCGCAAGGTAAAGCGCAAACGTCTTCGTGAATGAAGGCCCTAACTCGAATCTTCCTANGGTCGAGATNTGCAGTTAGANGGTGCTTGGCACATTCGCTCGCCTGATGCATTTGCACGCCTNGTTGCCGNCCGAGTGCGCGGCAAAGACGAAAGGTCAGNCTGAACAGGTTTGCCTTGNGNAAGGCTCTTTAGAGGACTGGCGCCTAGCCGCCAAGGCCCTTTAGGATCATTTCGATGTCTGTCCCACGCCAGTCAAGCTTGGTGCGAACAAACGCCGCATTGTCGAGTTGGGCCAGTTCGTTCGCTCGTTCCATGGTTCGGTCGGCGAGCGCGTCGGCAGTGACNGTTTCGTCCAGAAAACCAACATCGACAGCGTCGTCGGGTGAGAAAAGGTTCGCGTTAGTGGTAGCGTTTTGCAGGTGTCTTGTGGCAATGCGCTCTTTNGCAAGCATCAGGCCAAAGGGTGGCAGGGTCATAGCAATGGCCACTTCGTTCAAGCCAATNTTGAAGTCGCCTGACACGCCAATTCGGTAGTCTCCTGTGAGTAACATGAAGCCGCCTAATGCAACACAGTGGCCACCCGTGGTGATGACCAATGGACGAGGATAGCCGTAGAGCCGCATCATCAGCTTGGCGCCGCCTAATGACATCTTGCGCGCAAGTTCCGGGTCACCTCCGCGGATGATGTTTAGGTCGAAGCCGCCACACAACACTCTTTCCCTACCTGCCAGCACCACGCACTTGGATTTTGCTTCTGCCTCATCGAGTGCGGAATTAACTGCCTCAATCATTGTTGGATTCATGGCGTTGGCTTTGCCGTCGTCCATNGTGACGATGCCGACATCACCATGGAGTTCAAACGTGGCTACTGACATCAGGTTCTCCGGTTTAGTTAGGTTCGTTTAGGCAGTTTCAAGAATGCGTACGATGCCGTTCGTGCCGTCCACTTCGAGCAGGTCACCATCTTTNATGATGTCCGTAACGCCATGTAGGCCAGATACGCAGGGTATACCGTATTCCCTAGCGATGATGGCACCGTGCTGCAGGCCACCACCGATCTCCAGTACAACGCCGGCCGCGTTAACAAATACGGGCGTCCAGGCAGGCTCCGTTGCAACGGTAACCAGGATTTCGCCTGGTTCAAGTGGTTTCTCGTAGGGTTCTGCAAGCACTTTAGCGNGCCCGCTGACTATGCCGTTCGCAACGGCCTGACCNGCAAGGTCGCCGTCTTTAGCAACTGCCATTTTGCGGAAGACCTTACCGCGACTGTCGATGAATACTGGGAACTGTTTGACGTGATTCATCAATGATCGCGGTGTGAGATTGGCGTCTCTGAGTGGGCGCAGTTCGAGAGAAGGATCTCTTTGTGCGGCGCCCACCTGAGCGAGTTGAAGGTCGAAGATCTGGTCTCTGTGGTCGAGCCGGCCCGCGGCGACAAACTCGTCCGCGATCTCTAGTGCTACTCGATGCAGGTTGCCGTTCATGACCACGACTAGGTACTTCGGCGACTCCCTATGCCCGTATGTCAAATTGATCAGNTCGACGGCGTTATCGAACATGCGTGCCTTGCGGGGTCCTTTCTTGNCTGCGGCAGCGCGGAGCGTAGCAAGAGCTTCTTCCTTGCGGCTGGTGACACTTAGCATCTGGTTGTCNTCNAGGTTNATAGCGNGCAATTGTTTAAAGAAGTCCGCGAGCCGCTCCCAGGTCCGCTGCGAGGCCACGTCGATTTCCTTGAAGCCGCGAGCGCCGTAACGCGCCATGTAGTCGTCCCAAGCGCGGAGAAAGTCACTTGAGTAATCGCGAGCTTCGATTCTTTGCCGGAACTCTTCACCGTCAGCGGTTTGCTGGATCTCGTCGAACTTGGCTAGCGCCAACATGGCATGGCCCATGGCGCTGGTTGGATTGCTGGGCAGATCCATCAGAACAGACTCCGCCAGGGCCTCGTGTTCGGTACCCTTGAAGAGCCGGTTGATTCTCCAGTTGGAGAAGAGTCCGGGCAAGAAGATCACCATACTGTCGAGTACTTCGTCGAACACTGTAAAGGCATTCTCGACCAAGTCATCAAATGGTCGATCGTTGCTTAAATTGGCGAATTTCAGGCGGACGTCGTCCATAGTCNGAGTGAAGTTGGTTGATTCAGCCGCAGGGTTGAGGAAGGCACGGATGCCCGGCAGGAAAAATTTCCTGATTGAACCTAGGATGCGCCATCTAGCCTGCTTGATTTTTTTTGTTGGCTTCGTAGCTTTATAGTGTGCGACTTCTTCCTCACGGCCATCTAGGCTTCGGTCTAAGTCTTTGATGGCCACCATGGCGCGTTTGCCCAACCCTGCCATCATGTGGTGCAACTGAAAGTACTGCCGCCCATGGATGTTTCGGATATAGCCGTCTTCGCCGGCTGGAAGAGCTCCGAATTTCAGCCGATCGAGCACGATGCTCCAGACATCNGCGCCCAATACCGATAGAGCTTCATCAAAGCCCTGTGTCAGTGGAATGATGTCCACGTAGAGGTTTTTTGGCTGCCCTGGCGGTGTCAACATCTCGGGGAAGAGTGGAGTGTAGGTAGTGATTGGCCGGGCCTGTAGTAGGCAGAGTTTGCCCATGGCGTAGGCCCACTCAATGTCTACTGGGTGTTCATAGTGAGCTTCTACCTGGCCGATTAGAGTTGCGAGTTCGAGGATCTGCTCATCGGTCAGAGCCTGTGTGCTCGGTGCCGTGGGTACCGACCGTTNGATGCCACCATCAGAATTGAGGCTGAGCATGGTCATCTTTTCATTCACNGCCTTGCTCAGGATTTCGCAGCGGACTTTTTCNACCACGTATTCGTCCGGTGTGACGGTGCCGCTGACGATTTCTTCTCCGAGCCCAAAGCTGGCATTGATGACGGCTTCGTCAAAGCAGTTGTTCAGCGGGTTCAGCGAGAAACCCACTCCGCTTACCTCGCTTGCAACCTGGATTTGTACGATGACCGAAATGGTCGGGTTTTCGATGCCAATTCCTTNCTGCGTTTTGTACTCAACCACTCGCCAATCCAGCATGGACGTGAAGGCGCCNAAAATGTTCAGTTCGAGTTTTTCGCGAGTTGTACCTAGGAAGGTCTCATACATTCCGGCGAAGCTGGCACCCTCAAGATCTTCCTCTGGGGAGGATGACCTCACGGCAAATAGGTTCCCTTCGAGACGTGCCACTGCCGTCCGGAGTGCGTTTCTTTGTGCGTCTCCTAGTTCCATCGCCGNGGTACGNGCCTTGACTGCNTCGCAACCGGCCAGGGAAGGATTGGCCATGAGTGCGGTCCATTCGGGGGTTGCCNTGACCTGAGAAACCCACTCAGAAAAAAACGAAACCCCCAGCGCAAACCCTGCAGGTACCGGTAGGCCAGCGTTGGAGGAACTGATGAGTGACAGTGCTTTGCCGCCTACTTCGGACAGAAGTGGCAGGTCGGTCGCGGATGTCGTATCAAACGTGTAGATCGAGTCATGCATGGTGCTTTCCCTTGGACTAGACATCGACGGCGCACCATACCATCAGTGTTCTACGTGGGAATTTTTCGGCTCAAACGGGTTCGCCCAACGCGCGGGCGCGTTCAACACGGTTCGCTTCCTCGGCNGGTAGGTATCTTTGGGCCAGTGCTGTACCAATGAGAGTTACGACCAATATCAACATGGATAATGCCATCGCTTGCTGCAGTGCCTGACCCTCGTTCATGCCTTGGCTGCGGAACACGTCGCTCATTTGCCCGATCACGTAGGGCCCCAGCGCAAAGGCAATGAAGGTGTTTACCAAGATGAAGCAAGCGCCAGCAACCGCGCGCATCCTAGGCATAACTAGGTCGCTGGCGGTACTGGGNACGATCCCTGCCCACATCGAGGCGAAGAGGGTGAAGAGGAAACTCATGACATAGGCGGTGTTCAGGCTTTCGGAATAGATCATCCAGTACAGCGTTGGGACGATTGTGACCACGCAGATGTAGCTGATAACTAAGCGACCGCTGGGGATCTTCGTTTTCATCCAGTCGGAAAAAATACCGCCAGAAGTGGTGCCGACGAGGCCGCCGATTGCGGCCCCGAGGCCAATGTACAGCCCAACTTCCCCGGCCCCAGCGTCATGCACGCGCATCAGCAAGGCAGGCGTCCAGTAACCTGCTCCGCCCATCACGAAGCCAATGCAAGGGAATGCAATGAACGTGTAGATGATGGCCTTAGATCTAAGAATCATTGCAAAGGTTGCTGGGTCCCGAATTTTTAGTGATTGCGCCCAGGAAAACGAGATATAGACCCCAATGCCGACGGCAATCCACTGCTCCCAACTCCCTGTCAGCATGATCAAGAGCGCGGCGACGCCCGTTATTACTGCAACCGCAATTACGTTCGTNACGAGTGCGCCGGAGTCGCTCCGCAGGCTGAACAGGTTGAGTGGAGGTATGACGGCCGCGAGTTCGCTGCCAAGTAGTTTGAAAGGCGCTGGATGGGGTTCGGTTACAAGGCCCTCCGACTGGCCGCGGATCGGTTCGCGCAGCGTGCGGACCCAGACNGCCACTAGAATTCCTGGCAGGCCAACNGCCATGAAAGCCACTTGCCAACCGCGGAGTCCGAATGGGGCGAGCGCTGGGTCGGGATAGCGCGCATTCCAAACATCCAGAATCGACCCTCCGAGAAATAAGCCAANGCCCGCGCCTATGAAAACGCCCGCCGAGTAGATCGCGATAACGGTTGCACGTCGTGCGGGCGGGTAATAGTCGGAGAGCAGCGAGTACGCAGCGGGTGACGCGGCGGCCTCGCCGATTCCCACGCCGATTCGGCAGGCGGCCAACATTGGGAACGATTGCGCCAAGCCCGAAAGCGCGGTCATCCCGCTCCAGGCCACAAGTCCGCCGGCAATGATGCTACGCCGGATCCAAACGTCAGCAAAACGGGCAAGTGGGATCCCGAATACCGCGTAGAACACTGCAAATACCGTCCCAAACAGGAAACCCATTTGTGCATCTGTCGCGCCAAGGTCGCGTTTGATGTCCTCGGTCAAGATTGAAAGGATGTGTCGATCGATGAAATTGAAAACATAAACCACCACAAGTGTGGCGAGGACGTAGTGTGCGTAGGCACCGCCCACTTCCGGCGCGTTTTTGCTTTTTTCTGACATGGTCATGGGATCCCCGTAGATTCCGCCACTTTACCCCAGCGGACCACNGGGTTTGTCGGTAACAGTTGCNTGGGTACAGGGCGGGCAGCTCTCGATTCGGACTGAACGCCCGGTTACGGCGACGTTCCCTGAGGCAATGCTTGCATGGATCGAGAGAGAACTTTGTTCCGGTAACGCAACTTGTCAGGACGCAACGCTACGGTCATCTCTTCCATCCTGATTTTACAAAATGCTGAGCTACCCGCTGACGTCGCGCTAGCTTTANTTGAAGCTAGGTATTNGAACGCGTTCACCTCCAGCCAAGGCTGACGTATGAGCACAGATGCCAGGTGTCGTCCAGTCAGCACCGCGAATCTCGTCGATAGCGGGTTTGCGGCCTTCAACTATTGAACGCACAAACTCGTGACAAAGATGGGGGTGTGAACCGCCATGGCCACCGCCGTGTTCAAACGAGAGATGCTGGTGATCTTCGTCGTAGACGCCACGGCGCGTGAAGCGGCCAATCTCTGGAGGAAGCTGGTCGGCGTAATCGGGGACCTCGATCCGCTCAGTCTCGGTTTGGCGGGNCCCCTTGCCTTCTCCTAGAGCCGTTAGGCGATGCAGCAGTGGGGCTTCGCCCCGCACCTGCTGCCATTCAAAGGTGGCTTGGGAGCCGTGCAGGTCAAAGCTCTCAACGTAGGGTTTGGCCGAGTGGAAGAGGGCACGTGTGATCTCTGCTGCTGCTGCTGTGCCGTCTAACCGAAAGACGGCCGTTTCTATGGGGAACGGGTTGTCATAGGGTNGTTTCAGTTCCTGGCGCATCGTGCCGGAGCCAAAACAGTGCACGTGTGTGGCCCGTGTGTCAGCGAGCGCCAGGATGGGGCTGACGGCGTGCGTGGCGTACCACATAGGTGGTAGTCCCGCCCAATACGCGGGCCAGTTTTCCATGTCCTGGTAGTGGGAGCCGCGCAGCAGTTGGATTTTTCCGAAGACTCCCGCTTCAAGCTGATCCCTGACCCACAGAAAGGTCCGGTCGTAGAATGTGGTCTCCATCATCATGTAGTTGAGACCGGTTTCCTGTGCCGCGCGGACGATAGCCTCCACGTCCTCTAGGGACGTGGCCATGGGCACGGCGCACGCGCAGTGTTTGCCAGCGCGCAGCGTGTCCAGTGTTTGNGGTGCGTGGTCCGGAATGCCGCTCGCGACATGCACAGCATCAATGTCCGAATCGGCCAGCACCGCCTCGAGTGAATCGGCCCGGTCGGCAATGTCAAAACGATCTCCTACACGGGCTAGGCGTTTGGGGTTTGAGTCCGCGATGACAGTTCGGCGGACATCCGGGTGGCGATGGTAGATGGCGGCAAATTCGGCACCGAAGCCGAGCCCAACGACGGCAATCGAAATGGGATTATTCATTCGGGGTTTCAGCCTCGTTACCCAGTAATTTTGGGGCCAGCTTAACAAGGCATTGGTGTNTTAGAGTGCGGTGAGCTCGAGCCCAACGTAGATGCAGTCTTTGTTTGGAAGGCANCTCTTTTATGTCTCAGCTTAGCTCAGCCGAATACAAGCCGGTACAATGGCGTGCTGAACCTTCTGGAGTTCCTCCGTGAAAATAGGCCTCATTCCCATCAATATTGGCGTAGACAGTCTCGCGAAGCTTGTCGACATGGCGCAGCATGCCGAGGCCAGTGGGCTTGAGTCGGTGTGGACTTTTGAACACGTCATTGTGCCGCTCGAGTATGAGTCGAAGTATCCGTACAACACCAGCGGAAAAATGGGGATGCCCCCTGAAACCCCAATGGTGGATCCGCTTATCGCACTGACCGCGGTGGCTGCGAGTACAAAGAACCTGCGCCTTGGTACCGGCGTCAACATCCTCTCTCAGGCTAGCCCACTCTACTTAGCGAAACAGGCGGCAAGCCTTGATGCGCTCTCCGGCGGGCGTTTCATGCTTGGGGTAGGCATTGGTTGGCTGCGTGAGGAGTTTGCGGCGGTCGGTGTGCCGTTCGAAAAGCGCGGCGCACGTTTCGATGACTACGTGACCGCCATGCGCAAAGTCTGGTCGGGNGAGGCGGTAGAACACGAATCCGAGTTCCTCTCCTGGCACGGGTTCAAAAGCTATCCGGTGCCTCTTCAGGACCCGCTGCCCTNGGTGATGGGTGGGATCAAAGGCAAGATTCACCAGCGTATCGCTCGTTACGGCAATGGTTGGTATGCGCCAACGAACGATCCTGCTGAGCTGGCAGGTCACTTTGACAAGATCCGCGCTGAGTGTGATGCCATTGGACGGGATTTCAGTGAGATTGAAATCACGGCAATGTGGAATGGTCGTGGTGGCAAAGAGGAGTCGGAGCGTTTGGAAGATGCTGGGATTCACCGCCTGGTTGTGCCTTTGTTTGCGCTTGGGGTTGACCCAATGGAGGCCATCAGCAAGCTGGCAACCAGTTGATTGTCACGATGGATGTGAGCTCTACGTCAGTCTTTGGCGTTGTGGAAATTATTATGAAGCTAGGTCTCGAGGTAGATCCGAAGACCTTCGGACAGTGCCTTGCGGAACACGGCATCGTGTGCGTATTCCTTGAGAAGTGGCTAGATAAAGCCNGGTTCGCGCAGCTGGCTAGCNCACTGGTGTCCATCAAAATGCCATCATATACAGAGAGGCCAATTGGGATCTTGCAATAATGCAATCCGCTGCAGCATATCTATGTCGGCTGCGTGTTGNCCGACGAAGCGCTTGCCGAGGGGAGTGCCCGGACCTATGGCGGTCTTGATGCAAAGCCGCTTGGTCTGTTTGAGATAGGTACTGCGATGACACCTTCACGACGGAACCTGCTCTGCCTACGGTGCTGCTTGCGTGAGCGCCGCTCTCATCGGGAGGGGGCCAATTCATTTCATGGACATGCGTTCGGCCTAGACAGGTCTGGATGCTGAGACCCGGGCCCGGATTCGGGATCTTAAGGTTGTCTATGCCCATAACATGCAAGCGTGTTTGGGGGGTGCGCCGCGGTGAGTAGCCCGGCTGACGTGCTGGTGGTTTGCCCGCTGGTTCGTGCTCATCCGGTGGCGGGGACCGAGGCACTCTTCATCCATCTTGATTGAGCGACGCAAATTGATGCAATGGCCCTGAAACAGATTAGATTGTTGCTCCAGTGGCTGCAGGACTCGAGGAGGCCAATCTCGCAAAGTGTCATCATCGCTGGAAGGAACTGGATGTCCTCACATGGGATAACGCGATTGTGCAACAAAAAGTCGAGGGCAACTTCAGGCTTGGTGAGCGCTTACGGTTAGGATTCATAGCAAGAGGCTGCCCGGTTTCGGGCCATGCTCTGTAACCAGCGCGCGCGTCTGTCGCTTGAAGCGGCCGGTATCGATTAGCGACGAGGCCCGCTCAATGTCTTGGTTGGAGCGATCCGTAGATCTTCTCTGCGATCGAAAGGTGATGTTGGCCGGCGCTGGCTACTTTCCGGTCAGCGCGGCCATCCCTTCAGCGACGCGTCTAGCTTTGGCCTCGTCCCACCACCAGGTATCCAGCCAGGCGGGGCGCAATAGCCGAGGTGGGTTCTCCGGCTGACCAAAGCGGTCCCAATACACAAGGCGGTACCCTGGTGCGCCCAGTCCGGGAACGTAGTAGTGGCTCCAGAGCAGGATACGGTCGAGCGCACGGGTCGCGGCGTAGAAGTCGTCGATGTCACGGGCAGCCATGACGTGCTCGATCATCGCATCGACAGCAGGGTTTCTGATGTTGCCCCAGTTCTGGCCGCCGTCCGAATCCGCCGCGCTGGTCGAAAGCCGGTTACGCAACATGATCCCCGGGACGTTGGAAGCGGTAAAGCCCATCTGGCTCGCATCAAACTTGCCATTGCGCATGCGGTAGAGCCAGTTGGAGGTCTCCATCGCCCGGGCCGTGGTGTGGATGCCGATTCGATTCAGCCACGCCATGAAGGGGAGCTCCTGGCGTAGACCGAAAGGTGAGCCGAAGATGAAATCGATCTCGAAAGGCTCCCTGGTTTCGATGTTGGTCATCACGCCATTTTGGATTTCCCAGCCTGCTTCACTGAAGAGCGCAAGCGCGCGTTTGGCGTTGTCACGACTGAAGCCGTAGCCGCTGGTCTCGTTCCCTGTCCACTCCTCCGTGAACACTCGATCAGGTATCTGGCCACGCCACGGTTCGAGTAATTCGAGCTCTTTGGCGGACGGCATGCCCTCTGATGCCATCGGCGAGTTGTAAAAGTAGCTTTTTGCGTAGTTATAAAAGCCGTACATGAGCACGCGGTTGGTCCAGCGGAACTCGGACATGAGCCACAGCGCTTCGCGCACGCGGATGTCTTGGAACTTGTTTATATCTAGATTCCAGATTACGGGCGCCCATAGGCCCCAGGGCCGGCTGATGTCGACCAGCTCTCGTTTGAAATAGCCGGCTTTTACGGCCGGGAAGGTGTACGCGGTCATCCAGTTCTTAGAGACGGTCTCGGTCCGCACGTCGATGACATCACCCTTCTGCGACTCAAGCATCACCGACTCATCGCGAAAATAGTCGAATTTGATCTCATCGAAATTGAAGCGGCCACGCATCACCGGTAGATCCTGACCCCAGTAATCCTCAACACGTTCGAGGACCAGATTGCGCCCGAGTGAGTATTCACCGATGCGATACGGGCCACTGCCCAGGGGCGGCTGGACTGTGGTTTTCGTAACGTCACGATCGGCCCAGTAGTGTTTTGGCAGGATGGAATAACTGCCCACGACGTAGACAAGGTCGGGATTACTCTGGGCACCTTCTCGTGTCGCGAACAGGATCTCCCTTGGACCTATCTGCTCGACGGAGCCGAGCTCACGCAACGCGGTGCGCACGCCGGCAGCTCCCTTCTCCCGCAACGTGTCAAAGGTCCAGATGACATCTTCGACGGTGACCGGTTTGCCGTCATGCCAGTGTGCCGCATCACGCAGCCGGATCGCGAAACGGCGATAGTCCTCCGCTACCCAGATCCCTTCGGCAAGGCGACCGTAGAATGCGGCGGACTCGTCGTGCGCCTGCTCGAGCAGGCTGTCGTAGATCAGAGCGTGCAGGCCCGAGCGCGCGGTGCCTGCTGCGACGCGCCCCTTGTCCAGGATGCCGTTGAAACTGTCGAAGGTGCCCATTTCGGCTGCTCGGATGGTGCCACCCTTGGGCGCCTCCGGGTTGACCCATGCAAAATGAGTGAAGTCCGGTGGGTACTTGAGGGGCTGCAGGTACGCTGTGCCGTGGGAGAAGCGGATACCGTCGGCGAAGGCATGGGTCGTGGCGGCGAGTAGCAGAGCTCCAATGAAGCACAGGCTTGGGCGGTTGCACATCGCCTCAGCTATCGACGTTGATAGCCTGGCGTGGGCAGCTACGCACCGCCCGCTCTACTTTGGCGAGTAGCTCGGCATCGAGATTTGTGGCTATGACCTGTGAGAGATCCTCGTCATCCACCTCGAATACTTCTGGTGCTCGCTCCATGCACTTGGCGTGGCCTTCGCACAACGAATGGTCAACGGTGATCTTCATCCTGCACTCCTGACCAACATGCGTTTGATACCGCCGACGTGTAGCGACCGCGGAACCATCTCCGGCTCACCGGCGAGCGCTAGCTTTGGCAGGANGGGAAGCAANGCATGGAAGATTGCGCGCATTTCCCACCTCGCAAGGTTGGCNCCCAAGCAGAAATGTTCACCGTACCCGCCAAACGCGAAGTGGTCATTTGGATCCCGCGTAATATCAAAACGATAGGGTTCGGGGAATACATCCTCATCACGGTTGGCTGATGGATACCACATCACCACGGACTCGCCTTTTCGAATCTGCTGGTCGCGGATCACAACGTCTTCCATGGCTGTGCGCTGAAACTGGATGACAATCGAGGTCCAGCGCAGGATTTCCTCAACNGCGGAAGGTACAAGTTCTGGGTTCGCGGNCAGCAGTTTCAGTTGGTCAGGGTGATCAATCAATGCCTTGATGCCACCTGTGATGGAGTTGCGCGTGGTCTCGTTGCCTGCGGCTAGCAGAATTGTGAAGTACGCTGAGATCTCCCGGGCGGAGAGTTGGTGCCCGTCGACCTCAGCCTTCAATAAAGACGACAACAGGTCGTCAGCCAGTCCTTCCGACTTGCGCCGTGCAATGAGCTGTTCGTTGTAACGACGCCATTCGTCGCCACTGCGGCGCAAGGTCTGCTCGCGGTTTTCGCCCGGCAACTGATACTCGGGGTCGGCCGCGCCGACCAGAGTTTCAGTCCAGTGGAAGATCTTGTCCCAATCCGACTCGGGTACGCCTGCCATCTCGCAAATGGCGGCAACGGGTAGCTTGGCTGACAGTTCGTGGACCACGTCTACTTCGCCGTCGCGGCCTTTTTCTGCGAGGCCTTGCGAAAGTACCTCCGCAAAGTGGCTGACGTAATTTTCGGCCATGTGGCCGAAGTGATCCTCAAGCGAGCGCATCATGCGTGGAGTGAAGTGTTTGCTGACAAGGGACCGATGTTGGCGGTGCTCGGGCGGGTCTAGGAAGATGAAATCCGGTGGGTCCTCCGGTGAGCCGCCAAAGCGGTTGGCCGCTCTGACTCGGCCGCGCTGGCCCATGTGAATGGATTCGGTATCCGACATTCTGAGCAGTTGAGTGTTNGAGAACAGCTCGGGGCTCCGGGATATGAAGCGGATGTCTTCGTGTTTTGTGATGGCCCAGAATGGTTCGTGGTGTGGGCGTTCGTACCAGAACACCGGGGCTTCCTGGCGGAGCAGGTCCCAGGCTGCCCACGGGTAGCCGTGATGCACGTAGAGATCTGTGTCGGTGATGTCGAGATTTGTGAGGGTGAGCGGTTGCGCGTTCATCATTGTTACGGCGGGNCGNGCCCGGCGCGNGNTCCCTCCAGCCTTTTNGGCACGCTAACATGCCTGTTGTCATCCTGTCATAGAAGGACAGCAAGCCAATGCCGAGTCTGATTCGCCCCGATGGCACAGAGATTTACTACGAGGTTCATGGGCAGGGTTACCCGCTGTTGCTGCTTGCACCTGGNGGTGTGAGCAGCGATATAGCGGGCTGGCAGGGTCGCGCGTTCAACCCGATTCAGCGCTTCCAAAGTGACTTCATGGTGATAGCCATGGATCAACGCCACGCCGGCAGGAGCCGTTCGCCGTTGATACCATTCTCGTACGGGCAGACGATGGGTGATCAGATTGCGGTGCTGAACGACCTAGGTGTGGCACGTGCCCATGTCATGGGTGGCTGTATCGGCTGTGCGTTTGCTTTGCGGCTGCTTGACGAAGCGCCAGCCCGAATCTCCGCGGCTGTGTTACAGGATCCGGTGGGTCGGGACGCTACCAATTCAATGGGTACCTACTACGCAAAGTTTAACGAGACGCTCAGGGTCTGCCGCTCNGAAGGGCTCGATGCGGTGGTTGCCGCGGCAAAACAGAACGGCCGATTTGTTGATAACGCGGCAGGAGGGCCTTGGTCTCAGCGGCTGCACGACCAGGACGCCTTCGCCGGCGCCGTGCGTTCACTTGGGCGTGAAGGCTACATTGCGCTGGTTGTAGATTTCAGAGACGGTATCTGGCCGGTAGGGTCTGAGTTTTTCTCGGTCAACGAGGTGGCTGTGAAACGCATTGGACAACCCTTGTTGATCCTGCCCGGCAACGATGAGTTNCACCCGACGGGAGTGGCGGAGCGGCTGGGCGCTCTGGCGCTTAACGCCGAAACGCTGACGGTNGACTGTCGTGAACCCGCCCANGTGGAGGTGACGGTTGANCGGATTCGGCGCTTCCTGCAGGACAATACTCCGGATTAGTTACTGACGATGCGGCGCGAGCGGGCCGCGGCGCGCCTCCNCGATGCGCATGCGGTCGGGGCGGTGAGTGATTGGGGTGGCTCCGCGCACTGCTGTTTCTGTACCGCCCCTGGGCGCAGTTCTGGCCGGTATGGGTATTGCCAGAAGTGGATAAAGATCCGGTTGGCGTGAGTTCCAGAGTGGGCAACCGCGACAAAGCCAACGAGCCCAATAGCCCGTTCGAGGGTGTTGAGTTCCCCTACGCTGCACCGACCACGGTATCGCATGGACGGAAGACGTCAGCGATGAGGTGCTAGGACTCACCCACCCGTGGCTGATAGGCCGGCGTGCACCCTGCTGGCTCTAAAGCCGGGTCAATCGAACGCAGCAACCACCATCTCATCCACGCGCTGCCAGGATTCGGCATTGGTCCTCACGCCGGCAAACATGATCTCCTGTGCGCCGGCATCGATGTACTGCCCGCAAAGGTCCTGGATGTAGTTGGGTGTGCCCCAGGCATACCAGGGCTGGCGGGCCTTCTCTGCTTCCTTGTCTTCGCGGAAGAAGCGCAGCGGCAGGCAGACCGTGCGTTTGACCTCGGCCGGGTCACGACCAAAGTCCTCGCAATGCTGGCTCAACACGTTCATTTTGTGGGAGAAGACGTCCACTCCGCCCGGGTGCCAGAAGTCCATGTTGGTAACGTCGCCATATCGGGCACAAGTGCGCAGGGTGCGNTTTTCGCCGTTGCCACCAATCAGGATCGGGATGTGGGGAGTCTGATTACATCCCGGCGCAAGCGGAGCGTCCTCCAGTTGGTAGTACTGCCCGTTGAAGGAGACACCTTCGTCAGCGGCCTTGGTAAACAGCATCCTGATGAGTTGGGTTGCCTCCTCCAGGCGGTCACAGCGTTCGCGCAGACTGGGGAAGTCCCAGCCATAGGCCTGGTGTTCAAACTCGTACCATGCTGCGCCGAGNCCAAGNTCCATNCGGCCGTTGGTAATTTGATCCAGGGTTGNGCACATTTTGGCCAGCAAGGCGGGGTTACGGTAGGTGTTGCCGGTGGCAAGGATGCCGAGTCGCACCCTNTCAGTCACCGAAGCGGATGCCGTCAGCAGGGTCCAACCCTCGAGCGCGTCACCATGTTTGCCGGCAGGGTTCGCTGGCGGCATGAAGTGATCCGAGAACCACACGCTGTTCCAGCGCCCGGCCTCGCAGGCTTGGACCGTCGCCAGGACGTCTTCCCAGGTAGTGGCGTAATTGCTGATCTGTGCGCCGAATTGCATGGTGGTTCCTTCTCTTGTGAATCTCCGGGGTTCCGCTTGTTATAGTGCCAGACATGCCAAATGATCGCCCNANCGCTACGATCGGATACCGGATCTGTCCACTCTGTGAAGCCGCCTGCAATCTCCGCGTGGACATTGCGGNTGATCGAATTCTCGCGACCAGCGGTGATGAGGACGACACATTCTCCGCCGGACACGTATGCCCCAAGGGCATCGCATTGCCTGAGTTGCATAATGACCCTTCGCGTCTGACGGAGCCGCTAGTCCGCAACGGCAGCGAGCATGTTCCAGCTACCTGGGATGAAGCCTTCATGCGAATTGCTGAGGGGCTGGCCGGAGTGCGCGAGCGCCATGGGGCGGTGGCGACGGCGGTCTACATGGGTAACCCGACGGTGCACAACTTTGGACTGACCCTCGGGTTTGGCGAGGTCATCAAAGTGCTTTCGCCCGGCCAGATCTACAGTGCGGGCAGCATTGATCAGCTTCCCAAAAACCTTGCTTCGATGTTGATGTTTGGCAACGGTAACGCGGTGCCTGTACCGGACATCGAACGATCTGACTGCATCGTAATCATTGGCGCAAACCCCGTTGTCTCGAACGGCAGTCTGTGGATCGTGCCTGGCTTCCGCAAGAAGCTGGCTGCGCTCAAGGCGCGGGGTGGTGAGGTGGTGGTTGTCGACCCGCGCCGCAGTGAGACCGCTCAGATGGCGGATGTACACCTCGCAGTTCGNCCCGGCACGGATGTATGGTTGCTTGCAGCCCTTTGTCAGCGGCTCATAACACAGGGGTTTAAGCCAAGGGTGGCGGTAAGCGGCTTTGAGGCTTTAGCTGCAGCGCTGACCAAGGTGACCGATCCAACCCGATGCGGGCTTAAGTCCACACAGATAGATGACCTGGCCGCACGCCTGCTCAAGGCAAAGCATCCGGTGATTTATGGTCGGGTGGGTACGACATTGACGCGTTACGGCACTCTCACTAGCTTTCTGATCGAGTGTGTAAATGTCCTNCTGGGCGTGCTCGATGAACCCGGTGGCGCCATGTTCCCGGAGCAGGCTTATGTGGCCCCACCTCGGCGGCGTGTGCAGCAGACCTTCGGGCGTTTCAAGTCCCGTGTTCGGCAGTACCCCGAGGTGATGGGTGAGCTACCGGTTGCCGGTCTTGCTGAAGAGATCGCAACGCCGGGACCGGGTCAGTTGAGGGCACTCGTGACCATCGCCGGCAATCCCGTCGTCAGTGCCCCTGACTCAGAGCAGCTAGAAGCGAGCCTCGCGGATCTCGAATTCATGGTTGCCGTTGACATCTACAGGAACGAAACAACGCGACACGCAGACGTTATTCTGCCAGGCACGTCACCCTTCAATGACAGCCACTACGATCAGTTTCTGGGATCCATGGCCTGGCGAAACAACGCACGTTACTCGCCGCCTCTACTGGACCTCTGCGGGCGCCCGGACGAGTGGCGGATGATGCTCGGTATGGCGTTTACCGTCCGTGAAGGCAGGCCTGCTAGCGCACCTGAGATTGATGCATTCGAGGATGACGTGCTTGAAGCAGCCATTGGCCGACATGTGGCGGCGAAGGACGGCCCGCTGGCCGGCCGGGATCCTGTGGAGATTCTCGCGGCTATTGGCCCGGTTCGTGGTATGGAACGCCTGCTTGATCTTGGTGTGCGNGCTGGTCCGTGGGGTGATCGGTGCGGGGCGAGGGACGGGATCACGCTGGCGGATATGATTGAGAGTCCCCATGGCATCGATCAGGGCGCGCTAAGGGCGCGCCTTAGTGAAGTTGTTTTCAACGAGAGCGGCCGCGTCGATCTCGCTCCGCAGGCCGTCCTTGATGANCTCGAACGACTCGCGGCAGAGCCGGGCGACAATGGGTTGCTCCTGATCGGTCGTCGCAACATTCAGACCAACAACTCATGGCTGCACAACNTGCCCGCGCTTGGGCGCGGCCCGAAGCGCGGGGTGCTCGAAATGCACCCCAGCGCGGCAGAAGCAGTGCAATTACGGGATGGAGATTCAGCTCGCATTGAGTCGTCTGCGGGCGCCGTCACGGCTGAGGTTCGCCTGACTGAGGAGGTTCGGTCGGATACGGTTGTCTTACCTCATGGTTTCAGTGAAGGTCAGGAGGCGACCCAACCCAACCAGCGTTGCGGTCCGAACAGCAATCGCCTGGCGCCCGCGGATCGCCTCGATGGCATCAGCGGCACCGCCGCGCTGAACGGGATTCCTGTGACGGTACGCCCTGAGGGCAGACTGGAATAGACAGTTTGTCTCCAGTCACCCTGGGAGCTAGCGGCATTAGGCGGCGCTGTGCTTACTGACGCTGACACCCCGGCGAGGTCGCGTGATGCGTAGCATCAGGCGTCAGGCCTCGAGTTCTTCCGGCGGCCGGACGAAGGGCTGCGGGACTGGCTTCTTCGACATACCGGAGATCCCGGTGTAGCCGTTGTGCTCTTCCTCGATGTGTAGTGTTCGTTCTGGGATGTCGAAGCGCGTACCTGCCACGCATTCGTGGACTTTACCGGTGGCGGGGTCCTGGAACCGGAACATCCCGCTGGTGATATAGATGTGCATCGAGACATCGTGCCAGTGAATAGGCGTACCGCCGGACGGCGGCGCTTCGAATTTCGAACCGTGGTAGCCGTCCTGCTCGATTTCGTCGAGTGCCTTCTGGTCATCTTCGAAGTAGTTGTGCTGAACGGTGATAGNCATGNTGCTCTCCTGTGGTCAGAGTATGACCATCCTGCGTCTGGGTGACAGTTTCGTCAACGTGCGTGATGGTCAGTCNAATGCGAGATCGTCGCCTTCCAGAAACTCGATACAGCGCGCGACAGGGCCCGGTTCGGGCAGGGCATGGCCGTGGCCGTCAATTACATACAATGCGCAGCCGCCCAGTCCGGCCCGTCGCGACAGATCGACAGCAAACTGCGTGTCCATATTGTTGAAGTCTCTGGTGCCTGTGAGAAACACGAAGCGGTGCGACTGTAAGGAGACAATCTGCGCTTCCTCCATGGGGCTTACCGGGTTCGCTCCGCAAATGTAGATGGCACCCTGATACCGGCTCGGATAGACGGGTGCCATCATGCTTGCGACCCGTCCGCCGCCAGAGAATCCGGCGAGGTAGATCCGGTCGGCGTTGATANCGTTGATGCCGAGGCTTGCGCAGTGGGCGCGGGCGGCCTCCGGCGCCGCGAGTGCTAGGGCTACTCGGCGCTGTACGTGAACCTCGTTCCCGGAGTCGTTGGCGCCTACCCAGACCAGATTGGCGTTGTTCAGCACTTCGGCCCAGGCTGGTGGCATCTTCGCGCCGGGTTTCGGACTGATGTAGACCAGCAGACCGGGTGCTGAATTTGATGCACGGTCTGGCACAAACAGCTCGAAAGTCAGCGGTTCAGTGCGATCCAGCGCGTCGATCATGGGGTCTATGATCGTCGGCAAATCGGCGAGTGTCGTCTGCAGGGTGGTGGCGCCGGACATTTCGGTTGCGTCGTTCATTGCACGATCATTGCATTTTCCGGAGACCTGTGAGACGGACAGGCGGTCTTGTCGACGTTTTCATGGTCCTGCCACTGAGTTACGGTAGGAGCACATCACCTGTATGCGGGAACCAACATGAGTGACGTCTTCGAACCGCGCGGCATGAACCGCGTGCAGGGTAAGCAAACGCGAACAGACGGCTGGGTGGGTGGTCGCGCAGACACCTGGACGGGTCACTACCAGGAGACGCCGGCGTCTCGCGTGGAGGCGGATGTTCCGAGGATGACGAAGGACAAGCTCTATGCGGCCGAAGTGGCGAACCAAATCAGGCAGGCTGACGACATCGTCCTCGAGCCCCGCGATACCGGGCTCAGCATCGAACCGCTGACTCCGGGTATCGGCGCGGTGATCCACGGCATCGACCTCGCTGCTGCAACCGACGCTGAAATCGCCCACGTACAGGACGTTCTATACGCCCGCAAGGTGGTGTTTTTCCGCGATCAGGGCCACATCACCCGCGATCAGCAGATGGACTTTGCCAAGCGTTTTGCCAACATTGGTTTTGCGTACGGGCGTCAGCGTAAGCTGGCAGAAACGGTCGTGACCGCGGACGAGCAGCCCGAAATCCTGAAACTCTATACCAACGAGCAGCAACCCTTCTCTGCATCGAACTGGCATTCTGATGTCAGCTGGTCGAATCGGCCGCCGCTTGGCTCGCTCCTGCTGTCGCGCCTGGCGCCGCCGGTCGGTGGTGACACCATGTTTGCTGACTCTTACGCGCATTGGGACTCGCTCAACCCTGTGCTCAAGGAGTTTCTCGAAGGTCGCCGCGCCATCCATGGCCGCGGTGGCAGGGATGAGGTCGCACATCCCATCTGCCGCACCCACCCGGTAACCGGTCGCAAGGCGCTCTACGTGAACCCGACCTTTACTAATTACATCGAGGGGATGGAGCCTGCTGACTCGGCACGGCTACTCTCAGAGCTTTACGCCAAAATGTATTCAACGCCGGAGTACTGTTGCCGCTATCGATGGTATGTGGGTTCAGTGGCCATGTGGGACAACCGCGCCTGCCAGCACTACGCGGTGGGTGACTTCTGGCCTCACGAACGTAGGATGGAACGGGTCACGCTGGTTGATCGCGCCGAGCAGGACGAGATTCCGTTCTGGGAAGATGCTGACGGTAACCGCCATTACAGTGAGCTGCTGATCAGCGAACAGGAATTGGGGACGCCGGTAGGAGCCAGGACGATGGATTGACCGGCACGACGTCTGGTATGGACAGTTGTGTCAGCTCTACGTTGATTGCGTGCAAATTGAGTGCTGAGGGATGCATTGATGGATGAACAAACGCGTCTGGGACGCCTGCAGCCACCTTCTGGTCGGATCCGGGTGGTCATCGATACCGATACCTACAACGAGATTGATGATCAGTTTGCGATTGTGCACGCGTTGCTGTCGCCTGAACGGATGGATGTGGAAGCCATTTATGCGGCGCCGTTCTTTGCTGCACGTGCGCCGAAGCCGCGCTCAACTGGCCCTGGTGACGGAATGGAAAAGTCTTTTGATGAGATTGTCCGGATTCTAGGGCTCATGGGGCGCGACGCAGATGGCTGGGTATTCAAAGGCTCCACCAACTATTTGCGGGACGACGAAACGTCCGCGCCCACTTCGGACGCGGTTGAGGATCTGATCAGCCGCGCCCGTTCAAGCGCTGATGAGCCGCTCTACGTAATGGCGATTGGTGCCATTACCAACGTGGCGTCCGCGATCCTCGCGGCGCCCGATATCATCGACAACATTGTGGTCGTGTGGCTGGGTAGCCATGCCCCTTGGTGGCCGCACACCAAAGAGTTTAATCACTACCAGGACGTGTCAGCGGTGCGCGTGGTCTTTGGGTCTGACGTGCCGCTCGTGCAGATTCCTTGCATGGGCGTGGCCTCGCATCTGCTGACGACCCCTGCCGAGATGCAGGATCAGGTCGCCGGCCGTACGGCCATTGGTGACTACCTTTGCGAGCTGGTGGAGACGTATGAGTATCGCCGGCGCGGGACCTGGAGCAAGGTGATCTGGGACATTGCCTGCGTTGGCTGGTTGCTGAACCCCCGCTGGGTACCCACCCAACTCACCCATGCACCCATCGCCCAGGACGATGGAACGTTCAGTTACTCCAAGGAGCGCCACTTCATCCAACAGGCTTACCATGTCGCGCGTGACCCGATTTACTCGGACCTCTTTACCAAACTTCGCGAGATGGCCTAAGTATGAAATCTTTGCTGGAGCAGGCAAAGGCTCTGGCGCCGCTGTTGGCAGCCCAGGCGCGAGAAGCCGAGCTGTTGCGCCAGCCGACTGACGAGGTGATTGAGGCGGTCAGGGTGTCCGGGATCTACTCGCTCATGGTGCCAAAAGCCATGGGAGGCCATGGTGCTGACCTGGACACGTTTTTTGATGTGGTACTGGAGCTTTCGCGCGGTGATTGTTCAATGGGCTGGGTCATCAGCTTCTACATTGAGCACAACTTCTGGCTGCTGCATTACGCACCCGAAGTTGTAGAGCGGGTGTTTGACGGTGCAAATTATGTGCTCGCGCCAGGCACCCTGAATCTCAC
Organism: Gammaproteobacteria bacterium; assembly: GCA_002714125.1. Next base: position 21,116 of record PAWP01000028.1, read on the forward strand.
TGGCGGTAAGGCTGTAAAGGTGGAGGGAGGTTATCGCCTGTCCGGGCAGTGGCCGTGGGGCTCCGGGCTGGTGCACGGGACGTGGGTACTTGCCGGCGCGATGCTGCAGATGGGCGAGGTACCTGCGCCCTACATCTTCCTCATGCCCGATGAGGATGTCGAGGCGGTTGATACCTGGCACATGGCAGGTATGTGCGGCACAGGCTCGCAGGACTTCCGCATCGACGACGTGTTTGTGCCTGAAGCTTATGGGTTGCCGTTCTCGCTGCTCACGGATGTCACCTCGGGTATTGATGCACGCCATGAGGGGCCCCTCTACCGAACACCGCTCCTGCCCATTCTCGGTATAGCCGCGTCTACACCCATCCTGGGCGCGGCCCAGAACGCATGCAGGACGCTGGCGGATCAGCTTCGAGCCAAAGGTGAAGGGCGGCGTGAGTCGAGCGTCCCCCGTGGGGACTCGGCACTCAGGATTATTGGCGAGGCCGCGATTACACTGGAGGCTGCGGAGTTGACTCTGCGCAGTGTGTTGAAAGACATCATGGCGCGCCGCAAAGATGCGCCATCTCAAGAACGTCAACAGTGGATGGCGCGAATTGCCCATGCGGTCTCCCGCTGTCGCGAAGCAGGTAGTGCCATTGGTGCGGCAGCTGGAGGTGGTAGTCAGCGGCTAGAGAACCCGATTCAGCGAGCTCTGCGGGACGTCAACACAGCTTCTAGTCATGCGGTCTTTGATTGGGATTCGCGCTTTGCGGACTATGGTCGTTCCATGACGGGGGAGCCGCTTGTTGGTGGTCTCGCGTAGCGGCGCGATGTCACTTCGATTTCAATGCCGATAGGCTTTTTATTGCGAGATTCATTAATTGGTTGATGAAGTTGCTGTTGGCATTGGTAAAGGTGCTGACACTTGAACTGCGACGCGACAGCGCAGCCTTCCGCTCGTCATACTCGCGTGCTGTACCCGGGCGGGCGCGGAGATAGTCGCGGAACAACAACTGTTTGAGGGCAAACAAGCTGGACAGTTCGGTGACGCAGAGGTGGATCGGGTGAATTAATTGCTTAATGTTGTCCGGACATCCCGGCGCCAGCATCCACGCATTGCGCTTTACACCAGTGGATTGAGCGGGCAGCAGGGCCACGCCCGTTCTGCTCTGGTGACGAGGAAGTGCGCCTTGAAACGGCTCCGGGTCTCAGGAGGCCATCCCCCCGGAGTGGCTGAATGCCTCACTGCTTTCCTCCAACAACACGGGATTTTTGCAGCTCGGCAATATCTGCTGAGCTGAGATTCAGGTCCCGCGCGAGCACTTCCGCCGTGTGCTCGCCAAGCAGCGGTGGGTTGGTGAGGGGTACTTCTGACTCCGACATGCGGGGCGCAAATCCGAGCAGGGGCACTTCGCCATGGTTTGGCAGATCCAAGGTGTGTACAAAGCCGCGGGCTAACAGGTGGGGGTCGGTGTGAAGTTCAGCTGTGTCCTGAACGGCTGAGCAGGGGACTCCCGCCCCCGCGAGATGCTCCATGGCCTCGTACTTGGTTCGCTCGCCTGTCCAGGCGGCAACAATCTCGTACAGGGCCGCACCGTGCGCCACGCGGTCGCGTGGTTCGGCAAAGCGCTCGTCCACGGCAAGGTCCGGACGGTCAATAGCGGCGCAGAACTCATCCCACTGACCGGCGGTAATGGGCATGAGGTAGATCCAGTCATTGGGTCCGAAGGGTTTGCAGGGATAAAGCTCAATGGGTGGAAGGCCCGAGCTGGTCCCGTTCCGACCCGCGGCCTTCGTGCCCCACACTGAGCCCGTCGCAATGCGGGTACGCATGTAGTAGGTCATCGCCTCCTGCATGGAGATATCGATCCGCTGGCCTTCACCCGTGCGCTGACGCTGGATGTACGCGGCCAGAATGGCCATACCCAATTGCACGCCGGTACCTGAATCTCCGGTGGTTGGCCCTGGCACTATAGGTCGGCCATCCGGTTCGCCTGTAACGGAGAACGCACCGGCGGCGGCCTGGGCGACCATGTCGAAACTCTTGAAGTGCGCGTTTGGGCCTTCGGTCCCGAAGCCTTTCAGCTGGGCATAGATGATTCCCGGGTGTACGGCCTTGAGCGTTTCGTAGCCGAGTTGCAATTTCTCTACGACGCCCGGGCCGTAGTTCTCAACAAACACGTCGAACCTGGGCACCAGTTCCAGTAGCAATTCCCGGCCAAGCTCTGAACGCAGGTCGAGCACCACACTCTTCTTGTTGGCGTTCCAGTTGCAGAAATAGGCAGAATAGCCGCCATCTTTGCCGAGGCCTACATTACGGCCCGGATCTCCGTGTCCGGGCGGCTCGATCTTCACCACCTCCGCCCCCAACCAGGCGAGTGCCTGGGTGCAGGAAGTGCCCGCCTCGTACTGGGTCATGTCCAGGATGCGCATCCCGTCGAGTGCTGCCATGTCCGTCTCCCCCAAACGATGTGGTGTTAACCGTATACCATGCGCTGGCTAATCCGGCATATCGTCTATGGGCCGCGTTGAGCCAGTAAACCAGGCCGCAATGATGGTGAGCAGGGTCACGATAGTGATGGCCCAGAACGAGTCCCGGTAGGCAAACATGGTGCTGTGGGCGTTGATGTTCTGTACTAAAAACCCAAAAGACATCTCGAAGCTTTGGTAGCCGGTTTGGCCAAGCTTTGCGAGTTCCTCCTGGGCCACGCGTAACTGCTCCATCGTGCCGTGGTTCTCCCAGTTTTGGGTTTCGCTAACGCGCCATTGATGCACGCCTTCGCGATGGCTGACAAACATCACCATGAGGTTCACACCAAACGCACCACCGAGCTGGCGGGTGAAGTTGACGGCCGAGGAGCCGTGAGACATCAAATGCAGTGGCAGCGCATTGATGCAGGCAGCGTTGAGGCTGGGGAAGAGACAGGCCATCCCGACCCGACCGAGGATGTACCAACCGATCAGATGGCTGATAGGCGTCATGTTGTCCGCGTATGCCATGGGTATGTTCGAAATGGCGAAAATCACCAGCCCGGTCACCACCATTAGGCGCGGTGTAGCCCGGTCCGAGAGTTGCCCACAGATTGGGAACAGTACCGCCATGATCAGTCCTGCTGGAGCCATGACGAGGCCACTGTCCGTTGGGATCAGGCGCGACACATACTGCGCGTACAAAGGGAAAACATAGGTTGATGCATACAGAATGCCGCCGAAGATGAACGTAACCGTCACCGCAGCTGAGAACCTCACGTTCGCGAACAGACGCAGTTCGAGCAGCGGGTCAGGGCACTTCAGTTCCCAGAACACCCAGGCTAGAAACGCCACACCCCCAATAACGAGCCAGACGGCGGCCTCGGTGTCGTAGACGCCCTCGCGCTGCAGTCGTGTCAGTCCAACCAGGATGGCGATGATGTAGATACTGGCAAGCGCTAGGCCTTCCCAGTCGAAGTCGGGTGTTTCCGTATCTTTTTCGCGTTCGGGCAAAAACACGAGTGCCAGCAGTATCGCCGGCATGACCGCGGGAATCGGCGCGACAAACACCCATCGCCAGGAAAGGTGATCAACCAGGACTCCGCCCAGGGTTGGGCCGAGCGCGGGCGCGAGGATTGTGCCCACCCCCATCATGCCCATGGCAAGCCCGCGGCTGCGGATGGGGAATACTTGTGCAATCAGCATCATGGTGATGGGCATGACGACGCCTGCGGCTGCGCCACAGAGCAATCGCATTACGAGCAGCATTTCCGTGTTCCCGGCGGTGGCACCGGCCAGCGAAGTAATCGCAAACAGCGCCAACCCCCCGGCGAAGGTAACGGCCATACCGAACGCGCGGATAAACCAGGTGTTCATCAGCATGGTGATGGTTCCGGAGGCAAGAAAAGCGGCCGCGAGCCACTGGGCCTCGTCTGCTGACATGCCGAGGCTCCCCATGATGTCGGGGATGGCGACGTTGATGATGGTGGACGAGAGTAGCGTCGAAAACGCACCCAGCATGGCGATGCCGGTGGCCCAAAAACGGTAGTTGCCACCGTATTCCTCGAATTTCTCCATCACTGCCGGCATCGCTTCGATACCGGCAGGAATTGGCGCTTTCACGGACCGCTCGTTATGGGAATGCGCAGTTCGACCATCATACCCGGCAATAAGCGCGAGTCGGGCTCATNCAGGTGCACGATCACCTCGACTCGTTGCGTCACCTTGGTGAAGTTGCCGCTGGGGTTGGGGTTGGGCATGAGGGCAAACTGNCTGGTGGCNGCACTGCCAATCCGACCAATGGTTGCGCTTCGCGTCTCGCTGGGATACGCGTCTACCGTCACCTCAATAGATTGGCCAACCTGCAGGTTGCGGATCTCGGTTTCCTTTACCTGCGCCTTGATCCAGGTATTGCTCGGATTGTGCATGGCCAGGAGCCGCTGTCCCACCGCGACATATTCGCCCGGGTCGACGAACAGCTCATCGATAACGCCTGCAGCCGGGCTTTCTACGTCATGATCTCCGAGGCGCACGCCGGCGCGTTCTACTTCGAGCCGCTTCTGCCCTAGAGTGGCGTTAATGCTCGCGAGCTGTGATGCCAGTACATTGATCTCGGCACGCTCGGACTCCACCTCGTGGACGTCTGCTGCGGCAGTTGCTACCCGCGCATCGTTGCGCACAACCATTTGCTGGCTAGTACGGTACTCGTTGCGGGCGGCTTCCCACTGCTGTTGTGAAACCAAGTTGCGCTCACGCAGTGTGGAGGCTCGTTGCCACTCTGCCTCGATGGTTTCCCGTTCGGATCTTGCTGCGGCTAGTTCTGACTGGGCTCCGGAAAGTCGGGCGTTGGCAGCCTCCCAACGCGAGTCAGTGCGGGCCTCGACCATGCGAATCCTGGCGCGTGTGGTCTCTGCGTCTGCCTCGAGTGCTTCAACTGCGAGATCGAGCTCGCGGCGCCGAGAGCTTGCTTCCCTGCGGTCGATGCGCACGAGTACATCGCCATGATTGACTACGTCACCTTCCCGTGCCGGTACTGAGACCAGCCAGCCAGGTACGCGAGAGGAAATCAGCACCATNTCCGCGGCAATACGCGCGTCGAGTACATAAACGTGAGTGAGCCGGTCGTAGAGCCACCAGGCAGCCCACGCAAGCAATGCCAGGAATGTGCCACCGATAATAATCTGGCGGGGCTGTACGCGGCGTTTGGCCGGCAACGTTGCCGGCTCATCTTGCTCCTCGCGCACGGGTTCGATGCGGGCAACTTCGGTCAAGGGAAATTCTTGGGGAAGGCGGTATGGATAAAGTGTAAGAGCTATGGCGCGTACATGCGAATGAACGCGGCAGGTGGAGCAGAGCCTGGTGTGGCGAGCCCGTATGGTCAGCCCCAGTGCGCAGAGGGCCCTGGTCAACGCGAGTGATAGTTACTGTTGCTGATGACGCCTGATCACGTCGTGCTAGGCTCAGTGACAGTCCATCGAAAACAAGGGTAATGATGCCACTTTCAGCAGCCGACAAGCTGGCGATCTCCGAGACGATTGCCCGCTATTGCCATGCAACCGACGAGGGTGATGGTGAGGGTACCGCCGCGCAGTTTGCCGAAAACGGCATCCTTGAGATTGCGGGTGCCTGGCAGGCACGCGGACACGCACAGATCGCCGATGTTGGCCGTATCCCTAACAAACCGGCGCATTGGGTCAATAGCATTGTGATCGATGGCAACGGCAGTACCGCAACTTCCCGAGTCTACTACCTAGCCATTCGGGCGGGTGGTGACTTGCTCGCAACCGGGCGTTATGACAGCGAGCTNACTAAACAATTTAACGGCGAGTGGAAGCTTGTACATCACCGTTATACTGGTGACCTGGTCAGCGCACCCTCGCAACCCGCAGAGAGGGATGGCCGGCTGACTCCGGAAGACAAGCTNGCAGTGCTGGACCTGATTGCGCGCTACAACAACGCGATTGATAACCGCGAGGCGGATGCATGGGCTGCAACTTTCGTCGAAGAGGGGCGGTTTGAAGTAGTGGGTGGGCCGGTCATGACGGGGCGCGACGCGCTCGTCGCCTACGTGCGGGGTTTGCCGCCCNCAGACTCACGGCACTGGACCACCAACACCATCATCGAGGGTACTGACACTGAGGCAACNGTACGGTGCTATCTCGCCATGATGGGAGCAGGCGGNATTAGCATTACCGGCCGTTACTCCGATACTGCAGTGCGCGTGGGTGACAGTTGGAAGTTCAGGGAAAGGCGTGTGACGGTTGACGGCTTTAGAGGTGACAAATGAGTCTCTCAACCGAGGACCGGTTGGCAATCACGGAACTGGTTGCTGTTTACAATCAGGCGATTGACGCTGGTCGTGGTGAGGCCTGGGCTGACACATTCACAGCCACGGGCGTCTTCGAGGTGACCGGNCGGAACCCAGTTGAGGGTCGTGCCGCGTTGATCGCGATGGTTGAGGCGCAGGCAGCAGACTCCGGCATTCGACATTGGACAACGAATTTTGTGATCGACCCGGCAGGCGACGGTGCGACCCTNCGCTGCGACCTGACTCTGCTGCGAGGCGCGGAGATTCTCCTAACTGGTCGTTACGAAGACGAGCTCGCCCGCCAAGACGACGGGTGGAAATTCACCCGCCGCCGTTGCTTGCCTGACTAGCTGCCTGCCCGATGAAAAGTCAGGCAGTTAAGCGACTAACTGTTCGCGCGTCGGAAGGTGAAACCGGATCAGGGAAGTTCCAGCGTACCCAACGCCACTGAAAGATGTCGCTGGTCGCGTCGTTCCAACCTAGCAGGCGTGCCTTCATCTCCGTCACGATATCGGCGTGGTCGGGACTGTCAATCAAATTTATGAGTTCCCCGGGGTCGGCGGCAAGGTCATAAAGCTCATCAATGGCGTGTGGGTCGTAGGCGTACTTCCAGCGCATCGTGCGCACCATGCGCTGGGACTGATAACCCCAAACTTCGCCATGATGTTCGCAATAGACAGAATCCGGCCAATTGGGNTGCGGGTTGCCTGCGGCCAAGCCCTTAAGGCTGACGCCATCGANATCGTCCGGCACAGTAGCCCCACCCCATTGCGTAAACGTCGGCATAAGATCGAGTGAACGTACAAACTCCGTAACGACGCCGGGTTTTACCCAACGCTTCGGCCCCTTGATGAGCAGTGGGATGCGGTAGATCTCGTCATACATCGTCCCCGCCTTTTCAAAATGTCCGTGGCTGCCCATCGCATCACCATGGTCGGTGCAGAAGACAAAGATGGTGTTTTCCGCAAGGCCCGTATCATNAATGGCGGCCAGCACGTCGCCGACGCATTGGTCGATCTGGGTGATGACCGCGTAGTAGCGTGCAACAACCTGCTGCCACCAGTTCCAGTCTTTGTCCTGCAGGTTCCACTCAAGCAGCTTGCGCAGGTGCCCTGGGGGCTTACCTTCAAAGGTGTCTTCGAAATTGTTCCATTGGGGGATCTCCGCCGGGTTGTACATCGAGGCATAGCGTTCGACAGGTAGGCAGGCAAAGTGCGGTTCTGGCATGTCGATACGCACCATAAACGGTTTGTTGCCTTCGGCTCGGTCCCGCAACATCTCGATACCGACGCGGGTGCGTTGCGCAAGCCAGGTGTCAGCCTCTTCTGCGCCGTTCAGGCCCGCGATCAGTTGGGGGCGGCCATTGTCAAAATCGATGTTGATCTCGGAGCCTGGCAAAATCTCGGTCTTGCCTTTGAGCNTCGTTGTACCTTCGAACCCCAGGCTCCCTGCTTCGATGCGGTCGAAACCGTAGTCCCGNGGAGTCAGTGACTGGTGTACATGCCACTTGCCTACGTAGTCGAGAGCGTAACCGGCGTCCTTAAGCAGCGTGCCGAACGTAGGCAGGTCAGGTGANAGGCCTGGGCTCAGGGCGGGGGCGATATGAGTGTTCACCATGACGCCGTGGTTGTGCGGGTAGAGGCCGGTCAGAAGTGACGCGCGCGCGGGAGAGCAGACTGGAGACACCGTGTACGCCTGATCGAAGCGGACGCCTTCTGCCGCCAGCCGGTCTAGGTGCGGCGTCTTGCATATGGTGTTGCCATAACAACCGAGCGCGTCGCGCCGAAGCTGATCGGTCATGAAGAAAACAATGTTCGGCTGTTCAGACACGGTAGGGTCCTTGTGCGATTGGGGCCTCTCAGGAGGTGGTCACTCGCAGNGGGAAAGTCGCTTNAGCAGTTCGATTATTGAACTGGGTAAGGCGATCGGTTCATCGAATGGCAAGTTTCCCACTTCCAGATCGGCCATTTGCGAATACCCCGCGCGGCATGCGGCTTCAAGCAANGAGTCGCGCTTTTGCATGGGGAGCGCTTGGGNGGCCTCCGGGAGTAACCNTGGGAAATCTTGCTTCAATATCCCTATTTGAGTCTCACGCGGCGAGAGAGTTAGTCCCCATTGTAGCGCTCTGCGGTACGCTGACTGCTGGATAACTCAAGGAGACTTTATGGACGTGTATGAAGCGCTTTACACAACGCGCGCGATGCGCCGTGTGAAACCGGATCCGATTCCCGAGGAGGTACAGGCTCGGATTCTGGATGCAGCGATTCGTGCACCCTCAGGGGGAGACTCCCAGGCTTGGCGTTTCCTCTTGGTGGACGACAAAGCTGTTATCTCCAATCTGGCGCCACTGTATCGCGAGTGTGCAGATCGGCTATTCAGTCAGATATATGGTGAGCGCATCGAAGTCGCCCAGGCGGCGCCGGATGAACCGGAGAACGCCCAATTCCTGAAGATGTACCGGTCAGCNAAACACATGGGTGATCACTTCGAAGGTTATCCGCTCCTGCTCGGCGGGTTCATTCGTGGGGATCGCAGCGGCAGTTCGACATTCCCCGCTGTCTGGAATGCCATGCTGGCTGCTCGCGCGGAGGGAGTCGGNAGCGCGATCACCAGCCTGCTCGGGTTTGAGCGCGACAGAGCGTTCGATATTATGGGTGTTCCGCTAGACCAGGGTTGGCAATTCGCCTGCCTGGTGCCCATGGGCTATCCGACGGGGCGCTGGGGCGTTGCACCTCGCAGGCCGGTGCACGAAGTGGCTTTCCGAAACCAATGGGGAGAGCCACTCGGCTTCGAGATCCCGGGGCCGCTCTGGCCACCTGCTGACTAACGGGGGGCATAGGGGGGGTCAGTCTTTCTTCAGTACCTGCTCTCGGCTCCATTCGCCAATGACGATCCCCGCGTTACGTGCGCGATTCATCCGTTTACGGATGTTGTCTTCGGACATTGTTGTNCGGCGTGCGCGTGTGCGGAACCAGCGGAACAAACGTTCATGTAGCTCTGCGCGAATACTCGCCTGCGTCTCCGCGAGACCCAGATCGACCAACTCGTCAGGATCTTCGTCGAGGTCGAACAGCTGCGGTTCGAACCCCTCCCAGTANACGTACTTCCACTGGTGGGTGCGGACCATGTAGCCGCGCGCCTCGGCGGGTTCCAGTCCCAGCGCCTCGCGCGGCGGGCGAAATGAGTAGTCGATCTCGGCGAAGACCGCATCGCGCAGCGTGTGCTCGCGCTTGCCGTGGAGCACCANTNGCAGCGATTCGCCTTCAAGCTGATGTTCACGGTCCTCGAATCGGTCGAACGTGTCCAGAAAGGTTGGGATGAGATCAATCGATTCAACAAGCGTCTGACTGGTGACGCCGCGAGTGCCGTCCGCGGCGGGACTGGGATCGCGCACAATCATCGGCGTGCGCACGGAGCAGTCGTAGAGCATCTCCTTTTCGCCTAGCCAGTGATCGCCAAGGTAGTCGCCGTGGTCTGAGGTAAACACAATCAGGGTGTCGTCCCAGCGGCCTGACGACTTCATCCATTTGAAAAGACGCCCCAGTTCGTCATCGATCTGTTTGATGAGCCCCATGTAGGCTGGTAGAACGTTGCTGCGCACGGCATCGTTACTGAAGTTCAGGCCTTCCGGCGTCTGCATATGCGCGCGAATCACGGGGTTGCCGTCAGTCCGCTCGGCTTCGGAGCGGACCGGAGCGAGAAACTCGTTGGCGCCGTACAACGCGTGATAAGGCGCCGGTGCAATGTAAGGCCAGTGCGGTTTGATGTAGGAAAGATGCAGCAGGAACGGNTTGTCGCCCTGCTCCCGCATGAAATCAATGGCGCGCCCTGTCATGTAAGGCGTCTCCGAGTGTTCAGCCTTGACCCGCGAGGGGAGATGATCGTTACNAAGGAACCATCCGGATAGCACCTCCCCGTCGGGCCCCTCCGCCGAGTTGGCCCAATCTTGCCAAGGGTTGTCGCCGTCGTAGCCTTGCGCACGCAGGTAGCGATTGTATGCAAGGTTGGGGCTTGCAATCTGATCGGGCCACAGCCCGTCATCGCGCTCGACCGGTTCCAGCCCGCACTGCATGCTGAAGATGCCGGCCTTGGAACCTGGGTCCACCCCCAAGCGTTTGAGGCCNGCACGATCCCCAGTCATATGGGTCTTGCCGACGATGGCGCAGNGCAGACCCGCGGTGCGCAGATAATCCCCAATATTCAGTTGGCCCACTGAGAGCGGTACGCCGTTCCAGGTCGCGCCGTGGCTCGAAACGTAGCGCCCNGTCAGGAAGGACATTCGCGAAGGGCCGCAGAACGGCGACTGGACGTAGCTGTGGGTGAAGTTCATGCCATCAGCGGCGAGAGCGTCGATGTTGGGCGTCTGCAGATGTGGGTGGCCATTGCAGGACAGGTAGTCCCAACGCAGTTGGTCACACATGATGAAAAGAATATTGCGGGCTCGTGCCATGAACTCAACTGCATGCATAGGCGGACTCTGAGTGTAGCTCCGCCGCAATCAGTGCGCTCGGCTACGCGCTTTCGCCTTGAGCCCGGCAGGCGTAGTCTTGGGCTCTGGGCAGACAACCAAAAGAAGAACAGCATCATGATTCGCGTTCTGACGGCATCCGTTCTGGCAACGGTACTGGCATCAAGTTTCGCCAACGCAGACGGTATACCGCGCACCAAGAGTGGCAAGCCGAACTTCTCCGGCTACTACGACATCTCCAATCTCACACCCTGGACTCGCTCCAAGGAGTTTGGTGACAAACAGTTCATGACGCCTGCAGAGGTCCAAGCCATAGCGGCGCGTCAAGCCAACGTTGTGGCCAACGACGACAAACAGCTCGATCCGGATCGCGGTGCACCGGAGAAAACATCCGACCCGGGTGCCTACAACATGTTTTGGTTGGACTTTGGTTCCCNGGCGATACCTATCGACGGCAAGGTTCGCACGTCGGTCATCATCGACCCGCCCAATGGCCAGATGCCCGCGATGACCGCAACCGGTCGGGAACGCCGGGGCAAGATGCCGCAGTGGGACTACTGGGGCAAACCCAAAGACGTCGCGTGGTGGATGGAGACCGGCGACAAACCCTATGACGATCCTGAGTTCTTCACTCTCGGCATCCGCTGCATCTATCTGGATGCGGCGGCGCTGCCGATGCAATCGCTGCCCTACAACAACATCAAAACCCTGGTGCAGACGGATGATCATCTTGTGATCAGCGTTGAGCACGTCCATGCAGTGCGGTTTGTGCGGATCGCCGAGGGCGGCAAGAAGCCTGAACATCCTGGTGACTGGTACAACGCCTATGGAGGTGATTCCATAGGCTGGTGGGAGGGCGATACGCTGGTCGTAGAAACCACCAACATGCGGGATTGGCCAGGCGAGTTGCGTGGTGGCATGAGCATTGTCGAGCGCTTTTCGCCGGTAGCAGACAAAGGCCTGATTTATCGCTTTACGGTGAACGATCCCGATTATGAAGCGCCATATACTGGCGAGCTGATGTGGCCTCGTACCAGCGACTTCCAGTACGAATTTGCCTGCCACGAGGGCAACTACGCCATGGGTGGCATGCTGCGCGGCGCGCGGCTCATGGAGCAGGAGTGGCTCGAGAAGAACTCTGGAAACGAGGGCGAAGAATAACCGCGGTTCGCAGGCCACTAACGACGGGCCGAGGAGTCGGTATTGTGAATCGTGATTGGCCCGNTACCCGGCGTGATGGGATGAATGTGATGAAACGTTTTAGGCCGGCCGNNGACAAAGGGCTGGTCTATTGCTTCACNGTGACCGATCCAGACTACGAGGCTCCATACACCGGCGAGCTGATGTGGCCGCGTACGGACACCTTCAACTACGAATACGCCTGCCATGAAGGCAACTACTCGATGGGCGGCATGTTGCGCGGNGCGCGGCTGTTGGAACAGGAGTGGTTCAAGGCAAACTCCGTCGGCGGCAAGGAAGATTAGTCGTCGGTCCTTAATCCACTCTGGATCATCGGGAGATCAGCATGTCTCTGCCAACCGAATACTCAAACCTGGGTTTCGACCCGGACGCATTGCGTAACAAATACCGTGAAGAGCGCGACAAGCGCCTGCGTGACGATGCCAACGATCAATACGTCGAAGTATCGGGAGACTTCGGCTACTTTGTGGACGACCCTTACGTCGAGCGCGAAGAGCGCGAGCCAATGGACAAGGAAATGCATGTGCTGATCATCGGCGGCGGCTTTGGTGGTCTGATGTCCGGCGCCCGCTTCCACGAGGCAGGCATAAAAGACGTGCATGTCATTGAAGCTGGTGGCGACTTTGGTGGGACCTGGTATTGGAATCGCTACCCTGGCGCCCAGTGCGACATTGAGTCCTACTGTTATCTGCCGCTGCTCGAGGAACTTGATTACATGCCTAAGGAGAAGTACTCCTTTGCCCCTGAAATCTACGAGCACTCCCAGCGTATCGCGGAGGCGTATAACCTCTACGAGAACGCAATTTTTCAGACCAAAGTGACGGAAATGCGTTGGCAGGAAGAGGACGCGCGCTGGCTCGTGACGACTGATCGGGGCGACTCGCTCCGACCTAAATACGTTGTAATGTCGACTGGCCCGCTCAACCGGCCAAAGCTCCCCGCTATCTCGGGCATTGATGAGTACAAGGGCCATACCTTCCATACCAGCCGCTGGGACTACGAGTACACTGGCGGAGATCACAGTGGTGGCCTCACCAACCTTGCAGACAAGCGTGTTGCAGTAATTGGCACCGGCGCCACCACCATCCAGGCGGTACCTTTCGTGGGTAAACATGCCAAAGAGCTGTTTGTCTTCCAACGTACCCCGTCGTCGGTCGACGAACGAGGCAACAAACCAACAGACAAGGAGTGGGCCAAGACCCTGAAGCCTGGTTGGCAACGCGAACGTCGCGAGAACTTCAACGACATGGTGATTGGCCGCCCCGTCAAGGAGGACATGGTCAAGGATGGCTGGACTGAGATCTTCCGCAAGCTCGCTAGCATGGTGCCCCGGGACCCTGCGAAGAAGGTGACGCCGGAGCAGGCGGCGGAAATGGCTGAGCTGGCGGACTTCCAGAAAATGAACGGTATCCGCGACCGCGTCGATTCGCTAGTGTCAGAGGAAGACACTGCAGAGGCGCTGAAACCATGGTACCGCCAGTTCTGCAAGCGCCCAACGTTTAACGACGACTACCTGCCAACGTTCAACCTGCCTAACGTTACGTTGGTGGACACGAGCGAGACCAAGGGCGTAGAGCGAATCACCGCCGAAGGCATCGAAACCGGTGGCAAAAGCTACGAGGTCGACTGCATCATCTTTGCCACCGGTTTCGAGGTGGGTACCGCATACACGCGCCGCTCGGGTTTCGAGATTTATGGTCAAGGTGGCCAATCCCTGACCGAATATTGGGCCGACGGTCTGCGCACGCTCCACGGTTTCTCGAGCCACGGCTTCCCAAACTGTTTCCAGGTTGGTTTCTCGCAGAACGGCTTCTCCGTGAATTTGACTTCCGTACTGGACGATCAGGCCCAACACGTCGCGTATCTCATCAACGAGATCGACGAACGCGGTGCGCGTTACGCACAGCCGTCTGAAGAGGCAGAAGCTGAGTGGGTCGCCACCATCCGCCGCATGGCTGTGGCCAATACTGCGTTCTTCGAAGCTTGCACCCCGGGTTACTACAACAATGAAGGGTATGTCAGCGCTAACCGTGGCCTTGGNGCAGAGTCNTATGCCCCNGGCGCAAATGCGTTCAACAAACTGCTCGCTGAGTGGCGGGATGACGGTGAACTGCCGGGGCTGGAATTGGAGAAGGCGCCACGACCTAAATAGAGGGTGGACTCAAATGAACCCTAGTGTCGCGAAGAGATGCCTATATTGGGGCAGGATGACGGCGCCGCTTTGTCGTATAACTCATAGAAATTCAACATAGGGATATGATTTTTTTTGGGTTTTGGTTGTTTTCGCGCTGTATGAAGTAGTTGCATCGGATGTCGGGCCGCAGATCAGAAGTTCGATTGGTTGTCTTGTAGTCGTGGAACGCGGTGGCGAGTAACTAAGGCTGATCAATGGCCAATTTTTCAAGCGGCAGGCTATGCCACCCTGGGGCCTGCGGGTGGTTGTCCAGTCTCGCTCTCGACATCAATTCGTGTACTAGGGTGCCGGGATTTATGGTTACACCCCTAGGTGTGACGTACAGAATTGCGGGTCATACCTGTGGTCCGGATCCGGCGACCTGGGACAGTGGCTGGACTACGTCCCTGACTACTGAATCAGCCTTACAGCTATTGCCGAGGAGGCCACTGACACGGATGACCTCGGCTTTGACGTCTGCAATCATGCTCGCATAGCGGAGCTGCACGACCGAGATTCCGATACTTTCATAGAANTGCCTGGCGTTGGGACCGCGCCTTAGCTTCGTGCTACCAGAATAGGGTCGAGTGCCGGGATCTCTTCTGCACTGGGTCTGACTTTCCTTTGCCCGGCAGACGAGTCCCGCATGTAGGAGAGCTCACGTTGGCATCTTTCGACACTGCCGCGATGCGCTCTGGTGCCAAAAGCTTGACCACTAACGGATGGGCCCAGTAGTCCGGGCTGACAACCTTTGTGTGCTCCGCTCAAGCCGCGGTGGCGAGCCCGGCGCAAAACATTGCGAGGGCTGCAAGCTATTGCTTCATGCCACTCGCGCGCGTGCCGGGCCGCTCATTCAGAACGAATAGGTCACGCCGACATAACCCGAACGACCAGGCGTCCCATAGCCAAAGATCTGCTGATAGTCCTTGTCACTTAGGTTTTCCATTCGGGCGGATATACTGATGTTGTCGCTGGGCCGGAAGACCGCCGACAGATCAAACCGGGTCCAGCTGTCGACGGTGCCGCGAGAGTCTTCTTCATCACTATTGTGTATGGCGACCAGCGAGGTGGTGACCGCTGGCAGAATCTGCCAGTTGACCGCGACATCGGCCGTCAGTTCGGGAAGCCGGATCAGTTGGGTGCCATTGCCGTCTTCGCTGTTCATGCGGGTAAAATTGGCGGTCGCAGTCAGCACCTCGGTGAAGCGATAATCAAGCGCCAACTCGATTCCTCGCGACTCGACTTCGGCGATATTCTCGTAACCGCCGACTGCGAAGGAAAAGCTAATCTGGTTTTCCGTATCCTGGCTGAACGCAGTCAGGGAAAGCGCGGCGTTTCCGTTGGCAAATTGCCAATCGACACCCAAGTCGTAGGCCTCGCTGTCTTCGGCCTTCAGGTCGGGGTTAGCACTAACAGCACCGCAGCAGAAAAAAGTCGTCTGGAAGATCGTGGGCGCCTTAAAGCCTTCGCCCCAGCTCGCACGAAGATTGACCATGTCGGTCAACGACCAGGCTGCGCTGACACGGGCAACCGTTTTGCTGCCATACTCGTCGTGGTCGTCATCGCGCAGACCCAGCGACACCGTCAGATCGTCAGAGGGTCTGAGTTGATACAGCGCAAAGATACCCGTGTTTGAGAAGGTCTCGGTACCGTTGCCAGTCTCTTCATCTTCAAAGCCGACGGACAACTGGTGGAGCTCGTTGAACGCGTAGGTCCCCTGATATTGAAACACTTCTCGCGACCCTTCAGCGGAGAAACTCGGCACACCAGCGCTAATGTTCGCACGGTCGATCTGCGTGTCGGCGTAGGTGGCACGGTTCTGCAGGCGATCGTCAAACAGCGGGAAGTTAAGTGACAGCTGGGCGGAAGAGAACTCGACGTCGCTGACTTCACTACCATCCTCTACACCAGTCGCTACTCCGAAACTGTCGAACTCGGTGGTAGTTTCCGTGTCGCGGTAGTTGAACTCCAGGCGCGCGTTGCCTGGCAGATTCAATGCTCCTTTCAACGACAGAGTTTGGTTCTCGTAACCGTCATCTTCGCTGTTTCCATCGGCTTCGTCCGCTTTGGAAATGCCATCTGTCGATTGGTCGTTGTAGCTGAGGCGGAAATCACCGGTGCTATTGCTGCCATCCACCGAGACACCGTACTGCTGGGCGCCAAAACTGCCGAGGCCGGCATTGACGTCAGCATTAAAGCCTGCTTCGGGTTTCCTTGAGATCACGTTGATCACCCCACCGATCGCATCAGAACCCCAGAGTGTCGACTGAGGACCTTTGAGCACCTCAACGCGCTCGATGTCGGTGACGTCGAAAATGCCAAAATCGAATCCGCCGCCCGGTGTGCTGGTGTCGTTACCTACGACACCGTCTATGAGCACCAGCGTTTGATCGCTACTTGCGCCACGGATACGGGCATTGGCTTGCCCACCGAAGGCACCGTTCTGATTGACTGTGACACCAGGCGCTGTAGCCAGAACGTCAGTCATGTGCTTGTAGCCACGAGCGTCGATGAGTGTTTTGTCGACAATCCAGATGCTGGAGCCAGTTTCCGATACTTGCGACGGCAGGCGAAATGCTTTGACGATTACTTCGTCCATATCGATATCATTCGACGCTGCGTGTGCGAAAGAAGACCCAACCATCAGCAGCATGCAGATGGTCCGCGGTATAGGTGTATGGAAAACACGGGGGCGGCAGATTGCCTTCATGAGAACTCTCCTTAATCGGTCCACCCCACGTCGTGGGCAACCGTTCACCGACAAAAAGTCCGAATGCGACGTGGACAATGTTGTCGCTGCTAAGGAAAGCACCCTGTCCCAAGAACTAGTCCCGGTTCTGGACGAGCGACGAGACGGCAGGTCTTCTGGCTCACGAGTCTTCGCTTGGCTCGCGCCTTCCCGAATTCAATTCAGTGGCTTGTGCGAGTAGCTCGTCGTTTACAGTTGCGGGTACAGCCCCGGATTCAAACTCGAAAGGTTTACACCGGGTTCCCTTTTATGCCCTCGCGGGCACCGTCGAGGCCGATTATGTTGAAAGTTGGTAGCCGGATGCAAGTCGAGTCAGAAGTCGATGCCCTGTTTGCTTGGATGAGCGCTTAGTAAGAGTGTGTGATTTCTGTTTTCAGACCCGCCAGTTTCAGCAATTCTGCCATGGCATAGCCCTTGGTGAGGATGACGCTTGTGCGATTTGCCAGGGTGTGACGGCAGATGGGGGGTTTGTGATGATGACCAACCTGCCGTAGTTTCTGAATGCAGCAGCAATGTCGGCGCTGCAAGTGTCNGCCAANGACACGTCATCGTNGCGNNAGCAGACNGTTGAATCGGCGGTCGTTGGCNTATGCCTCAGNAGCACNAAACGCNCAACGNGATACCAGNTANCAACCAAGCTNANNCAGTTGTTGNGTNNCTCNCAAACAANCGTCGGNNTNGCCGTTGAGNTTGCGTTCGAANTGCTNCCGNATCAATAGGNGCTTGGTNGCGAGCAGTGAGAGNCCCNACTCTTCCNTCCAGNGTTCAGCTACTGTGGTNAGCAACTGGNGTGCGGNGATGCAGGGCTGCAGCANCTTGTTGCCTNGCTTAAAGAAACNTAACGGTTGGANACGTGGTNACAGGCAACATGCTCGATCTCCGACCTACTANNCANNAGCNCAGGCNGTTTGCGCTCTCGGCAACTTTCGATNCGTCCTTGAACCAACTGGCGNACNCGGCGCTTGANTAGNTGCGANTCNNCTTCGCACTGGANGGNCTATNGGTANCNNTGGTGNNTGGCNGGNCGGNTAGAAGTGCGACGAGCGNTAGGCAGATCAGCGNCCGGCGCNTANCGTTTCGTTTGACTGCATAACGCTTAGGNAAGNNTGCGANGGGTCTNGCAGGCCTTNAACGCNACGAGGNTCGGTCNANGCAGTGGGAAAGAAATTTTCGGGCGTGGATGNGTGGCAACGCCGCGCCGTTATCAATCCGGTCAGACNCAGANACAGACACAGACACAGATACAGGTGAGAGTNNNGCTTGAGCAGGCGTTCCTGTGAGAGNGCAGNGGGAGCGGGTGCTGGATTTTAGGANTGANCGCNCACNNNANANNNGTAGCCAANTTTGCCACTCTATGCCNACCTGNATGGCGCCNAATACANGGTTAACACGCCCGCTTCTTGCGGGCATTTCGCCNCTCGGCGTACGAAACGCTTGCCTTCTCAATGCGGGTGTTGCCCTTGATNGGNCGCCACCCGCTCGGGAAGGTTTTACTCCGGAGTAATGTCTTCCGCAGCCGGGCCTTTGGGTCCCTGGGTCACGGTAAAGGTGACTCTTTGNCCCTCGGTCAGCGTTTTGAAGCCCGAACCGTTGATTGCACGGAAGTGTGCAAACACGTCCGGACCGGAGTCTTGCTCGATGAATCCGAAGCCCTTTGCTTCGTTGAACCATTTTACGGTTCCACTTACTTTTTCTGACATGGTTTTTTCCTGAACATACAAATTACTTTGCTTCTCGCTGGAAGCACTGTGGAACAATAGGATCTGATGCTGCAGGACGTCACAAAGAGGTGAAACGCTAAAGCAGAACAAAATTATTGCTCAGCGCCCCGCACGCTACGCTCGCCGGAGCCGAAAGTCAATGCGCACTGATGCCACTGCCGATTCGGTCAACCGGTCTGGAGTCCCTCTTTGTGCTGATGGCGGGAATCGCNAATCTCATCCCAGGGCTCTATGTAGCCTGTCCAGGTGTGGTGGGCAACGCGCAGTTGGACTGGGCCCTCTTTGATCAACCCGGCGGGGATAAACGTCGTCGACTCACTGTTTGCGCCCGGCGCCGGTGATCCATAGGTTGAGCAGTGACAGACGTATCCGTTCCTGATGGCCATCCTAACTTCGAAGCTGACGGCGACACAGTTGCACGTTCCTGTGGCCGTGGCTGCCTANACTGCCGCCATGTCAAGATCTAGCTGTGGCTGGCTCTCGTTGTATTCCTGGTCCGCGTCGTCGCTGGTAAACNCCATGCGCCACATTTCCCGCACCTCGGTTTCGGCGGCATAGGGAACACGGCAGTGCATCGTAATGCGCTCGTCCCAGACGATGAGGTCACCTGACTGCCACGGGTGNAGGTAGGCGCGGCTNGCTGCNGTGGCGTGGCGCATGATCTGCCAGGCGANGCGCTTGCCTTCNGTGNGTGGCAGGCGCTTGGTCGAGCGTGCCGGGTCCAGGATCAGGGTCTCAAGACTCTTAAGGCTGAATCGGAGGCTCTGCTCACCGCTGTGTGGGTGGGTCTGAACCAGGCGGTGGCAGACGACCGGGTCNTNGGGATGAGGNTCGGCTTCGAGNGTACCGTGCTGNTCTTCCGTGAATTCTGACTCCATGGCACTCANCTGCACTGAGCGGCTGCCGATTGCCGGGATGCCGAGTTTCGGGTTGCCGTAGATGATGCTGGGTCGATACACACATATTGCCTGTTCAGCGAGTTCCCGCAGGTCGCGGGGCAACGCCTGCAGACCAACAACCGCGTCCGAGTAGCCNGTNCGGCTTGAACCAGGCTGTTTGCAGTAAAGTGCCGCGTAGCTGGTTGGCCAGGGTTTGAATGTGGCGTCGGTGTGCCACTCCATAAACGTACACTCGCGCTTGTGNCGCACCCAATCGTCTAGCGACTCCTCGAGNGCGTCGTCCCATTGTCCTGACTCCGAAAGTAGGGCGGCGCCCGTCCTCGCCGCGGGTACGTAGTCAGCGTTGAAGCCGCCGTCCTCGCCTCGCGTTGAGCCTAGCACCGTCATCGGGCCGCCATCGACGGGACGGTTTGCGCGGGGTTCTTCGATCGGCATATCGGGGAACCAGTCGCGGACCCGAGCNGCCAGAGTTGNTGANGAATCACCGGGNACATNGCGGAATAGCAGCATGCCGTAGTCGTGCAGGGCATCGCGAAGGCTGGCCGGAGCCGCACTTTGCCACTTCACTTCGCGGCCGAACGAGCAGTTGTCGATGCAGGTAAGCTGACTCATAGGAGCGTTCTCAGAAGGCCGTGGAACTCATGGTTCTTCATGTCGATGTATTCGACGACCGGACTTTAGATCATGGCAGTCTTAAGCGAGCAGTTGCCAACCACAGCCCGTGCCTTACACAGGCAGGTGAGCACTACGTGCTGGCGGCACGTCAAACTGTCTCGGAGGTCCGGCAGCAGTGAATCACTCATGCCTGCATTCTTCCACAGCAAGCGCTCTGCGCATACCTATGGAGGACTAAGAAGGTCGAGGTTGCAACCGTGATGCAGGGAAAGCCGTTGGGAATGCTTTGCAAATCCTGACCGGAACGGACTCCGGCCAGGATTGGGGTCCTACGTTAGGCGTTGTGCCGCAGCACCTCACCTGCGCGGGCGCCGGTGAGTTCATCGTCCATCAGGTTGACCTGACCGTTGATGAGCGTTGCCTTATAACCGCGTGCCCGTTGAATGTAGCGGGGTGCGCCACCTGGGAAATCATGTGCAATCTCCGGGTGCAGTTCGGTGACGTTGTCGAAGTCGACGACGTTCACGTCTGCGCGCTTGCCCACTTCGAGCGTACCGCGGTCGGTGAGCCCAATTACGCGGGCCGGGCCTGACGTGAGGCGGCGGATACCTTCGCCAAGCGAGTAGAGCTGCTTCTCGCGTAGCCAGTGGGACATCACAAACGTTGACCAACCGGCATCAATGAACTGGGACACGTGGGCGCCAGCATCGCCGAGGCTCGGGAAGATGTTCTGGTTTTTGAACAGAACCCCGAGTTCGTCCAGGTCCTGGTTGAACATGCGCCAGGTGAAGAGGCCCTTGCCTTTGGTCTCGCGGGAGATGCGGATGAACATCTCGGCATGGGTCTCGCCCGTCTTTTGGCACTGCACAGCCATGTTGTTGTTGATGTTGGCGGTGTAGCTTGGGGTCTCGGCATTACCCTGGTAGTACAAGCGGTCGAAACGCACCCAGGTCTCGGTCTCGCCTTCTTTCACAAGCTTGGCTACTGTCTCGCCGTTCTGCAGTGCCTGCAGGCGCCCGGAAAGGTCGAGTTTGCGCATCTCATTCCAGGTTTCACCCTCGAACGGCATCATGCCCTGCAGCCCGTACATGAAACCCGAGCCACGGACCTGAGTAATGGCGGTGATGTCACCTCCGGCACACAGTTCGTCAAGGTGTGCCGCGACACGTTTGCCTGCACCGGGCTCATTTGCGCCGCCAGCGCTAAAAAGTACGCGGTCGCCGGAAGCGTCTGACATGCGCTTGATGACCTCGGGCGCGGCGCCAACGGCCTGCATCAATGCTCTGCGTGCTCCCACTTGCTTGCCGATGATCTCAAGCTCGCGCGGGTCAGCAAACGTTCCCGGGATTGAGCGACCGTCCGGCAGGCGGTGACCTTCAAGGCGGTTGGTGGAGAAACCAAAGGCACCCTTGTCGATCGAGTGCGCGACGATGTCCGCCATCTGCTTCATTTCATCTTCGGTAGCGAGTTCTTCGACTGCTCGCATGCCCATAACGTAGAAACGCACCGCGCAGTGGCCAACGAGGCCTGCCATGTTCAGCGACGGCTTCAGCTCTTCGATTGCGTCCAGGTATCCGCCGTAGTCTTCCCAGCTCCAGGGCAACCCGGTCATGATGGCGTGCTTGGGAATGTCCTCAACAGTTTCCATCATCCCTGCCAGCAGCTCGCGGTCGGTCGGCTTGCAGGGCGCAAAGGTCACGCCGCAGTTGCCGAGTAACGCGGTTGATACACCGTGCCAGGAAACTGGTGTCATCGTGGGTTCCCAGCCGATCTGTGCGTCAAGGTGGGTGTGCAGATCGACAAACCCTGGCGTTACGATGTGTCCTTCCGCGTCGATTTCCTGTTTGCCCTTGCCGTCTACTTCTCCAACGGCGGTGATTAAACCGTCGTCGATTGCGAGATCGCCGTTGACCGGCTCGGCGCCGGTACCGTCAACAAGGCTGCCCCCGCGAATTACAATGTCATGTGCCATGACTTTGTCCTCTTGTGTTTGTTTGAATGCTCTTCTTGTCTGTCCGAGTACTGCTATCTCCCATCATACGCATAGTCGTGGGTGTTTGAGATCCCCCGGGTTGGTTAGGCGGATCAACGAGCCGTCGACGTTCGGTTGCTGCCCTATTACCGGGTAGTTGAATGGTGTCGCGCAAAGGAGTCACTGGTGCGCGCTGCAACACCTACGATCAATAAGAGCCCAAAGGTGAGGTTGCCGCTCCGCGAGTAGATGTCATTGGCGAACGACTCAAGCGGAGTGGGGTCGTCTCAACCACGACTAGTTCGCGTGCCTTTTGCGGCAACTGCTCGCGCAGGGCATGTTCGCCGTGCTCGTTGGCGAAGTCNAAAAACGCNGCGCTTTTGCGGTTCGTTGAGTTCGGAAACTCCGTTAGGCAGCCAACGCACCGCGTGCGAGCACTGTTTCGGCGTGGAGGTGACGTTACAGTTTGGCCAGAAAAGCTGTCACTGTTTTGTCGAAATATTCGGCTGCATCGATGTTGACCGCGTGGCCGCCATCCATATCTATCACTTCAACGTGGGGTGCGCGCTCGCGGACCTGGGCGGCCGCGTCCTGGAAACCACGTTCAAAACGGCCGTTGGCAAGCATCATCGGCACCGATACCAAGTCGAGCAGGTCCATGGCGTTCAGATCCGGCGCAAGGAGGCTGCTCCGTTCAAGTGTCTCGGGGAGGACGCTGTCAGCGGCTTCTACAAGCCTTTCGCGAATGCCGGCTGGCAGGCGTTTGGCGTGTACCGGGTGGACAGGGATGTGGCGGTTTCGGTAGGTATTTACACCATCCGCCGCTTTGCGCGGTGTGCCGCCCCTGGGGCGCGGAATCGGTGCGCCAAAGGCAGATCGTGAATTGGTGGTGACCACTCCNATCGAGTGTCCTGGGAAGGCAATGGCATACCTGACCGCAAGTCCTGCCGCGTAGGATTGACCACCCACNGCCCATTGGCTGATCCCCAACTCCTGGCGAATGTGGTTGAACTCGTTCATGTAGCGATCGATTGTGAATGCACTCGCATCGGGGACCGGTGAGTTGCCGTGCCCCCACAGTTCGGCGGTAACAACACGAAAGCTAGCGGCCAATCGCTCTAAGTTGAGCAGCCACTGCGCATTGGATGAGAGAAACCCGTGCACCAGCAAGAGCGCCGGGCTACTTTCTGGCCCTGCAACCGCATAATTTAGATGTTCGGCCACAGGCGCTTACTCTNCAGCCTTGCGCTTGCCCGTGAACTTATTGCTACCCATNGGCGTGTCGATTGTGCCTGCCATGTTNTCGCCCTTGACCTTGCCTTTGTAGGTCAGAGTGAAGTCACCCATACGCGTCGACAGGTTGGTGCGGAAGGTGAAGTCGGCGCCGCTTGTTTTGACCTCGGCGATCTCCATGGTGTTGCCNCGGGGTCCAGTGATNGTGCCCTTCAGCGNGCCGNCGTCGGTAACNGTCAGNGTGCTTTCCTGTAGGGCGCGGCGGCCTTCGCTGGTGATGGTCCAAATGCCTACGATGTCGTTCGCCCAGGCGGCGGACGTGACCATAAGCGTGACTCCCAGNAAGATAAGTCGATGTAGCTGCATGTNTGNTTCTCGGTNGCTCTGAACGGAAAGCNGGACCCTACCGCAATCCCNGCCTCTCCTGCAGGCCTGCTGTTGCGGCGGAATGCNTGTGCGTACATAGTTCCCTGCGGACTCTTANAGGGGCTGCAGGTGCAGACTGCATTTACTGAGGATCAAGAGACGTTTCGCANCGTGGTGTCNCGGTTTCTTGAAGACAACGCGGGTGCAACGCGGCTGCGGGCGCTGCTCGAATCAGACTCNGGCTACGATGGCGGCGTCTGGCGCCAGATGTGTGACGAGGTAGGCCTTGCCGGTACTCATATACCCGATGTATATGGCGGGTTTGGTTACGGTGCTGTCGAACTGGGCATCGCCGCGGAGGAGATGGGCCGACACCTCTACTCAGGGCCGTTTTTTGCCTCCTCAGTCATGGTTGTCTATGCACTGCTTTATGGAGCGTCAGAGGAGGCCAAACAGGCGTTGCTACCCGGGCTAGCGACTGGTACGAACATCGGGGCGCTGGTCCTCGACAATCTGAATACCCCGGAACAGGTCGGTACGCAGATACGCGCAGAATCGGCCAGGCTGACTGGCTCCGCGCCGTTGGTGGTTGACGGCCAGAATGCTGAACTGCTCGTTGTAGTTGCCGGGGAAGGTGATGGGCTGGGACTGTATTCGGTCGAGCCCGGTTCGGCTGGTATCGGTATCACGCCGGTCGAGGCGATCGATCCGTCCCGCAAGCTGGCCCGAATCGACTTTGATTCGGTAGAAGCCGAGCGGATTGGCTATCTGTCTGCGAAGACGCTGGTCGCGATATGGAACGCCGTCGGCGTTGCGCTCGCCCACGAAATGGTCGGCGGCGCCCAGCACCTGCTAGATACTACCGTTGAGTACACGAAGATGCGTTACCAGTTTGGCCGCCCTATTGGTTCTTTCCAGGGGTTGAAACACCGATGTGCCGAGCTCTTGATGGAGCTCGAGTTTGCCAAAGCTGCGACCCATCATGCGGCGTTCTGCCTAGACGCGGGGGAGGGAGAGCCCTATGCAGCGAGCATGGCGCAGGCTATGGCTTCGGACGTTTACATGAGGGCTGCCCGCGAAGCGATTCAGATGCGTGGCGGGATTGGGTTCACATGGGAGGAAGACACGCACTTCTGGTTTAAGCGGGCCAAAAGTTCGGAGGTGTTGCTTGGAACTCCTACCATCCATAGAGAGCGAATGATGGTGCTCATGGAAGCAGAATTGACCGAGCAAAGCGCATGAGTGACTCCCCAGAAGCGATAGAGCAGAGCGTCAATGCCTGGCTGAACGACAACTGGGACCCGAACATCTCCTTGCAGGAATGGCGCACGCGGCTCGTGGAAGGTGGTTGGTCGACAACCCAGTGGCCTTCAGAATTTTTCGGGCGCGACTTCACAATGGAGCAGGCCGCGGTAGTGACGCGGGTATTCAATGCCCGTGGCATTGTGCCGGTGGCTCAGTCGGGGCCGCGCCGGTTGGCGGCCGAGACAATCCTCTCGATGGGCAACCACGATCAGAAAAGTCGCTATCTGCGGCCCATACTGACGGGTGAACATTCCTGGTGTCAGCTCTTCAGCGAACCGGGTAGCGGGTCGGACCTTGCCGGGCTGAGCACCAAGGCTGAATTGAAGGACGGCAGGTGGATCATCAACGGCCAGAAGGTCTGGAACACGAGTGCCCATCATGCCGACTATGGCCTCCTTGTTGCGCGCACGGACTTCGACATACCGAAACATCAGGGCATCAGCTATTTCCTGATCGATATGCGCCAGCCCGGCGTCGAGGTACGCCAGTTACAGCAAATGAATGGCTATGCCTCCTTCAACGAGGTATTCATGACGGACGCTGAGGTGGCTGTTGAAGACCTGATCGGCGGGGAAGGCAATGGCTGGTCGGTTGCCAAGACCACCCTGTCCTATGAGCGTCGCATGGGGGGTGTTAGCCGCTCGCTGGTACAATCGGATCAGTTGAGCGAAGGTCGCGTTTACGATGAGTACCGGGAGGAGATGCGCGTCGCGAACGAACCCTACGTCTGGTATCCGCAGCGCCAAGGGCGGGTTGACTTGGTGCTACCCCGGGCTACGGAGACCGGCGCCATAAAGGACCCGGCCGTGCGGCAGGAGATAGCAAAGCTCGTCTCAATGCAACGCGGCGCCGCGCTGGCTTTAGCGGCAGCCGAGGCTCACCGCAAATCTGGCTCCAACGAAATTGTGCCAGCGGGCTCCATTGGCAAGCTTGCAGCAAGCTTCGTTGCAAGGCAGGCATCACATGTTCATACCATGATTTCAGGCGCGGATGCCATGCGTGCGGGGCCAGACTCGGCGGAGGAAGGTATGGTGGCGGAGGTCCTGGTCTCGGTGCCTGCCATTTCGATAGCTGGCGGCACTGATGAGATTCAACGCAACATCATTGCCGAACGCGTGCTCGGCATGCCCTCTGAGATGCGGGCCGATACGGGGTCTTTCAGAGACATCAAACGCAATGCCTGACGTACAGCGCCAACATACCTAACCACGGGGTTCCTATGGCCGATTCCGTTCTCTTCGATCTTGATGATGGTGTTCTGACAGTAACACTGAATGAACCGGAAACGATGAATGCGCTCACGCGCGGCATTAGCAGCGGTATTGCTGAAGCGCTGGAACGAGCCAAAGACGACTCAGTACATGTGCTGCTATTGACGGGCAACGGGCGGGGCTTTTGCGCCGGTGCCGCGATTGGCGTTGGTGGTACTGGCGGCGACGGAACATTCAATCGCTCCTCCAAGCTCGACCAACGTGGAGCCTCGGGGCGCAGCGTTGAAGCGTTCTCACGCTGTGACAAACCCATCATTGCGGCCGTCAACGGTGCGTCCGTAGGTGCGGGTTTCGGGCTTGCCCTTTGCTGCGACGTGCGAATTTTGGGTGAGTCTGCCCGCATGGGTTCGATCTTTATCCGCCGTGCGCTGGCTTCTGATTACGGCGCGGCGTATTGGCTGCCGCGGATTGTTGGAATGAGCAAGGCCTACGACATTCTCTACTCGGGTGATCTGCTGGATGCTCAGGCCTGCCTTGACTGCGGCATCGCAAGTCGGGTCGTGGCCGACGCCGACCTACACGCGGAAGCGCAGGNGCTCGCGCGCAAGATCGCNGATGGNCCGCCGCTCGCCTACACCGTGCTGCGNCGCATGATGCAGCGCACACACGACATGGATCTAGCAACCTTTGCCGAGTACGAGTGGACTAGTCAGCGTATGCTGCTGGATACNNACGACAGCAAGGAGGGCTTCAAAGCGTTCTCTGAGAAGCGCACGCCCAAATTTTCCGGGAAATAGGCTGCCTTGGAGACGGCATCCGCCANNGACATCTCGAAGGTCATCGATAGGNCGCCTATAGTTTGAAAGTCGGCTACAGGGGTCTCTATGCAGTGGCTACCAAGGTGTATCCGGTGCAGATCCTTAGTACAGGAGCGTGCTGGGCGATTGGGCTTGGGCGTTCTGGTGCTTTGATGGGGTCGGGCATCGCGNGCTANCTGATCGNTGCCGGCGTTTAGNTAATCAGGAATTTCCTGGTCTTTACCGGCCCACTTNNTGTGGGTGGNCTGCTGCGTANCAGGCTCGAGAGCCAAGNCNTTCCCNCTAGCCNCTCCTGGCCTCACCTCGNTCCTGGAATCCGGTAGGCTTGGCGATGAGGTTTGCCGAGGCTGAGATCGGAAGGTCGAACGGTGGGCTGTTTACCTGTTCGGAGTAGAGCCAGGCATGATTCGACTTGTCGCATTGGATATNGACGGTACGTTGCTNGACCCGGGTGTGCCTGTTGATGCCATGCCAGGGGCGGAAATGACGGCNGCGGTCAGCGGTCTCGAAGCACGTGGGATTGCAGTTGTACTTGCCTCTGGGAGAATGTANCNGGGCACCGCTCGAGTCGCCCGGCATCTGGGCATAGAGCGCCCCCTAATCTGTCAGCAGGGTGCCTCGATTCATCACCTCGACGGCAGCCTTCGCCAAGCGCATATGGTTGATGAAGCCATTGCAATGGAGCTCGTTGAATACACCCGCGAACATGGCTGGTCGCTGGCATGGTTTGATTCCAGACGTTATCTCACCTCCCGGCATACGNAACAAGGTCAGTTCTTTGCCGACGTCTCNGGGATTCCCATGGAGATCGATGCTGAGCCACATCTGTCGGGCATTCGACCAACTGGCATCGACATCATTAGCACTGTCGAGCACGCTGCTGGCGTCCATAATGAGATGCAGNCGCGCTATGGTGACCAACTGACCCTCCTCGACTTCCCGTCGGTNACGGGCTTCCACGCCGTTGATGCCAGCAAGGGCAACGCGCTTGAGACCCTGGCCGGCGAGTTGGGCATTGACGCCTCCGAAGTGCTGGCGATAGGCGACAGCGTGAACGATGTGTCCATGTTGAAGTGGGCTGGGCAAAGCGCGACGCCAGCGCATTGTGACGACCATGCAAGGGATGCGGCCAAAAAAATTCTGTCCGGNNCAGGNGTATCTGGTATCGCGGAACTACTCCGGTCGCTTTGATCCGTTTTGTTTTCGCACGCGACAGGAGTCTACTGGCTGAGTAGTGCGCCAATCTCTGTGGCGTTATTCGGGCGCGTTTTCGGTGCCGGTTCGCGGTACCTGTTAGGCTAAGCTGTAGTCGATTCTGGGGTGCTTAAGATGGCTGAAGACCTTGCAGCCTTGCAGATGAGTCTGGCGGAGCACAACGGTCTGCAGGGTCTGCAGGTGCACAGCCCTGCAGCTATCGAAGCTGTTGTTGAGACATTCTATCGCGATGGCTTTGCGGTTGTGCGCGATGTGTTGACCCCGCGGCAGGTGGCATTCCTGCGCGCAGGTTGTGAGCGTGAAGCGGACGCCATCATTGAACTGGACCCTGAGCGCAAGGGCAATCGAGGCCCGTACCGCTACTCATTTGGCGGCGCGAGCATCACGAATTCAGTACTGCANCGCGCGGAATGGCGGATGCTTGTGGATNTGCCAACCGTGACGCCGATTGTGACCGCTATTTTTGGTTCGAGTGACTACCGTATGGCGCGTGCGGCNGGGGACTTCTGCATGCCCGGCGCGGTTCACTATCAGCGCCTGCANGCGGATATTGGTGATCACGCTGGCGGTTTTTTTGACCCCCGTGGAGTCACCTCTATCCGAGATCTGCCCTGTCCCGTGATCTGCTGNAACTTCCTAGCCCAAGACTTCACCCAGTTCAACGGGCCTACCCGGCAGATCCCGGGTACCCAACATTCACGGGAGCATATCCCGGGCATTGAGGAAGAGCCCGCTTGGATGCGCTTCTCGACGGTTTGCCCGGCGCCGGCCGGCTCCGTGCTGATCAGGGATATGCGCGCGTGGCATGGCGGGACGCCCAATCTC
This sequence comes from Gammaproteobacteria bacterium, assembly GCA_002714125.1. The sequence goes on from PAWP01000028.1 coordinate 50,145, forward strand.
TCGGACAGCATGCGAGCCATCCCGAATGCGATGTTCATGGCACCCTGGTTTCACATGCGCCAGGNGCCATCTATCCCACGCTCAATGTACGAGGAGTTGTCTGAGCATGGTCAGCAGGTCTGCCGATTCCTTGTGGCGGAGGATGATCTNGAGACAGGCTACCGCATCTNACGGAGGCTCGATGCTGGCCCTGAGTCATTCAGGTATCAGNGCANAAGNCGCCCCAGGTGCTGGCGGGAACNTTATNTAACGANGTCTGGCATCCGGTAATCCTGGACAACGCGGTTGGTCTGGTTGCGAGCAAGCCCCGGAGTGTCCTCGCCTTTGTCGATTTCGCCGTNGCCACCGTCTNCGCTCGNTTGCCTCAGCGGGTCANTTGGGGCNGGTGCTCGGCGAAGCGTTTACCTGTAGCCATTGTCTGCGGTNAGCCNAATCCNTCGGCTCGCTGNCGNAAGCCCTGCANGGGGGTGCCCACTTTTGAAACTAANGGTTNTGCACACTATTTGGGTNCCGAAGGATGACGGCGCTCTTTGAANTGGTGTTTTCGATAGAGGATCTGCGCGTGGCATNGGCCTCCCGATCGCCCGAAGCGGCTGCNTTGCNCGTGTAGGAAGCCAGGAATCAAAGATTGTTTAATGGGGGGATATAACGGGACCGGGNTGGCGAGACGTCGGTACGGGCCTTTATCACGGCGGCTATCTGAGCGAGGGAGAGTTTGTCCGCTATATCAGCTGGATGAGGCGGATGTTTGAGGCTCGCGTGCAAGAAGTTGGCTATATGCCTAGCGTACACGCGGTCTTGGGTGAACATGACTATCTGCTCGAACGTTCAGTACGATGGTGCTGGACGGCACCTTTCTTATGGTCAGATGCCGTGCTCTTCTATGTAGCGACTGCGGTGGAACGCCTGGTTGCCAAACGCGGTTTCGGTCGTACGTGCCCGCTTCAGGAAGAAACCTGCGTCAAATTCGTCCGTCATGCCGATGCCGCCATGCATCTGGATCATGTCATTCGACATGTCGTGGATGAACTCACCAACCTGGCACTTCGCCAGCGAAGCCATCGCTCGCACGTTGTCGGCGCTGCTATCGATTGCCAAGAGCGCACCTTCGACACAGGAGCGGGCCAGCTCCATGTTCATGAAATGGGTTGCGGCGCGGTGACCCAGAGACTGGAAGGAGCCGATGACCTGGCCAAACTGCTCGCGATTCTTGAGGTAGTCCAAGGTCCGGTCGAAAGACTCTGCGCCGCTGCCGAGCATCTCGGCGGCGAGGCCAGCGCGGGCCCGATCCAGAATGGCATCGAGGGCAGCAAACCCTCTGCCTTCGCTGCCCATCAGCGCGTCGGCATCGATCTGCACACCGTCAAGACTGAGGTCAGCATAGCCTCGCGAGTCTGCCATGTTGAGACGCGAGCGCGAGATACCAGCGGCATCGCCAGGCACGAGGAAAAGTGAGATGCCTGCTTCTTCACCGGCGTTACCGGAATAGCGTGCAGCGACTACAAAGGCATCTGCGGTTGTGCCTTCAAGCACAAAAGTTTTGGTGCCGGAGAGGTTGTAGCCGTAATCTGACTTCGTTGCGCTAAGCGCAACGCCAGCAGGGTTGTGGTGGGGCCCTTCGTCAATTGCAAGAGTCACAATCGCCTGACCGTTTGCAATCTTCGGTAGCCACTCGCGCCTTTGGGTATCGCCGCCTGCAATCAGCAGCGCGGTTGCACCAACAAGTGAAGAGGCGAAAAGTGGTGACGCCGTGAGCCCGCGCCCAAGCTCCTCGAGCACGACACCAAACGTCATGTAGTCCATACCGGAGCCGCCGAACTCCTCAGGTACGAGAATCCCGGTCCAGCCGAGGTCCACCATCTGGCGCCAAGTCTCGGGGTCGAAACCGCTATCCCCGCCCGAGTCGCGCATAGCGCGGAAGTGGTTGACGCTCGCTTCTTCGCGTACCCAGGCCTGGGCCTGGTCTTTCAGCAGGGTCTGTTCTTCTGTTAGGACGGCCATCTCAATATCCCTTCAGACCAAGAACGCGTTTGGCAACCAGGTTGAGGTTGACCTCGTTGGAGCCGCCTTCAATGGAGTTGGCCTTCGAGCGTAGCCAGCTTCGGGTGCGCGCAAGCTCTTTCTCGTTGAAGCCTTCGCCCTCCCAACCGAGGCCCCGGTTGCCCATGATTTCCACCATGAGTTCGTCTTTCTCCTGGTTCATATTGGCCCAGGCGACTTTCATAATGCCGATCGCAGGGGAGGGTCCGTGCACCTCCGCTTCCTCGTTGAAACGGTGGGCGGTAAGGCCAAAGGAGTGCGCGAGCATTTTCTGTCTAGCTATGCGTTCGCGCATGGCTCCATCGACCAGCCGACCGCCTTCCATCGGCAGGTAGTCTTTGGCGGCGTCTTCGAGCCCGTAGCTGCGCGTACCTGACCCGCCCATGCCGGCAATGCCCTGGCGTTCGTGGAGCAGTAGGTGTTTGCCAATGGACCAGCCTTTGTTGATCTCGCCGATCAGGTTTTCCTTGGGAATAATCACGTCCGTGAAGAAAACCTCGTTGAAGGGTGAGGCCCCGGAGATCAGTTGGATGGGTTTTACCTCGACTCCAGGGGCGTGCATGTCGAGGGTCAAGAAGCTAATGCCCTCATACTTGCTGCCCCGATCCGTGCGGAAGACACCGTACATCCAGTCGGCTTCCTTGGCGCCCGAGGTCCATATTTTCGAGCCATTCAGGACAAAGTGATCCCCTTTGTCCTCGGCAAAACTCTGCAGGGAGGCAAGGTCGGAGCCGGCTCCAGGTTCGGAGTAGCCCTGGCACCAATGGATATCACCTCGGATGATCTCAGGAATATATCTCTGCTTCTGCTCCTCAGTGGCGATGTCTAGCAAAGTGGGGCCGAACATCATCACGCCAAAGCCGCCAATCGGGTTGAAGGCACCCATGTCGGACATCTCTTTGCGCAGCACGCCGGCTTCTTCAGGTGATAGTCCGCCGCCGCCGTACTCGGCAGGCCAGGTTGGAGTCGACCAGCCCTTTTCGCCCAGGCGTTCTTGCCAGAGCCTCATGTCACCATCAAACTTGGCGCCAAACCCTGCCGGGATGGTGGGCGGCTTGCTTTGCAAGGAAGGGGGAAAGTTTTCAGCCAGCCAGGCGCGGGCAGTTTTGCGAAAGGCGTTCAGATCAGCCATGGGTGTTGCTCGTTTCGATCAGACAGGCGTGATGATATAGCGATCTGAGTCGCGTGTACGTAGGATGGCTAGTCACCAGGCTCAAAGAGCACTTTCCGGGGGAGGCATCAGCATGATTACAGGACTCGACCACATTGGCGTCGTTGCGCATTCAATCGACCAGGCAGTCGACGTACTGCAGAACCAGATGGGGTTTCCATTGGATCTTTCGCGCTCTCCGCTACCCGACGGTGCGTACTTTGCGCCGGAAGGCACACACAACTACTTTTTCCAGGTGGGTGAAGGGCAGACGCAGATCGAAGTGCTAATCCCTGTGCTTGAGGAGAAAGGCACCTACAAGTACCTGCAGCGGTTTGGGGCGGGCCTGCATCATTGGGGTTACGGCTGCGACGACGTTGAAGCAGAAGCAGCTCGGCTAGCCGGCCAGGGGCTGCGGCGGATTGATCTCGATGAGCCCGCCGGCACGAAAGTCACGGCGGCTTTTTTTCACCCTAAGTCCGCTAGCGGCATTCTGACGGAGCTTGTACCCACCCGCATGCGATGAGACAACAGCTCGAGTGGGTAGTCTTCGAGAAGTTAGCGTCCGCCGCTGGGTGACGTGCCTCAAGGAGGACGGCGCACTGCCGACAGTTGTCAGGCCGGGAAAGAGGGGTCTATGTCTTCAAGTTTTGCGTTCCGTGCACGATGAAAAGACCCTCGTAGCGGAACTGATAGGTGGCGAAATTGCGCGGGGACTGGGCCTCCTGATGCGGAGATACATGACCTGATCCGCGCCATTGCAGGCATCAATCATGCGCTCGACTATCTGCTCGCTTCAGTGTCCCTTGACCCAGTGGTGCACGACCTCGATCCGGATCCTGTATCCAGGATTGTCTAACTCGACGCCTGTTCCTGTAATGTGGATCGCACGGCTCACAATACCAACCGGCTGTCTGAGCACAACAGGAATTGGTTGATTATGGGGCCGCGCTCTACTTGCACCATGGTGGCGAGCCGTTTGCCGAGCGCGTAGCCGATCCTTTCACGCTGATTCGCGATCATGTGTTGCTGCCCTGGGCCATGCCACCTTAAGAACGGCGCGCCGGAGCTGATTGCGCAACTTACGCCCGCGCGTATTCATGAGATTGTCGCCGCGATGCCCGATCCTAGGCTGCAGTATCAAGCCTATCCGGATGCTAACGCTACGCTTGCCGGACATGCCGACCTGCTGACTGGCCGCNTAGCTGAACCGCAGGCTCTTGTGTAGGAGGCATTGGATGCTCGCGACGCTTGTTTGAGTATTGGTTGTTGCAAGTGGTGCCGCGGGTCGACCGTAATGAACGCATCAATGCGGGTGTCATGCTCTGGTGTGCAATGGCTGACTTCCTCGATGCACTCTATTGTCTCGGGTGTACCAAGCTCCATGCCATTGACCCGACGGCAGATTGTCAAGCCGTTGCGGAGCATCTGGTCTCGATTGAAGCTGAGTGTCGGGGTAGCTCGGCACGGGGCTCATTGGCGCGTTGCCGAAAGGTGAACAAATTTTCATGCTTACTGCGCTTAGAATTACGATCATACAGGGAGCGCCGGTGCATACTGGTTCATTCACGATCCCGCAGCCCTGCTAGACGGACTGCATGCACTGCTAGTAGTAACCCCGGAGCCACCTTATGACAGAGCCGATGATTGATCCCTTGATTGTGTCCCAACTTGCGCCCACGGGTGTGCTGCGTGCAGCAATCAACATGGGTAACTTCCTGTTGGTTGTCGACAAAGACGCCGAGGGTAACCCGGTCGGAACCTCGCCTGACGTGGCAGCTGCAATTGCGCGCCGGCTTGGTGTGCCGCTCAAGCTAGTGCCTTATGCTCGGCCCAGCGAAATCGCCGATGCGGCTGGTAACAACGAATGGGATATCGCGAACATTGGTGCGGAGCCACAGCGGGCCGCCGTAATCGACTTCACAGCTGCGTACGCGGAGATTGAGGCTACCTATCTCGTGCCCGGTGATTCGCCTATCGAGACAATTGAAGAAGTGGACCAGCCCGGTAACTCGATCTCTGCTCCCGCNGGCAGTGCCTATGGACTGTGGCTTGAAAACAACATCAGCAAAGCAGAACTGCGCCTTATCAAAGGTGATGCTTTTGCCCAGTTTGTGGACGGCGACATGAGTGCGCTCGGTGGACTGCGCAGCGGTCTCGTGAAAGAGGTGGACAAGCTGCCAGGCGCTCGGATTCTTGACGGTCAGTTCACTGCGGTGCAGCAGGCGGTTGGGGTCAACAAAGGCAGAGCCGAGGCTTTCGCTTGGTTGCTCGACTTTGTTGAAGAGATCAAGGCGAGCGGGTTTGTGGCGGATCGTATTCGCCACCATGGCGTTGAAGGGCAGCTTTCGCCGGCGCCATCGGCCTGATTCACCTTCGATGGCGCGATGAGGANCGGGTTGAGNGTCACCTTGAACGGACCATTAACTTGGTGCGGCGGACGAGTTTGGCAGCGCAATTGCTGTTGTCGTCACGTTCGTTTAACTCGCCCTTTAGGTGCGCCATAGTCAGGCTACGCTGGACGTCCACACTAACGAACTTGATCAGAATCGAAAGCTGCAGATGGCTGAGGCCAATCAGACGTGCGCCTCGACGATGATGGGCTCATTACAGTCAGATATTCCCGAGCGCGAAAACGAATCTAACGTTCAACCTCTCTCCGTACAGCATCAATTCAAGAGATTTCAGCAGCTGCTGGCAAACTACGCCCACCTAGATGACGTGCACTTCCAATGCCAGCAGGGATTCGTCGACGATGAGTATTACAACTCGGTCTTTCGCTTTGGCATAGGGCGGCTGATGCCCAGCATGATTCAGAGGGTACTAATACCCCGCGACTGTGGCGGGCGTCTTTCCGGAGCGACGTTCAGAAGATGTCTGAAGCCCATCTACAGGAACTTGAAAGCAGGCGACAAGCAGGCCCAACTGGAAACAGTAGACCAGTTGAGGTTCGCCTCGCAGGTTCGGACGATATGAGTGCCGCTGTTGGTGCAGTCGTGCCGGCTACTTGAATTGGAAGTTCCCGCAAGACTCGCCATTATCAGCCATGAGTACTGGCCGAGATGACGGTCGCTCACCCTGGCGGCACACTGGGACCGCACATTAGCCAACCTGGAAAAGCCGCGTGACTCAGGTTGGAATCCCACCCACTTGTCTCCTATCGACCTGGNCAGTTGCTGTCGGGCGGCTGTACCCGCGCTTGAAGCGTACTCACCGGGTCGCGATGACCTGCAGGGGCAGGGTCACGAAGGCTCAGCAGATCGGTTGTGGCTTCAGACCCTAGAAAGTCGTCTCAGCTGGCGCCGTNGGAACGCAGCACGCGGCCGGCCCGGACGCCAGTGTGCTCATCATCGCGGAGGATCACCTCGCCATTGACCAGCGTTGCTTTGTATCCGGCAGCGCGTTGAATNAGCCGGCTGTTGTCATGNGGGAAATCGCGNACCATCTGCGGGATGCGNTCTTCAACCCGATTGAGGTCTAGGACATTGATGTCCGCGCGTTTGCCCACGGCAAGCTCTCCCCGGTCTCCCAGTGCTAGGACTCTCGCGGCCCGCTGGGTCATGCGGTGGATTGCGGCTTCAAGCGAAAGTTTGCCGGTGTCGCGCACCCAGTGGCTGAGGTAAAACGACGGCCATCCGGAATCCATAATTTGACCTACGTGCGCCCCGGCGTCACCCAGGCCCGGCACCACCCAATCGCGATCCATCAGGTCTTCCACCGCNTCAAAGTGCATGTTGAAAAACGGGCGGTGGAAGGTGGCATTGCCGTCCGTTTCGATTTGCATGCGCAGCCAGGTTTCGGCCGGGTGCTCGCGCGCTGCCTTTGCCATCGCTGAAAGGTTGTCTTCGGGCGGGCGGGTATAAACCGGGCGTGCGCCGTCACCCATCCAGCGCAGACCCGCTGCGAAACCCTCGCTCGAAGGGTCGGCTTTGGCGGCGTCGATGAGCTCGTTGCGGAAGTCGTCGTTTTTGATGGCCGCTAGGCGCTCATCCATGTCGATCTCCCGTAGCTTCTTCCAAGCGGGGAAAAGGATGTTGTTGCGTAGGGTCGAGACAAAGCCTCCGGGGCGTGGCACGGTTGTGCCGTAGATCTCGCAGCCCTTTTTGCGGTAATTCTCTACGATGTGGTGCGGGTCTTCAAAACGGAACGATTCAGTCTCGACCACGCTGAAGAGCACACGCAGCTTGCCGACGGTGGCTTCTTCGCCAAGGTACTCAAGATCCTGCTCGATTGCGTCTTTCGAATACCAGGGTACGGTCTGCATTAGTCCGTTTTCCGCCCCTACAGCCGCCGCAATGGCTTTCAGTTCTTTTAGTTCAGCGTAGGTTCCCGGGATCGCGCGGCCGTCCGGTAGTCGATGGCCGGGTAGGCGGTTGGTGGAAAAGCCGATCGCTCCGTCTCGCACCGAGCGTCCCGCAATCTCGGCAATCTGGGCGATCTCCGCATCGGTGGGATTCTCATCGATCCCACGCGCGCCCATCACGTAATAACGAATGGCTGCATGGCCAACCATGCCCGTGATGTTAATGCCCGGGTTTAGTTTTTCGATCGAGTTTAGATACTCTCCGTAGGACTCCCAGTCCCAGGGCAGCCCGGAGAGGATTGCTTCCCGTGGGATGTCCTCAACAGTTTCCATCATTTCCGCGAGGAAGTTGCGATCAGTGGGTTTACACGGCGCGAACGTTACCGCGCAGTTGCCCATCAACGCGGTGGTGACGCCATGCCAGGAGCTTGGGGTCATCATCGGATCCCAGCCAATTTGGGCATCGAGATGGGTGTGTAGGTCGATGAAGCCNGGTGTGACGGCAAGTCCGGAGGCGCTGATCTCTTCCTTGCCTTTGCCGTCCACTTTGCCAATAGCTGAGATGGTGTCGCCGTCGATTGCGACGTCGCCATTGAAAGGGGCGGCACCGGTGCCGTCTACGATGCTGCCGCTGCGGATGATGAGGTCGTGANCCATGCGGATTCTCCGTTGATGTGNTGTCACTTTAGCGCGTCTGTCGCGGTCGGTCCTGCTCGGTTCATTCGTCGGCTTCTCCGGTAGACTGCAACCATGGCGGAAACCGGCAACACCCAGGTCAACGTAAAGGCCATCGGACTGATCTCCGGTGCGCATCTCTACAGTCATTTCTACATCCTATTGCTACCCCCTTTGTTTCCGGTATTTACGGGTCGGCTAGACGTTGGCTTCACTGAGCTCGGGTTCTCGATCACCGTGTTCAGCCTGATGACTGGGTTGACCCAGACTCCCATCGGGTTTCTCGTGGACCGGGTTGGCGCACGTGGTNTGCTGATTGCTGCCCTAGTCCTGCAGTCTCTTGCGTTCATTGCGATNGCAGCCGCGCCTAGCTACGGGATGTTGCTGGCAATGATGGNCATCGCGGGGCTAGCTAATGCNGTGTACCACCCGGCGGANTATTCGATCCTGAATGGCTCGGTGGGGGAGGCCCATATCGGTCGCGCATTCTCGGTTCACACAGCGAGCGGTTTTTTTGGCGGTTTCCTCGCTCCTGCGTTGGTGCTGCCACTCTCAACGGTCATTGGCTGGCAGTGGGCCGTGGGAGTGTGCGCGGCAACCGGGATTGGTATGGCGCTGATTCTGGTACTGGGTGCGGGAGCCTTGCAGGATGCGGATAACCGTGATGCAGATTTGTCTAATAGTAAGGGCGGCGTCGCGGTACTGTTGTCCTTCCCCGTTTTAATGGGCCTGCTTTTCTACGTCGGCATTTCAACGTCGGGTCATGGGGTNAGCGACTTNAGCGTGTCGGCNCTGGGTGAGATGTATCCGGCTACCCTCACTACCCTGGGNATTGTGCTGTTGGCTTACCTGTTTGCGAACCCGGTTGGCGTACTTGTGGGGGGCTGGATCGCAGACTCNATCAAGCGCCACGATGTATTTGCAGCAGCGTGTTTCGTAGGCGTAGCCCTGCCACTTTTCGCGATCGCGGGATTCCAGTTGCCGCTTGCCTTAGTNGCGGCAGGGCTCTTCATCGTGGGTTTCCTAAACGGCGTCGTCTCACCGTCAAGAGACATGCTGATACGGGCCATGACACCTCCTGGGCAGNTGGGCAAGGTCTTTGGCTTCGTCTCCACGGGCTTCAACATTGGCGGGATCATTGCGCCACCGGCATTCGGTTGGTTGCTCGACCAAGGTAGCCCAACGAGTGTGTATTGGGGTGCGGGCATTGTCGCGCTGCTAACAGTACCCACGGTTCTCGTCACGGGGCTGCAGGGCCGCAAGGCTGCAGATCGCTGGGTTCAAGAAGACGNGACAGCCTGACTCANGGAGCAGCTAATGGCACCGGCTTAAGCGCGCGCTGCGCGCATTGGCAGCAANNGTGGCGCTTTTTTTGAANTTGACGCCCNGCACGCNAGCTTCCATCAGCCGACCCAGAGCTTNTCAGCGTAGGTTGATAAGTCGGTGGTCCAGTCNGGTTTGTCCGGTAGCTGGANTCGTACGACCTCCTCAGTTCCNGCGGTCCCGATCTCTTGACGATCTTGATACACCCCGAGGCNTCTTGGGACGTCTAGTATACGACCCGTGCCGCTGNCGGTGGTTACCCATTTCTTGATCATCCGGACCTTTACAACTCGAAGTGTGAAGACAACAAGAAGCGCTGGTTCGGGCCTGAAGGGGATCTCGATCATTCGCCCCGACAGGAAGGGTAATCGCAGGCGTGTCACGCCATACATCCCCCAACGCAATCAGGTCCTGGAACCCGGACGTACCTAGAACAAGGATGCAATTGCGTGTCCGGTGAAGCTGTATTTCAGACGGGCAGGTTAAGGTAGTCGGCGTATGTCAGCACAGGGTGGGCAACCATCAGTATCTGAGGCATGGACAGGTATCTTCCAACAGCCCGAAAATTGAATCAGACACCGCCCAGTTGTCTGAAAGATTGTTGACGTCAAGTCCTCCCGCTAACAGTTACCCACCAATGATCTTGAGAGGAATACCAATGGCAAAGTTTTAGCGATTAGGTGAAGAATAGCCGCGCGTTAGTTGCCTACATTCGAGACCTAATGGGCAAGCCCGGTCGGACTTTCATTCGCCACACGTGATTTACGTTAGCTCAGATTAGCGCGGTACTGCGCAATCCAATCAAAGCCTACCAAGCTGACGTATGCATCCATCAGCTGTCTTGTTAGGGGCCCTGGTATCGCGCGAAGAGGGTTGGTATTGAACGACCTTACGGGGGCAATACACATGCTTGTGGAGGTGAGGAACATCTCCTCGGCATTCGCCGCGTCGTGGAAGTCGAGGTCCTTCTCCTCACAGTCAAGACCAAGCTGCTCGCAAAGATCAAACACAACCTGACGTGAAATGCCGGGCAGCACAAACTGTTCCCGGGGTGTCAGGCANTTACCATTTCGCACAAGGAATATGTTGGCGCCGAGGCCTTCGGCGAGATTGCCGTTGTGATCAAGCAGGATTGGATATCCTGAGTCAGCAGGGACGGACATGCCTGCCATGATCAGGTTGAGGTAGTTATGAGTNTTCGCTCGAGGCGTGAGCGCGTCAGGGGCGGTGCGGCGGATGGGTGAAATCACGACGTCAACGCCGTCGCGGTAATAAGGCGCCCGGGCCTCGAGGGGCAGGGGTCGACATTCGACAATGACGGTTGGACCGGNTTGGTCCCAGCCTTCGTCCCCTACATCCGNGAGCCCGCGCGAGACGCGCTGCGCGACCCAGTAGTCTGTTGCGGGAGTCAGCACGTGTCCGTTGCGGGCGAGGACGTTACGGCTGATGGCGACCATCTCCGGTTCGTCCATTCCCGGGTCGATGCGCATGGCGCGCAGCGAGTCGTAGAGCCGGGTGACATGTTCCTCTATACGGAATAGCACTCCGCCGAACGTGCGGGTCATGTCGAACACCGCGTCGCCATAGAGAAAACCTTTGTCGCGAAAAGGCAGGCGAATTTCGCCCTCNGGGAGATATTCGCCGTTGTAGTAGGCGATGCGCGTGTTTTGGCCTGGGGTCATTCAGGGGTCCTCAATTGGCTGTGCTGATACGTCATCTTCGAGGTGGCGTTCACGCGCTGCCCGGGCGTCGAAGCACATGCAGGCACTTCCCGCGGGACGACTGGCAATGCTGGGCGCTATCGCGCCCATTCAAACAAGGTGCACGGGATCCAACTCTGTCCCCGGCGGGTAGTTGTCGGCGATCTGGTACATGCCGTCCATCGTGATTTTCGAGCGAATGGTTAGGGTGCCGTCCGCGCCGACCTCCACGGGGCCGAGTTTGGCGACGGCACATCGATCTTTGTTCATGGGCGCCTGCAGTGCTGTGAGGACGAGTCCATCTATCCCCGCCTCTACGCCTAGCTCGGTAAGCTCAACCTTAAGCATACCGCCGTGGGCATCGAAGTTCAGTGTGCCCTGGAAACGCGTTGCCCCGGTGGCGCTGCCGTCTGCCGCTATTGCCAAATCGCCACCGGGCACGGCCTCGAAGACAAAAGAGCCATCTCCCGAGCGGGTCGCGCCACCGCTCAGGCTGATGGTCCCGCCTGCGGCCTCGACGTAACTCCGGAAGCTGGCCTTCACGCCCCAGGTCAATCTGTCAAAACTCACCGGTTGCTCCGGCGTCAATCGGTGGGGCCGCGTAACGATAGGGCCTGAAGGACCGCGCAGTCGCGCCACTGCATCCACTCCGTTTATTTCGAAGAGCTCTCAAGATCTGCACTCGATCATGCCCGCCACAAATAGCCCTTACCCGTGGTTCTATAGGTTTCCATGAACGTAATCTCCGGCGTGCACCCGACGTTCTTCATAGAGCTCGCTAGTGCTAGGTGCCTGGGATCGTTGCTGTGTTTCTGCATGGCGGCCATGTCTTTGCACCCCATGACAAAGAGGAGGTCAGCTTCGGCCTCGATGCCGTAAGCGGGATCGGCCACACTCACCCCGCCACTATAGACCAGCGTGTCGGGCTCGGCGCCCAGACAGTAGTCAGCATGACCGCTGGACAGCTCGATAAATTTTTTCCGCATGGCATCCGTCTCGAAATTCATACCGAGGAAAACCAGGAAGGCGCCTTCGTCGGCGAAGGTCTGGGTTTGTTCCGGGCGTGACCACCATCCGTAATCTGGTATGTCGACAAATTTGGCGATGAAGGTGCGGTTCATGGAGACGTTGTTGTCTTTCAGGGCGGTTGCAATCTCAGCGTGGGAGGGCCGCTGCATGTGGATCGCCAGACTGCTGTCACCCTTCGAATAGCGTTCGTAGACGATGACCTTCGACGGGTCTTCGAGGGATACCGCTGCCTCATAACCCGGAGTTTCGGGCTCACCATACAGGGCATCTGCTCCTCGCGGCGCCCAAAGGGTTAGCCAGTCGTCCATGGAGATCTCTTCCGGAGGGACTTGGAACTCCACAATCGCGGTCATGGGACCGGTAATCGGTTGTGGCGTGACGTCGATCATAGTGGTGATTCTCGCTGCTTGGTAGGTGGCAGACTACCACCTGTGCGCCCTTGTACCCGCTTGAAGGTGTCGGATGGTCGAGGCACGCTTCGGCTCAAAACTGATCACCGAGGTCTCATGCCCACCTTGTAGGGAATTCCAAACTCACAGCCTGTCCGGTCGGTGCTTTGGCCATGTCTGATGAAAGGCCTGCCTTTCGAACTGAAAATCACCAGCCAGAACAAGGGTGCAAAGGAGCCGGCGTTCCTCGAGGTGGTGAACCCACGTGGCACCGTCCCGGCAATCGACGATGACGGCGTGGTGTTGTGGGAGAGTCATGCAATCCTGATCTACCTTTGTGAGAAACACGGTTGGCGTGATCTTTGGCCTGAAGATCTTGTTGCGCGAGCGAAAGTGAATCAGTACCTGCACTTCCACCATCGGAATACCCGCGAACTGGTCGTGCACGGGAGTCGGTCGCTCTGGCCCAGCGTCTTTGGCAAAGCCAACCCCGACGAAGGTTGGTTCAAACGCAACACGTACCCTGGACTCGAGAATGGTTGGCAGGTGTGTAAGCAGACACTTGAGATTGTCGATGGAATGCTTCGCCGAGCGCGCTACCTCGCCGGAGACAGCCCGAGCATCGCCGACATCAGTGCGTATGAAGAGCTTGGGCAGAACCAACCAAAGTACGCCAATTGCCAGGACTATGCTGATTACCCCGAGATCCGCCGCTGGTTTGCTGAGATGGAACAGCTGCCCGCACATGATGTTGTGCATCAGATCTGGACTCTGATNGGAGATGTGAACCAGGTTGAAGGTGGTATGCGTACCATCGCGCGGGCCAACAAGCAGGCTGCCCAGAGCATTGCAGATGCGGTTGCCGGACTGGTGCTGTAGATGCACTTGGTCTGCCGTTACCCCAAGCTTCCCCGGCTGCAGTGTTCACTGTAGTGGGTTTTTTCGCTCCAAGCCAGGGCTTCCGCGCACCAGGTTGCGCGGGTTAGAGACAGTGCTTCCAGATTGTCGAGAGAGCCTAACGTGACGTCCACAAACGCTCGCCCCCTCAATTCGTATGCCAGGTTAGTCCACAGGTCGCGCAAAATCCGCAGTACGTCTTTGGTGATCGATAGCCTTTGGGGATGTCCGCGATCACTTTGAAGCATGCTCAAAATACTACGGCCCAGCCCGTACTGTTGACGCCGGCATTACACCGGTAGGATTTGCAGTGGCAAACGCCGGCGGATCTGGGTTCGCCGCTGATCTCTTAGCGGATAGTCCTGCAGAAGCAGCCGCCTTCGATCTGGTATGGCTTCGACATACGATGCGTCCGGCGTTATGAATACGCAGGCGGCGCAACGAAGCTGAACCCGGCTGCCTCGAGAAGCCTGGCCATGCCGATCGTCTTCAAGTCGCCGTACTCCGGTCCCATGATCTGCACGCCAATGGGCAGACCTTCTCCGACGGCGCCGGTTGGGATCACTGTGCTGGGCAGGTAGTTGTTGATGGCATGGCCTGACCAGAAGACACCCTCCCCGTAACCACGAGTTTCGTTGTCCACCTGCAGTGACCGCTCGTGCCATGGCCCCTGTTGGTGCTCAAAGGCCGGGGTCGTCGTGACGGGCATGATGATTACGTCCCACTGTTTGAAGAATCTGTGCCATGCCCAACGTGACTGCGTCCGCGCCTCGTTGGCAAGGGAGTAGTCGCGGTAGGTGGCAAGCTGGCGTTGCAGACCAGCTTTCACTTCAGTCGGTGTGTCGGCAGCGTTTAGCCGCGCCAGAAGTCTGTTGTATTCTTCTTCTGGATTGCGGGAGGCCATCACCGCGCTCAGCAGAGATGAGTAGTTGTCGTGTGCCGCGTCGATATCGATGTCCGGCCGGGCGTCATAGTCGACGGTACCGCCGGCATCTTTGATGGTCTGGGCTACGGCGTCGATACGCTTGCGGGTTTCTTCAGTGACTGGTGCGTTGTCGTCGTTGTTCCACACTGCCACCCGGAAGCTGCCCAATGTTGGGTGTGGGCAGGGTTGCAGTGCAAGCTGTAGACCGGCAGCCTGAATCTCGTCCGGTCCGGCCATGGCAAGTGTGGCCACCTCAAGATCCGCCGCGCTGCGCGCGAGTGGGCCGATGACGGTGAGGTCCGATTGGGCCAGAACGCCGGGCGCCGCGTGACCGCGTGGCGGCAGCAGACCCCAGGTTGGCTTGTGCCCGAACACCCCACAGTAGTGCGCGGGGTTGCGGATCGAACCACCAATGTCAGAGCCACTTTCGAGCCCGGTCATGCCGGCAGCGAGGCTGGCGGCGGAGCCGCCGGATGAGCCACCTGGTCCCCGACTCAGATCCCACGGATTGTTTGTTGTGCCGTAAATCTCGTTGTAACTCTGCATATCTGCAAGATTAAGNGGCACATTGGTNTTGCCAAACAGATTGACGCCTGNTTCTTTGAGNCGCGTCACCGATACNGCGTCGGCGGTAGCCACATTGTCTTTCCAGACCGGGTTTCCCCGCGTTGTGATCAGCCCCTCGACNTCATAGGACTCCTTCAGCGTGACCGGTACCCCGTGTAACGGGCCCCAGATTTGNTCTTTCGCCAGCGCTGCATCTGCAGCCTTCGCGTTCTCGCGTGCTCGATCGAAATCCCGGACTACGACCGCATTGATGCCGCCATCGTATTGCTCAACGCGCGCGATGAAGTATTCGAGCATCTCAACCGCGCTGATCGATTTGTTACGGATCATCGCGCCCAGTTGCAGGGCAGACTGGAAGGCCATTTCGGTCATGTTTGCGTCTCACGTCTGGCTGAATCAGGTTCCAACACTACGATGCATCGCGACTGGGCGCCACCGGGTGACACCCGCCATGCGGCAGAATCTTGCTAAACCACCACTGGGCAACACCNTGCAGATTGGATTCATCGGCTTGGGNAACGTTGGTGCAAAACTGCCAGGTAACCTCGCGTTGGGCGAGCAATNGCTGACCGTAAATAACCTNCTTAAAGAGGCAGGGGAGTCGCTGCTGGCCGGCGGCACGTAGTGGGCCTTGTCGCCAGCGTGAGCTGCCGCGGGCGTCATCAATCACCCGATTGCCTNTACCTGCTGCCTGCACCGAAGTGATGGAAGGCAATTACGGCATTCTGACCCCGATTCAGCCTGGCGTCGCCTGTGTGGAGTATGCGACGAAAACGCTTGAGAACAGAAAAAGTAGGTCGATGCAGNGGCCTTGGATCGCGTGCAAACAGCCAGACACGAACTCCGCAACCCCTATGGCGAGCACAACCGATGCGAGTGTCATGAAGTATTCGAACTCTTCCAATATCACTTGCAGTNTTCTTTTCAGTAGGCTGAGGCGCCACCCTCGGCGGGTATGATGGCCGCATTTACCATACGTGACTCGTCTGATGCGAGAAAGAGCACCACATTGGCTATGTCCTCAGGCATGCCGTAGCCAAAAGGGTGCCGGGCATCAACCAGGCGGCTATTGGTTGCCATTGCCGTCTGGATTTGATCGGCCTCTGAAAGTGAGCCTTCGATGCCAAACCGACTGGCGACGCGTTCGGACAAGACAATCCCGGGCGCAATGGCATTGGCTCTAATGCCATCGCGCCAATAACGTCCGGCTAGCGCTTGCGTCAGTGAGATGACGCCGCCTTTAGCCATGGTATAGACGTGGCCGGGGAAGGCGCCCTTGAGCGCGACGACGGACGTGAAATTTACGATTGAGCCTCCACCCGCGCGTTGTAGATAGGGAATACCCAGGCGACAGCACAGGAAGGGACCCTTGAGNTCGAGGTTGATTGTGGTGTCCCAGACATCGAGGCCAACGTCTGTCACGGCGGTGTCGCTCGCGATTGANCCGCCCGCCGCGTTCACCAGCACGTCTATCTTGCCAAACCGCTCAGCCCCTGCGTCGAGCGCAGCCGANACACTTGCTTCATCCGTGACATCGGTATGTACAAATAGACCCGCGTCGCCAACCATTTCCGCTGCAGCCTTACCTCTCTCCTCGTTCAGTTCGGCTAGGATGACGCGGGCTCCTTCAACGGCAAACTGGCTGGCACTGGCGCGGGCAATGCCGGAGCCTGCGCCGGAGATAAATGCCACCTTGCCTTCAAGTCTACCCACAACCCGCCTCCTTCAGTCTGCGGCCAGCGACTTGCTCGGTCGGAGTTCCCCAATCCGCTCCGGCGTTGGCGTGATCATGTCTGCNGCAGGACTTTCGATGCGCCCGTAGGCGTACCAGACCTGGAAGCCGAGTCGCGCCTTGAGTTCGTCTGAAATCGAATCCCAGAGCCTAGGGTCAAGTGCGAGCGTTTGGTTNTCCTGCTGNCGGAACTGCGGTGAGCANAAGGTGCCAAGCACGCCAAGTCGATCCNGGCCGCCGGTATGCGCCCCGGTGCCGTGCCAGAGGCGCCCGTCAAAGACCATCAGGCTACCGGCAGGCGCTTCAGGTTGCATAATGTTGTAACGCTCCTGGTTCGCGGGGTCCGGATGGGCGCCGGAAAGGTGCGAGCCTGGTACCACCTCCGTCGAGCCGTTTGCCGNGCTGAAGTCNGAAAGCATCCACATTGTGTTGGTCACCACGGCTGGCGAAATCCCAAGATCGTCATCGTGGTTCACAAATTTGTTGGTTGGGTTGCGTGTGATGTCCGACGTGGGTGCCGCCTTCGAACCCCGCCGCGCCGGAGGCGGCATCCACCATTGATCGGTGTGCAGCCCCATGCGAATGCCGCCCGGTTTGGCGATGTTCGCCGAGTGGGTCGAGAGGATGAAGTGTGCACCGAGTACGTGCCCAACAAGTTCATCCACTANCGGGTGGGTTATGAGGTCGCGAAAGCACTCCCCTTTGTTGATGAGGTTCCACATCCGCTGGTTAGGGCCAGGTTTGTTCGGGCCTGCCCCATCCTGCGTCGCGATACCAAGCTCGATTTCAGCATCAGCTTGCTCGATGAGGCGCTGGCGGGCGGCGTCCAGTTCGTCAGCGTTGAGTGCATCAAGGACGACGCAGAATCCATACTGGTCGAGGTCCTGTTTGGCCTGGATTACGTCTTTTGTTGGGATGGGACTATTGTTCATAGCGCAACCCTAGCGCGGCTGCGCAGCTTGTACCAGCCGACTGGATCCTCTAGTGGGAGCCTCGTTTCTGGTCCGGCGGTTTGTCTGCCTGGCTCTATTCAGAGCAACCCCAAGGCCTTGAAGGCCNGATGATAAATTTCCCGGATGACCTGTTGCTTGAGGGTGTTTTAGTTTACGACGCTCTCACCGCGCATGTTGGCTGCGTTCGCTGCCCACAGTTTGGCTTCGCGATACAGCTTTAGATCCTCTGGGCTGNCGGGCAGTCAGTCGCGGAAGATCCCGTGCCGTGCCGTCTCTGCACAGTCGGGTGAAAATACATAAACGTTTGCGCGTGAATTATCGANCATCCGACACTGATGTTNGCACCAGGGTTCGCGGATTTTTAGGGCAAACCCGTCGGCTTCTAGCGGTGGCAATCAGCTGGCTTTGCGGGTGACATCCGCCACGATAAGGTCAATGTCGATGATGGGTTTGGCCGGCAAAACCCTGACCGAGGTCGAGCCGATATGATCGATTTCGAGTGGATGTGCGCTCTGTNCACCACGGATCAGTTCAGCAAGCGTGTCGAACCATCGGGGCCAGTNANGATTGCGTTCGGCAATTTCAATNTGCTCGGCAGCGGGCCCGCCATNGNCCCAGGGGTCCATGCCTGGCGACGGGGTATCGTCGAATCTCACAATGTCGGCANCATTCAGTAATGGAATACGCGTTATGGTTGCNGACTGAACGATGTTCGATGGTCCCTGACGCGGGCCCGTCGGGGTGGCCTGGTTTGCCGTGTGTTGTGCTAAGGGACGCGGCCAAAGAACCGTACCTCGACGCTCACACGGGGCATGTTCTTCTCGGTCCCGGGGATCGCTACTGCGGTATGCAGGGTCGGTCGGAACANCAGGCCGTCGTCCGGCGCAGAGTCGTAGGTTGTGAACACCAGCGCCTCATCCTTGGTCATGTCGGAGTAGTAGTTCCAGTTCTGACCCTGGTTTGCCCGGCAATAGTGTGCATTGAACGGCTTGGGGGCGTTGGGGTTTAGCTCGTAGACAAGATCATCGAGATCAACCGTGGTCCGGTCGCAGACTGCCAGTGGAAAGCGCTCAAGCGGTGTGTCGGTGACCGATCGCCAGATGTTGATACCTACGGTCCTCTTGCCTGTCGGCATGCCCATCACTTCGGGAAACGTCTTCTCAACGGTACGCCCGTCAGCCGCCACAAAGTCTGCGTAGTCGTTGTGTACAAANTCTGCTGCAGGCCCGTACTGGATGCCGTCCACCCAAAAGTGCTCCTTGTATTTCTCCTCTCGGAAGGTGTGACTGGTGATGGGCGAGAAGTCGAAGCCTGGCAGCAGCTTTCGTGAGAGTTCAAGCGCCTCGTCGTAGTGGACGCGTGCCACTTCCTTGGCNTCNGCCCAGTTTTCGACCAACGAGGGTGCGTGCACGAGCAGAAAGCCGGCCCCGTTCAGCAGTAACTCGGTGGCGTCATCAGCGTCGGCTACCACCCCGTAACGCTCCCGAGCGTTGTGGATGACTGTTGGCACGTGCATTTGTGGCGGGCCGACCTTTTCAGGACTGGAGAAGTTCAGATGACCGTCGAAGTTCATCACATTACGATGCTCTTATTTTCCTTTTGGCGCAAGAAAGCCGGACGACGAATTGACCTGGATCGCTCGGAACGAGAGAGTCGGTATCCGACTCAGGGGCAGGAGCCACAAATGCAGATTGGAATTACCGAAAAAGGCGTCATGCACACCGACCCGGATGAGTTCGATCTCGATACGCGTTTTCGCATGGTGGCTGAGAGTGGCGTCTACGACTACTACGATAAAACCCCGGAAGACCCTGCACTCGTCGATGACTATCTCGCTGCCAGTGAAAAGTATGATCTGCCGGTGCGGGCAGGCGGATGGTTTTATCTGCTGGGTCGGGACGAAGCTGTATTGAAAGAAAAGCTCGCGCTGTCTGCCCGTTTAGGCAGCATTGTGCACAACACGCAGATACTCTCGAAGCATGCGGACGGGCATTACCTCACCAATGAGGAGGTGGTTGATATCTATCTGCAGGCCTACGAATGGGGTGATGCCTGTGGGTGCTACCCAACGTTTGAAGTACACATCAACATGTGGTCGGAGGACTTTCGTAGGATCAATCAGGTAGCAGATGCGGTTGAGGCTCGCGGTGTACCCTTCCGCATGACTCTCGATCACTCCCATGTGATCTTCAAGATCGATAATGTGGAAGAGCAAAAGGTGTTTGATATTGGGCCTGCGGTCGCGAGCGGCGAATTGGTGTTGGACCCGTTTGCTGACGGCAGCGTGAGTCGACAATGGATTGATCGGGGCCTAGTCCAGCATGCGCATGCCCGCGCGGCGGTGCCAAACAATCCGCTGAATACCGCCTATTTGGGTAANAATGGGGAGCCGGGCCGCGGAGTNCAGTACCCTTTNTTCGAGCCAGGTGAAGGAGAATATGTGGCCCCCTGGGACGGTTCACGCCTGGAGTCCTGGAAAGAGGTGGTGCGCCAGTTGTTCGCATATCACGCCGTGAATCCTGATAGTCCCCTCGGCCAGGTATCGACGGAGTTTATTCCGGGGCCGGATTACGGTGCGGGGCACGGCTACTCTATTTTTGAGCACAGCATTGCGTGCGCGAAGTGGCTGCGTGACACCTGGGACGAGGCAATCGCGTCAGCCTGAAGTTGTAGGCTTCCGCAGTTCGGGCACAATGTTTGTTGACAAAGGGNAAAGTGCCTCGACGACATCCTCGTATGCCTCTGCGATCACCAATTGTGAGTTCTGCAACAGTGTTGTTGCGGCTCGCGAATGCAGGATCGGTTGCAGGGCTTCAGTCTCGTTACCGTGGTGTGGGAGCAGTGTAGCGGGGATATTCAGCGGGACTAGGTCTGCATTCGTCATCCCCAGCACTGTCTGATGGACAAAGGCCGCAGGTGCTCGCTGGATCGCCGCAAGGAAATCGTCGACGTCCTGCGCAGCAACGTGTGATTATGGGATTTGGTATTGCGTGCGAGGTATTCGGCCCAGAAGGGTGTTTCAGTAGTCTGCGTGTAAGGGGTAGTCAACCGCGGCTGCGTGGAATTCGGTCCATTCTTTGTCAGTTAGCAACCGAGGTTGACCCAGCCCGCGGGCCAGTAGGTACTGGCGGCACAGGATTTCCAGACGATACGCGGTGTCTGCTGCCATCTTGATGCTGCTGCCGCGTGCGATCATGCCGTGGTTACCGAGCAGACACGCGGTGCGGTCCTGCAGTACGCCTGCGGCGTCGCGGGCAAGTGTGCTGGTACCGAAGGTAGAGTACGGGACACAGGGGACGTCGTCGCCGCCAAAGGTGCCAACCAGATAGTGGAAGCCCGGNAGCGACATTGTGTGGCTTGCAAGGGCAACGCAGGCATCGGAGTGGGTGTGTACTACCGCGAGTGCTTCCGGGCGAGCCGCGTAGATCGCTGCGTGCATTTGCCACTCNGAAGACGGCTTGCGCGAGCCATCGTGGCTGCCGTCAAAGCCGCATGCCACCAACGTCTCGGGATTGACGCTCGCCGCGGTCGCACCGGTTGCGGATATGAGCATTCGGTCTTCGAAGCGCACGCTGAGATTACCGGATGACAGCTCGTTCAGGCCAAGCTGNTCCATGCGCTGGTATTCCGCCGCTANGGCGGCCCGAAGCTCTGCTTCNGANACCGGCTTTGNCGCGCNTGANTTCACGGGACGTCAAAGCTCCATGGGTATTCGGAAGTAGGTGTCCATGATGTNGTCGCGTTGGGCGATCAGATCGTCATTGGTTGCTGCTTTAATCGCCTCAGGCACGCGCTCGAAACGCGGACGGACCTGTGGATGCAATGGGCAGCGCTCNGGTGACATGAGCGCTATCAGATTGCTGAAGGCTGCCCAATAGAAGTCGACCGCAGTGACGGTCTCACCCAGCAGGTAATCACTACCTGCCGCTTTCTGGGTTCGAACCCGCTCGGTCAGGTTTCCNAGTAGGCGCACGATGCGGTCTTCGGCTGCAGAGNCGTCTGCTTCATTGTAGCCGTACTTCAGCGCAAACGGGGTNGGGGCTTTGCCCTCCGGGGGTCGTGCCATCGTTAGGCGGTAGTTCCAACCGAGCCCCAGTTCGCCGCAGATTTCATGGGCGAGCCCCATTGCGGTGATGCGCGCGTCGAAGTCCACNGGAAGCAGTGGCTTCTCCGGTGCNAGGCGTTCCAAAAGGAACAGTATGTCGTTCCACCTATTCAGGGGCGGCTCTTTCTGCCAGGCAACCACGGGNCCGCTGTTGGTGCCTGACCAGGCGAGCAGTTCGGAGTTCTCACCGCCCGGTTCCTGTGGACCCACAATATGGTCGAGCCCTTTGTATTCGATCATTGCTTTGGCGGCTTGGCCCCAGGGGCTGGGCATGCCGCGTACCAAGATCAGGCGCAATCCGTCGGCCGCAATGGCATCGTTGATTGACAGGTATTCCATGGTGGAGTCTCCGTGCGGTCCGTTAGACGGTTGGTTTGGGAGCCGGTAGCCGGAGTGCGANCCACCGGGANTGTAGGATGGTACAGGCATCTCGCCGCCGGCGGCGAGTGCCTATGCAGCTGGCAGGTGCGCGATAACCAGATAGGTGCGGAAGGAGACTGCCACGGGCTCGCTCGCCTCAGTGCGCCGGTGCACCGCAGCCAGCCGATTCGCCTGTGTCTCGATGGAGAATCGGAACGCTTGCTAGAGAATGGCTTCCAGGTCGTACATCGTGGAGCCGAGGTCTTTGTAGCGTGTTGAGCAGCAGACGTCTTCGGCGTCATGCCGCTTGGAGATAAGATCAAAGACGTCGCCTCCATGAGGACATCAGTCGGCAGGGGTCGGTAGTCGCAGGGTTCGCCCCCTTCGACGACCCGGTGTCCGCTCGTCAACTAGGCCCAAGTCTGACCTGCGGTCTACTTGAGTGTCGCCAGTTTGGCCAAGTCTTCAGCACTGGGTACATGGTTCATGTTGAGGATGGCAGTCGCGATGATCTTGCTTGATGCGCTAGTATNNTCGCGNTCCAACATCGCCAGCAGGTGTTTTTTGTCATTCGCGGCTGCNGTGTGGGCAATCCGGCCAATGATTCCCGCGAGCGCTNGCTCGTCNTCGGTAATGGCGGGCTTCTTCATCACCTTCTCCAGCGTAGCCTTGTGCGCCGCGCTTGGGAAATGATTNAGCTCCGAAAGGATGATGGCCATCTCGACACTTGGGCTCGCGTGTCCTCCCGCTGTTGCTAGTAAAGGTAGTGACACGATCGCGGCGGTAATGAATTTTGTCAGGTGCTTCATGTTCTTGTTTCCTGTTGGACTGGGCTGATTCTGCACTATCTGTGCGCCAGGTACCCGAGCTTGAGGCTGGACCACGTTAGGAGCTTCGCGCGTGGGTCGCGATGGAGGAGAGAGAACTCCCATGCCGGCTGTGGATAGGCACCAATTGAAGANATGCGTTGGCGTCGCGGGTTCTGATGAGAGTGCGCCCGAAGGGATTCCCNTGGACCCAGCTATAATGNTTAGGAGCGAAAAGGGGAATCTGATGGCCCAAGCCANAANTGAGTTGCCAAAGCCGAGTGCCGACTGGGACCGTCTGCGCGCGGATCTTGATGAACATGGCTATTGCCTCCTGGCAAATGCGCTGTCGTCGGAACAGGTTGCGTCGATAAAGGCCCGGCTTCTGGATCAGGCAGCAGGTGAGGTAGCCGACGGTATGGCGCTGCGCGACGGTGGTGTTGCCGAAGCAGGCACAACCCCGCCCAACCAGCGGGTCATGAATATGCTGGATAAGGGCGAAGAGTTCTGGCAGCTCCTGCTGCATCCTATTGTGGACGAGGTGGTTTGCCATCTGCTGGGTGAGAACGTTATCTCTTCCAGCGTCACGGCCAACATTGCCAACCCGGGTGGGCAGCCGATGGCGCTGCACTCCGACCAAGGTTATGTGGACATTCCAATCATCGATGCGGTCGTCTGCAACACGCTGTGGATGCTGACCGATTTTACAGCGGAAAACGGTGGTACTAATTTGATACCAGGAAGCCATCATTGGAATCGTTACCCAGACCCGGTCGACGACTACAGCCAGTGCATCGCGCTTGAAGGTCCGGTGGGTACAGCTTGCGTTTTCGATGGCCGGGTCTGGCATGGCACTGGATCAAACCTTACAGCGGATACGTCCCGCGTGGGTTTGCTGAACTACTGGTGCCGGCCATGGCTGCGTCAGCAGGAGAACATGGCTGCCTCGCTTCGCTCGGAAACGGTAGTGGCGATGCCCGAAAAGCTGCTGCGCCGCATTGGGTTTCAGGTCCACGGGACACTAGGTAACATTGATCCCAAGCCGAATCGAGTGGGTACGCTGGTTGATCCCTCACGTGAACGAGTAGGGCGGCGCTCTGCTGAGTAGGGGCGCGGCGCTTCAGAAAAAGGTCTGCACTACGTCGATCACGTCGTAGCTCTCGTTTACGAGCAACAGGGTTTGCCAGCGGTCGAACGTGGTGCAGGGGTGGCTGATGCCAAAGGCTACTAGGTCGCCGACCTCGAGCGGACAGTCCGCACTGACGGTCAAGTTGCAATGCTGGTCGTTGACCTCGGCGGTGGTGGTTTCAAACGTGATGGCTTGCGGTGCTGGATGGTTCCTCTGTCGATACCAGCGCATGGCCTTGGGTGGGTGGTAGTCGATACCGGCATCACGTTTGCCTAGGTTGCAGATCACCCGGCCAGGCTCTGGGCGGGATTGAACGAGAGCCCAGACTTCAAGCGCGGGCCACAGGCCTTGATCGAGCGGCCCCAGTGAGGAGTCGCGCTGATGCATACGAGCCTGTAGTTCCCTGTAGTGCTGGTGGTCGTGCGAGATGTAACAGCCACTTCTCAGGACGACTTCGGTCTCTGTCCCCATGTTTGTGCTGCAGAGTTTCTGCGAGACCAGGTCGAAGTGCCCGGAGCCGCCCGCACTCAGCAGCATGGAGTTGCGCTTGATGAATCCGAGTCCGGCGACGGTACGAGCGGTGCTGACGACTTCGTCGAGGTAGGCGTTGATGTTACGTTCGGTGTCCGTGTGGTTGTCGCCGCTGATCAAGCCTTCATAACCTTCGATGCCGGCAAGTTGCAGTACGTCACGGTGACGGTCTATTTCCGCCGCAAGCTGGGTTGCCTCTGACGCGCTGCGGCAGCCGGTACGTCGCCCGGCTATTCCCAATTCGATCAGTACGTCGAGTGGGCGCGGGGCGCGAAATTGGCGCAGGTGCCTAGCCAGCAGTCGGCAGCCGGCTATCGAATCAACGAGACAGTAAAACTCGAACGTAGGGTCGTTCAGCTCGCTGCAGATGTAGCGAATCTCAATCACCTGCAGGAGTTGATTTGCCAGCAGAATACGGGTGATCGAAGACTCGCGCATGACGCGCACCTGCTGCATGGTGGCGGCGGTCATGCCCCAGGCTCCCGCGGCAAGCTGGCGGTTCATTAGCACAGGAGCCATTGTTGTTTTGCCGTGTGGAGCGAGGTGCGCCCCAAGGGTGCCTACGTAGTGCTGCATCCAGCGGATGTTGTGCTCGATCGCCGCTGCATGCAGGACCGCGCTCGGTAACGACACGTCCCCAGTGAGCAGGTTCCATCCCATTTGCGCAATGGTGTCGATCGGGACGGTGGCTAGATCGTTGGGCATCCCTTTGACCAGTCCATCCACCGCCCCGCGCGGAGCAGAGCCCACAGACTCAGTCTTCGCTGCCATGGTTCAGTGTCCATCCACGGGGTTGATCCCCAGCAGGAGCGCGGCATTGCCCCCCAGAATGGCGATTCGATCCGCCTCTGAAAGGTCCGCGCGTTTTTCAATCTGGCCAACGGGGTCAGTCTGGCCCATGTCATACGGATGGTCCGAACCCAGTACGACACGTTCGCTGCCGGCTACTTCTAGCAGAAGGGATAGCGCTGCGTCTGAATGGGTGAGACTGTCAAAGTGAAAGCGCCTGACGAGTTCCGAAGGCATCTGTTCCATGTGGTCGAGCTCTGGTCGTACCTGTGCACCGTGATCCCAGCGTCCGCAAAGCGCTGGAGTCGAACCACCCCCGTGCGGTAGCACGATCTCGAGTTTGGGAAACTGGTTCAGCACGCCGCCGAAGATTAACTGCGCAGCTGCGGCAGAGGTATCGGTAGGGTTGCCGATCAGGTTGCTCAGGTAGTATTCCCGCAGCCGGTCCATGCCAAGGATGCCAGCCGGGTGTAGGAATACAACGCCGCCCAGGCGCTCGATCGTCTCGTAAACGGGCCAAAGGGACGCATCTGACAGGGCGAGCCCTGCAATGTTGGTTTCGACCTCTATGCCTGAGAGCCCGTCGGATAGCACACGTTCTGCCTCTGCCACCGCCAGCTCAGGCGACTGCATTGGCAGTATGCCCAGTGGCCTGAATCGGTCCGGGTATGTGGCGGCCATCATTGCCAGGTGGTCGTTGACCCGCCGGTGCAACGGCGCGACCACTTCGCTGGGCAGATGGCTGTGGAACAACATAGGGGACGGGCTGATCGCCGCAACGTCGATACGCATCTGATCCATCGCGGCAAGTATGGCCCCTGCGTCATAGTGATCCGGATCCATAGGAAACCGGATTGGACCCATGCGCATGAAGAGTCGATCCCCCTCGGTTTCTACGGACTTTCCCCATGGGTTGGAGTCGCTCAGTTCGTCCAGAAAGAACTTCGGAATCATGTGGAAGTGGAAATCTATGTTCATGTCGGCTCCCCAGGTAAGCGGACCAAATACCCTATCATCACGTTATGCATAGACGTGAATTCATTGGCCTGATGGGGGCAGCGGCAGTTGTCGGGTGTGGAGGCGGGCCTGACATCAGCGGGACGTCGCGGGTTCGTCTTCAGACGGGTGAGATTGAAGGGCAAATCGTTGACGGCGTACACCGGTTTCTCGGCATTCCTTATGCCGAGCCGCCCTTCGGTGCGAACCGTTTTTTGTTGCCCGTGCCAAGCAAACCCTGGTCCGGACTCCGTCGGGCAACGGCGTATGGCCCGATCTGCCCGCAGACCGGCCCTGGCTTCCTTGGCGATGTGCCTGCTGAAGGCGAGGACTGCCTTTCGGTCAATGTCTGGACCCCTGATCCGGGCACAGGTGGCCTTCCGGTGATGGTCTGGGCTCATGGCGGCGGCCAGGTAACCGGCAGCGGCGCAAGCCCAATCTACGAAGGCACCCACTTTGCCAAAGAAGGGGTGGTGCTCATTACCTGTAACCGCCGCCTGGGCGCTGAGGGGTATCTCTACCTGCCCGAGCATTTTTCAGAAGGCGTGGGCCCTGGGAACCTGGGTATCGAAGATCTTATTGAGGTCCTTCGCTGGGTTCAGGCCAATGCCCGCGCGTTCGGGGGCGACCCTGGCAAGGTCACCCTGTTTGGAGAATCCGGCGGCGGCGCCGCAACCCAGGCGCTAGTAGCCACCCCTGCGTCCAGCGGCCTCGTGCATCGTGTCATTCCGCAAAGTGGCGGTCACTCTGCCCAATATCCTGAGGCCGCGAGCGCGATCACCGCGCTAGCTCTGAGTGCGCTCGGGATCAAAGCGGGGGACCTTGATGCATTGCGAGCGGTACCGTGGACTCAGTTTTCAGAAATCTATGCTGGCTTGCAGGCAAGCGAATACGCCCGCCCTCAGGTTTATACGCCCGTGCTATCAGCGGCAATGCCGCTACACCCTGTCGATGTGACGCATGCGGGTGCAGGTGCCGACATCGACTACCTGATCGGTACCTGCAGGGATGAGTTCAGGCTTTTCGCCACGCTGCTCATGGGCTCGACGGACTCCCCTTTTCATCACCGCGCGGCACAGCTGATTGAGGCAGCAGGCGCTGACCGAGATGCCCTGTTTGCCGCTTACCGCACGGAGCGCCCGGATCTGGATGAGGACGATGCCGAGACTGCCCTGCTTGGCGACATATGGTTCCTCGTGCCCAGCATCCGCATTGCTGAAGGCCACAGTGGGCGTACGTTCATGTATCGCTTTGATTGGGAGTCACAGCTGTTGGGGGCCACACATGCCATGGATGTTGCTGTGTTCGGTAACGGCGTCCCGTTTGGCGCGCTTGCCGGCCTGCGCTCTCCGGATAGGGTGGCAGCGAATATGCGCAAGGCCTGGGTTCAGTTCGCAGCGACGGGCAACCCGGGGTGGCCAGAGTATCGGATGGATGAACGTCTCACGATGTCGCTTGATGATGAGTTCCGGCTTTTGACTGATCCCTACCGGGGTCAACGCGAGGCCATCGGTGAAGCTTTGACGATGAACTGGCGAGAACGAGGAGTTTGAGGAGGACGCTGATTGCCTTGGTGCAACTTGCATCACGGGCTAGAAAGAGGATGGGGCATCGGTCCCCTCTCGTTTCTTGCAGGGGCCTCTATGAAAAGTCTGTCAGCAAGCCCCGATTCCTTTTTATTTGCTGACATATATGTTGCACCTGCCGGCCACTGCAGTGCGAATCAACAACTCGCGATACTACGGCTTGTCGACCGCAACCTCCTCAGAAATCCAGACAGAGTAGAATGTCAAAATGAAACCCGTTCGAACCCATGCGCAAAGTCTGCATCTTGNGCCTTGGCCGGAGGGCNGTGAAGTGAAACCAGATAGTTGCGTTAGCCGGCATGACGCCCACAATTACTCAGGTGGGAACATGTTGGCCTATGAGCCTCCGGGCAAGCGCCTCGTCTCGAAACCCACAGATTGCCCGAATTCCTNCAGGCCAAGAACCCCGAACGATGTACTCCCACTTCTCGTAACGCTTCAGGATTGCCACTGGCAACCGATCAACCTGACGCGCAGCTCGTCGGTGCGCAAGGATTTCCATCGCTAGGGCTTAGAGTAAATACCAGACATGGAATATCAAACGGCTGCCAGTCCTACTCGATATGCTCGCGCTGCGGTTCTGTGAAACAGATCAGCCTTTTCTTCGTCCGATGCTCCTGCCGAGATCCGCTTAAACGCATTCCAGCACACCTGGTAGCTGCACCAGCGTTTCTGCACTGGGAAGTTGGACTCATACATGGAGCGGTCTGGGCCAAACGCTTCAATGCAGGTCTCGAGCCACGGACGCCAGGCGTCCGCCACTTCTTTTGAGCCGGGCGGACTACTTCGATCGCCCATGAAGCTAGGCATACGGATGGGTAGGGCGCCAAGCTTGACGAACACGTTTTGCCGCTGTCCGACCTGGCGGATGCGTGTGCTCCAGTCGGCAAATACCTCATCGGTGCGACCGCGATAGGGCCCGCCCAGGATGGGACTGCCCACATGATTTAAAACAATGCTCAGATCAGGAAACGCGTCCGCCAACTCGGCCACCTCATCGAGTTGCGGATGGTAGAGCCAGATGTCGAGGGAGAGACTAAGCTTGCGGACCGCGCTGACGCCCTCACGGACCATTGGGTCGCGAAGCAGTTCTGCGCGTGCCCCGACATTGTGAATCCGCTCGTCCTCGTCCCAACCGCAGGAGATACGTACGCCGCGGAAACGTCCGCCGGCCGCTTCGATGTGTTGCTGTAGCAGCGGCTCTAACCTCGATCCTAGGGTCAGATCGACGTTGCCAAACATTACATCACAAGCACGTGTTGCTCCGAACTCGCCGCTGGCGCTCATCGCAGCCTGGCCGTTCACAAACTCGGTTTCGCCGAGGGAGCGTTCTGCTTCCGGACCCGCGGCGCGGTACATGGAGTGGCATTCGGCAAACACCGTCGCAACGACGTTGTGGCCACTGGCGAGATCCGCAACCAGCTCGGGCAACAGATATGTGTACCCGTTGCGTATCCATAGGTGATGGTGGGGATCGATGATGGGCAGGTCTGGCTCGAGGGCGTCCTCATGCAGCAGGTCCAGCCACTGGTCATTTGGCGCCGTCTGCCCGGTGTTTGCTGGCATGATTTGTCCTCGACTTGGATGTCTGTGCCGCGCTCTGGTGAGCATAGCGCTTGTGAGATTAGTTGGGGAAACCAGATATTGGTGAAGATTGATGGGATTGGCTATTCCGCTTTCACTGCTAACGATATTGAGGCGATGTCACAGTTCCATGAGGATGCGCAGGGGTTCAAGGTNTTGGAAATTGACCTGGACTACGGCGGTGTGTTCCTAAACCTGCAAGAAACCGGTCACGCGATAGAGCTGTTCTCTCGATGAGGATGGTGGGTACAAAGCCCGCGAGCGGCGTCTCGCCGCTCGTTCACATCGCGTTCAGGATGGAGAGCTAACCGCGATATTTGCGATGTCTGGACGGCGCTGCACAAACATTAGGTACGCATAGATGCATACCTTGACCAGACGAGCCAGTGCTCTGTCTACTTCTCCTACGTGGGAAATAACCGCCTGGAAATGTACTTCGAGCTGCCTAACTGGGCGGAGACATACGAGGTCGAGACGACGAAGATCGTACATTCTCGTTTGATCAGCCTGCGCCTGGATGGGAATGGAGGGACTCAGTAACAGCTGCCCATCGGGAACCGGAAGAACACATGTTGCCCGGCCCTCAGCGCCACGGCCTCCTCAACTGGGTGCTCGACGCTGCAGAGAATGCCGCGGCGATTTTCTGAAACTTCGACAAAGCGGCGTACCAGTTCGGGATCGCTATGCGTCTTGGCAACGGCGCTGCCCGTAAGACTGCAACCCTTCTGCTGGACGTAGTGAACGAGGGTCGCGAGTGGTGGCACGGCAGGTTCGGATGCTCCGGCACCGGAGATCACGAAATAGCTATTCACAGGCAGATCCGAGAGATAGAACGGCGTCTCTCCGGTACTGCGGATGACTAGGTTCGCACCCAGCAGTTCTGGCGTGATCTTGACTCCCAGCGCTTTAGTCAGGGCTGTGCACTCGTCCTCCGATACAACCATCAGTTGACGTCGATTAACGATCTGCGAGTGGGTGCGATGGTACAGCGGGTACTCTCGGGATCTGGAGCTGCGGGTCAAGCCCCGGTGCCGGTCACCTAGAATCCCCTGATGGTCGATTCGCAGCTCATCAACCCGCTGGGTGACAGAGTGGCCACCGGGATTGCTTTCAATGTTCTGATCATTAGCCGGTCCGAGCACCTCAAGGATTACGCCCTCATTGGGCATGTCGGCTGACTTCAAAGTCTGCAGTTTTGCGATCTGGTCGTCGAGGTACTGGTGGAGGTCGTCGTAGAAAAGCATGGTGCGCTTACTGGGTTGTTGTTTTAGGGAGTTTATACCTGGTCAGGCCCCGACCCGGGCAGCCATGGATCGTGACCACTGACTTTGGCTGTACGCCTACTCGATTAATCCAAGTGTCATAGAACAAAACGCTGCCGCGACCACGGAGGCCAGCAGAAATCAGATGACCTTGCCACCGCCATTGGTCGATGGCGTGACGCCGGACTCGGCCATATCGAATCAAACGCACCGTTGGCTTCTTTTAGGCCAAGACCATACTTCTCGCGTACGATTTTGATGCCCTCGACGGTCCTGCCCTGCTCCACAACCGTCAGCACCTTGGCATGTTTGCCAACCCGTGCATCTGTTCGTCAACTCTGTCTGACCGATACAGGAGCTTCCGTGAGTGTTCCCGTCGAGGGTAATGCCCTTCTTCATTTGGCCGCTTTACTCGATTGTGCTCCATATTTGGAGGCGCCTACCGAGGCGGTTCGATCTCTGTTGCTTCGAAGAACGACACCTGTGAAGACTTTGGGGGATGCTTCGACATGGCATCCCGCAGGATCGACATGTGGGGTTGTTTGAAATGCTCGCTGAGCGCGTCGATGTCGTCCCACTTCTCCGTGAGTCGAATGACATTCGTGTTGTTCACTTCGACACTGAATGTGTAGTCGTGACAGCCGTTCTCGGCTTTGCAGGCGACCTCCATCTCCGCCAGCGCTGAGCGAATGGCGTCAATGCTGTCGGCATCGGTTTCGAATATGCCGTTGACTACTATCATGTGGGCGTCCTCTTCTGTGTTTGTTGGGCTCCGCAGGCTCGCGCAAGGTTGTNAGCGCGTCAACCCCGACTGANGTCATGNCCAATCCAATGCGAACNGTGNTTTNACATGGGGTTNTGAGGGACATNAATACGAATNGGTAATGCGTGTGGCTCACACGCAGTTCCTAAATGATAATCGGTAAGACACGAAACACTGCTTGTTGTTTAGTTTTTTCGTGGGCAGTGCCAGCTGCCTTTCAGAGTGAAGGCACCGGTTGCGCCCATGTCCTGGGGGCAAGGGGCTTTTGCACAGTTTGATTGAGGCGCGGTCATACTAATTGCGTCAAATTAGACTACGAGTTCTTCAACATCGCTGGAACTTCTCCATGGTGAGGCAGCTTCGCGGTTAGGTCCGGATGCGGAATTGGCGTCATCCGTTNGATGACCCGTAGNGGCGTGCGGACGGATATACTCTGCCGAGCAAAAGGAGTGCCCTTTATGAGTGACGATTCCCTTGGCTTCGCTGAGCCGCACGATCGTCCGGTCCCGTATATGCAGCGTCTGACCGACTATTACCTCGCGCTCGGCTATGGCAATCCCTACCGATGGGCCAACTATGCTGACGTACCGTTTACGTCGCTTGCCAAACCCCTTTCCACATCCAAGCTGATGTTGGTGACGACTGCTGCGCCATACAAAGTAGGCGCTGGCGATCAGGGACCGCGCGCGAAGTACAATGCCGCAGCTAAGTTCTACAATGTATTCAGTGATTATACGGCCGAAGACAGGTTTCTTGGCGTCAGCCACATCGGCATAGACCGCAAGTACACAACTGCGGAAGACATGAATACGTTCTTCCCGCTGCCTGCATTGCGTAATGCCCTGGCTGCGGGACGGATTGGGGGTCTGACGGAGCGTTTCATTGGGACACCCACGAACCGAAGCCACAAGACAACGATCGAGCAGGATTGCGCAGACGTTTGGAAGATCACCCGCGAAGATAATGCGGATGTTGCGCTGCTGGTTCCGAACTGACCAGTCTGCCATCAGACCGTTGGTCTGACTGCGCGGTACCTCGAAGCGCGGGGCATCCCGACCGTGATCATGGGAAGCGCCAAGGACATTGTTGAGTATTGCGGCGTGCCCCGTTTTCTCTTCAGCGACTTTCCGCTTGGCAATTCTGCGGGCAAACCGAACGATACGGAATCCCAGTCGGCTACGTTGGAACTCGCGTTCAAGGTGCTTGAAACCGCCCCGGAGTCGCGCACGACTGTGCAGTCTCCGCAGCGCTGGTCCGAAGACCCGGAGTGGAAACTCGACTTCCAGAATGTTGATCGCATTCCAACAGACGAGCTGGCCCAGCGGCGGGCTGATTTCGACAGGATCAAAGAAGTCGGCCAGAAGGTCCGCGACAATACCCAGGCCGTGCGGGATACCTCATGAAGCGCCCATTTGAAGGGGTTCGGATTCTTGACTTCACCCAGGTCTTTGCCGGTCCGCTTGCGAGTTATCAGCTCGCGCTGCTTGGAGCGGAAGTCATCAAGGTGGAGCGACCCGGTGGTGAAGACATGCGGGGTAGGCAGGCCGAGGGAAGTACCTCGCCCGGGTGGATTGCCATCAATGCGGGCAAGAAGAACATTGCAATGGATCTGAAACATCCTGAGGCGGTGAATGTTGTAAAACGGCTCGTTGCCGAATGCGATGTAGTCATGGAGAACTTCAGGGCGGGCGTCATGGATCGCCTCGGCATTGGTTATGATGCGCTGAAAGCTGTGAACCCAAGGCTCATTTACTGCTGTGTTTCAGGTTTTGGTCGCGAAGGACCGCTCTCTGACGACCCGGCCTATGACGGCAAGATTCAGGCGCTCTCGGGCATCATGTCAGTGACCGGGCATGAGACTACCGGACCGGTTCGTGCCGGTTTTGCGGTCTGCGATGCTACCGCGGGCATGACTGCCGCCTTTGCAGTGTCGTCAGCACTATTTCAACGCACCCATACTGGAGAAGGGCAGCTGGTTGATGTCGCCATGTACGACTCGGCACTGACCATGCAGGCGCCGGCGGTGGGCAGTTATACGATGACGGGCAAGGTCCCGGGCCAGTCCGGAAACCGAGCGATCAGCGGCCTGCCAACGGCGGACCTGTTTCCTGTCAAGGGTGGCTATCTGTTGCTCGCCGCCAACAATGAGAAGCAGTTTGTTGCTTTGATGCACGCGATCGACAGGGCTGACGTGCTCGAAGATCGGCGGTTTGCCGACTGGCCAGCACGCATCGAGAACGAGCCGGCACTGAACGAGATCATCTACGCTGCATTTGCATCAGCTGATGCCGATAGCTGGGAGGCAAGACTGCGGGAACACGACGTACCGTGTGCGCAGATTCAGAATGTCGGTGAAGCTGTGACGCACGAGCAGCTGGCTGCCCGCAATTACATGCAGACAGTGGATACCCACGAAGGGCCGGTCACGCTCGGGACTACGGGTTTTCAACTGTCTGAGGGCGGCGCCGCGCTGACCGCTGGTTTTGCCCACGTGGGTGAACATACAGAAGCCGTGCTGACCGCGGCGGGATTTACGATTTCGGAAGTCAGCGCACTGAAGGACTCTGGCGCTGTTTCAGGCGCATAGTACATTTGGCCAATACCGAAGGCACTGCAGATCAAGGGGAGCAGATCATGAACAAACCATTCCAACCCGCATCCATCTACGCAAGCAATGACGATCCGACCGTACGTGTGATGATTGCGCCCACGAAGTACATTCAGGGCCCAGGCGTTTTGAGCTCGGTGGGCCCGTTGGTCAACCAGTTGGGGTTTTCGAAGGCGGGTGTCTTGGCCTCGCGGCGCGGACATGGTGCTGAAGGTGCAACCGTGGCACAAGCGATTGAGTCCGCCGGAGTCGCGATCGTCAAGGCCGTATTTGGCGGTGAGAGTTCCTTGACCGAGATTGAAGCGCGGGTTGCCGATCTTGCTGCGCAGGAGGTGGGGGTGCTGCTCGCGGTTGGTGGCGGCAAGTGTGTCGATGCCGGCAAGTGTATTGCTGAACGCCTCGGGGTGCCGGTGGTGATTATCCCCACGCTGGCGTCGAACGATGCGCCGTGCTCTGCGCTCTCGGTGATCTATACCGAAGACGGTGTGATGTCGGGTGCTGAGTTCTTTCCCAACAATCCAATCGCGGTGGTTGTCGACACTCAGGTTATTGCTGCCGCTGATGAACGCTATCTCGTCGCTGGGATTGGTGATGCGATGGCGACCTGGTACGAAGCCAAGGTTTGCGCGCAGAACCCTGCAGCACGCACGGTGCTTGGCACGCGCCCGACGCTGACGGGGGCCGCAATTGGTGAACTCTGTGCACGCACACTCTATGCAGACGGGGTTGAGGCATGTGAGAGCGTCCGTGAGGGCAAGGTCAGTCAGGCCCTAGAAAACGTGGTGGAAGCGAACACGCTGCTGTCCGGGATTGGTTTTGAAAGTGGTGGGCTTGCGGGCGCGCATGGTTTCGCCCAGGGCTACACGGTGCTACCGGAGGTCGAAGAGAACTTCCTGCATGGTGAAATGGTGGCAATGGGCGTGTTGGCTCAACTGATGATGGAAGAACAGCCCGAAGAGGCCCGCCGTGTAGGTGAGTTCTTCACGCAAGTTGGCCTGCCGGTACATCTTGGTCAATTTGGTATGAGTGCGGCGCGCACTGACGAGATTGAAGCCGTGGTGCAGGGTGCGATGTCGTTTGGGCCATTTGCCAATCTGCCGTTCGATGTGGACGAGGGCAAGGTGCGGCATGGCATGCTGAGCGCCAGCGAACTGGGTGAAGCGATCGCAGCGGAACACGGTGAGGCGGCTTTCCAGCGAATTAGATAATCGGCGGTGGAGACGCTGCGAACTCAGGCGAGGAGAACGCTGAGCGGGTCAGCTCTGGATTGCCTTGCGCATAATCGGGCGCCGACTGAATATTGCAGCAGTTCGCGTCGGTAGCTGCATCGGTTCTTCAAAGCGGGTTGGCGGTTAGCTTGGAGTGGCTTATAGCGTGGAGAAGGTCCGCGCTGGTGCCAAGTGCAAGCGCACCGAGGACTCAGCTCGCGTCGCACGCCTGCTCTCATTCAAACCGCTAGTGAGATAGAGTCTGCAGCTTTGCACCTCTGGTCGAAAAGCTCGACCTGCACCCAATGGAGAAAAAGGCGAGAAACATGGCTGATACTTATACACCCCCTGCAGTTTGGACATGGGAGCAAGAGAGCGGCGGACGATTTGCAAACATCAATCGACCTATTGCCGGTTCGACGCACGACAAGGACTTGCCGGTTGGCGAACATCCTTTGCAGTTGCATTCGCTGGGCACGCCCAACGGTGTGAAGGTCACCATTATGCTTGAGGAACTCTTGGACCTTGGTCATGAGGGCGCTGAGTACGACGCGTGGCTCATTAACATTGGTCAGGGTGATCAGTTCAGCAGCGGTTTTGTGGACATCAACCCCAACTCCAAAATCCCTGCGCTGCTTGATCGAAGCACCGAACCCCATACGCGGGTCTTCGAATCCGGCGCAATTCTGATCTACCTGGCTGAGAAGTTTGGTGCCTTTCTGCCGGAAAGTGGCGCGGCACGTGCCGAAGCAATGTCGTGGCTCATGTGGCAGATGGGTAGTGCGCCATATCTCGGAGGCGGCTTTGGTCACTTTTATGCCTATGCCCCGGAAAAGTGGCAGTACCCAATCGATCGTTACGCAATGGAAATCAAGCGCCAGCTTGACGTGCTGGATCGCAACCTGGCCGACCGCGAATTTCTCGCGGGGAACGAACTCACGATCGCCGACTTCGCTACCTATCCATGGTACGGGCAGTTGGTGCTCACCGGTCTCTATGATTCCAGGGAATTCCTGCAAGTGGACTCGTACACAAACGTTGTGCGCTGGGCGACCGAAGTACACAACCGTCCGGCTGTGAAGCGCGGCCGCCGCGTGAATCGCGCAAGCAAGAGNGGCATGGCCGAGCGTCACGATGCCAGCGACTTCGACAAGCAGGGCGAATGAAGCCGGCGTTTGCCGTGCCAGCGTTCTCCCTGGCCAATCAGGCCGGGGAGAACGTCGCGTTTGTCGGCAACGCACCGGCGATCGTGTGCTTTGTCAAAGAAGACTGCGAGACCTGCCGGACGGTCATGCCTGTGCTCGCAGCGATGTACGAGACTTTTGCCGGCACCGTCGATTTTCATGTGATTGGGCAAACTACGGACGGCAATGCTGTNCTTCTGGACGAGTTCAGCCCGCCGTTCAGCCTGCTGGATGACAGTGAGCTTNCCGTTTCGTTCGAGACNGATATTGAGACAGTCCCTACACTTGTCATAGTGGGGCAGGCAGGTGAGACCCAGGCAGCTCATGTAGGNTTTGTGCGGGAGGATTGGCAGGACGTTATCAGCGATCTGCAGCGAACGTTTGTCACTGCAGAATGCCCGGTCGACTGGCCGGCGCTGCCGAAATGGCGCCCCGGCTGCGGTTCGCTCTCGGTCGATCCCATCCATGCTGAGCGCCTGCAGGCCGAGGCTGACAACAGCCCAATTAGGGCCCGAAAAATGGAACTTGGCAGTCAGGACGACGAGTTCGAGTTTATGTTCGATCAGGGTTTCACGGATGGGCTACCTGTGGTCTCTCCGACGCCCGAACGCGTGCTGCGCATGCTGGCTGGCACGAGCCGCGACCCTCAGGAATTAGTTGCGGTCATGCCACCCAACATGGCGAAAGTGACTATCGAGAAGATCGCGATCAACTGCGTACTGGCCGGCTGCAGGCCGGAATACCTACCTGTGGTGATCGCTGCGGTGGATGCCGTTTGCACGGATGAGTTCAACATCCATGGCGTCATGGCGACGACGATGGGTGCAAGCCCTGTGCTGGTGGTAAATGGCCCGATCCGCCACATGCTCGATATGAACATGGGTCTTGGTGCGCTGGGTCAGGGCAACCGCGCGAACGCTACGATCGGGCGCGCGCTGCGCCTTGTGATCCGCAATGTAGGCGGGGCAAAGCCCGGCGGTACCGAGCGGTCAACTTTCTCCAACCCGCTCAAATACACGATGTGTTTTCCCGAATGGGAAGAGCGCTCATGCTGGGACGCGCAGCACGTGGATCGCGGCTTTGGGCCACAAGAGTCAGTCGTGACTGTGTTTGCGGTGTCCGGCGGACCTACGCTCATCATGGATGAGCAGTCGCTCGGTGGGCATTCGCTTGCAGGTAGCATCGGTGCGGCGACTACCACCATGCTCAATGCGAGAGCTTACGGGTTTTCGCAGTGTCTGATGGTGATCTCCCCGGAGCACGTCGACACGTTTGCCCGCGACAATTACAGCAAAGACGACGTGCGGCGGCGCATGCAGGAGGCAAGCGCAAAGTCCGTGCGCGAACTGGGTGGTAAGCCTGGTCTCAGCCCGGAGCAGTTTGCTGCGCTCAGTGATGTAGAACTCGATGAGCGCGTCCCGAAATTTGGCAGTGATGACGAGATCGAAATCGTCGTCGCAGGCAGCGAGGCAGGCAAGTGCACAGCCTTCTTCCACGGCTGGATACCTCGGGCGATTGGCTCTCTCCCGGTTTCACGTAGGATTGAGGTATAACGACATCTGCCGTGCACGGGCAGACATCACAGGAGTACAGGATGGCACTTACTCTGCTGGACCCCAGCAATGAAGAAGTACCCGTATCGCGCCAGATCACGCAGCGACCCGCCGTGCTGAAAGGTCGCGTTGCTTTTCTCGACATATCCAAACGGCGCGGCGACGTGTTGTTGGACCGGCTTCAGGAAGCGTTCGAACAACGCCTGCCAGGCGTCGAGGTCACTCGGTACATGAAGCCCACTTTCTCCAAGCCGGCGCCNATTGGACTGCGGACCGAGATCAAGCAGAACAATGATTTTGTCGTTNCGGCGCTAGCGGATTGAGGTTCATGTACGTCGTGCAGTTTGCATGACACGGTTTGGTTTGAAACACAGGGCAAGCCTTCGGTCTCGATCGCCTCAACGGAGTTTGATGACGCGGGTAAGATCCAGGCAACGGCGCTCGGTATGCCCGACGCAAAACGGGTACTGGTGCCACACCCGATTCAGGATGCCGATGACCCGCAGATGTACGAGAAGGCGGACGCAATTGTTGNTGAAGTTATTGCGGCGCTGAGCAGCTAGGGTTTGGGTGCGACGCGGCACCGCGACTGGAAACCTGCCGGGTTCCTACGCAGCACTGATTTGCTTGGCTCAGNTATTGCTGTAATCCGGAGNTTCCGTGCTTCATCGACCTACGTCAATTGGTAGCACCCGCACGTGCNCCGGCTGGCAGGTGATCTCAAAGCGGGTACGNGGCCCGAAGCGGTGGCCCGAGAGTTTTATGACTTGGTTGAAGATCGGATCAGGCACTCCACGGACGTGCAGGACGATGCGCTCAATGCAAAACGTACGAGGTGCTTCGCGAAGGAACGAGGTTTTGTTTCACCAAGAGCTATTTGCTCGCCGCCCTTATGCGAGCCAGTGGCCACGCTCAGCTATTAGAGACTGAGCAACGATTGCTGTCGGGCGGTCTCTATGGAGTCAACACGGTCTAACTTGCGTGTCTTGGGTGATACAGGGTGGATCCAAGGCCCAACGGGCGAGGTATTGATGCACGGTTCGCGCCGCTGCAGGAACAACTGGCCTATTCGCCTTGCGCGCAAAGCGCGGGTCTTCTGCCCGGCTACTGGTGTGAGCCCGCTCCCAACGTGATCCGGGCCATGNCGCTCTGCGCTAATGTTGCACGGGCCGCGTGCGAGTCGCCTTTCGATACGGGAGCAGCAGCAAACTGACGACAAGCTGTGCCAGGCGTCGTCCCGAAGTGTAAGGGACGACTGGGTAAAGGCGAGGTCAGGTGGTTCCTTATGCGATGTAGAATCAGCGTTGCCAAAGGGCATCGTGCGCCCCGAAATCGACAGTGCTTAACCCATGACGAGGTTCCCCTATTTCACGCTCGATGGCGGCCTCCTACCGCCCGGTATTCTGTGCCACCAGGAAGTAGCGCTATGAACTGGTACCAGCAATGGTTCAGAACCACGTTCCAGGCGCTTTCCAACCCTCAATACCGGCTGCTGTTCATCGGTTCAGTGTTCTCTATGCTCGCGTTCATGATGCAGTGGACGGTACAGTCGGTCGTGGCGTTCGAATTGGGTGGCACCAACAGTGCGGTGGGTGTGGTCCATCTGGGCGTCGGTGTCAGCATGCTGGTGCTTGGTCCGTTTGGTGGGGTTGTCGCTGACCGGGTTTCCAAGAAGCCCATGCTGTTCTGGGGCCAGACGATTGTTGCGCTTTCGTTTTTTGTCACGGGGGCACTGATTTTTCTCGAGCTCCTGACGCTCCCCTTGCTGGTCCTGCTCACCGCCGTGATGGGATTGGTGTTTGCTTTTCTGAGTCCAGCGCAGCAAGCNTGGGTTGGGGAGATGGTGCCNCAGAAGATCCTGCCAAATGCGGTCGCGCTCTCGCAGCTTGCGGCCAACGGCAGCAGGGTGGCGGGTCCCCTTATCGCGGGGACGATGCTTGGTGTNACTGCAATCGGTGCGGGGGGNGCTTACATNTTCATGGGTCTGCTCTTCATCGCAGTGATATTTGCGGTTTGGCTGCTGCCGGCAACCCAGGCGAAGCCGAAAGATGAGCGTAATAGCGTCGGCGAGGAACTGCTTGCCGGGCTGCGGTACGTAGCTGGTAGCGCGCCGATCCGAACGCTGATGGTCCTGCTTGTGGCGATCGTCGTGCTGGGTTTCATGTGGCAGATAGTGTTGCCAGCGTTCCTGGAGCGGCACCTGGGTCGCGCAACCACGGAGGTGGGTTTCGTACTGACGATCAATGCCGTTGGGGCGCTGATTGTTGCCTTGCCTCTTACATCGATTGTAGGGACTCGTTGGGCCTGGCCAGCGATGCTGGGCTGCGGCATCTTGTTGGGTATCGGCTTCNTGCTTCTAGCCCGCGCAGAGACTTTTAACGGTGTGCTTTTTGCTGTGTTTCTGATGGGGCCAGGTCTTTCAGGTTTTATGCTGGTCAACAACGCGCTCATCATGTCGAACATCGCGCCTGGCTACTACGGTAGGGTCATGTCGCTCACGATGCTTGCCTGGGGTTTGCAAAGTACCATGTCCCTGCCGTTTGGCTTTCTTGCGGACTCAATTGGAGAACGGCAGATGCTGACCCTGCTTGGAATCGGCGTCATAGCGGTCGTCGTCNTGGGGTGCGNGGTGGCTNTCCGGCTGGCGCAGCGGGGTTTGCTCGCAAGGCCTACCGAGGTTGTACCAAAAGCCTAGTTCCCTCTGGATTGCAAAGCGGCCGGGCTACCTGGCCACGGAGTTTGGTCGAGTGGANCCAGCAGGGTTTNGGTGAGGTNCTGATNGAGNTTATCAAGCCTCTCTCCGACGTTCGAACAACCGTCCCGAGGAAGCCCNCGTGTCTGATTTGGNGANTGCATTGAGTAAGTCCGCGATGCTGGATAAGTATGCAGTCAACGTGCGCCCTCGATGCGGAATTGGCTTCGGGGTCAAAGAGCGCTTAACGCCAGTTCAAGTGCTGGTGGTTTGCAGATCCACAAACTCTCGGTAGTGTCCGTCNTCGATNGCCATGAGTTCTTNATGGGAACCCTGCTCGCGGATGTAACCGTCCTCTAAGAACACGATGTGGCTTGCCTGCCGGATCGTCGAGAGGCGGTGAGCAATAATCAAAACCAGCCGGTCCCTAGCTGCCTCATGTAATGATTGCACCAAATACTCTTCGGTTTCGGGGTCGAGCGCAGAGGTTGGCTCATCAAGAATCAGGATCTTTGACTCGCGCATCAGGCCACGTGCGATCGAAATCCGCTGCTTCTGCCCNACTGAGAGTTTGCTGCTTGTTGTTCCGAGTTTGGTGTCGTAGCCCTCGGGCAACTCGGAGATGAAGTTATGCGCGCCGGCAATTCGGGCCACGCGCTCGACCTCGTTTTGGGTAGCGTCCGGCTTGCCGAAGCGAATGTTGTCGATGATCGAGTCAGAGAACAGCTGATTTTCCTGGAAGACATAGGTTATCTGATTGCGCAGACTTTGCATGGTCAAATCGTTGACGTTGTGACCGTCCACCAGCACCTCGCCCTCGGTGGCCATGTGGTAGCGTGGCAGCAGGTANGCGAGGGAGGTTTTGCCAGCTCCGGTTGGTCCNGCAAAGGCAATTATTTGGCCGACGTTTGCTGTCAAATTAATATCGCTGAGCGCGCGCCGCCCATCAGGGTAAACAAGCCCCGCTCCGCGGAACTCAACGCCTTTCTCGACAGGGGGCAATTCCTTGCCTCCAATGTCCACTTCNTGAGGCAGGTCCATCAGCGCAAATACNCGGCGCATGCCCGCACTGAAGCTCTGTAGGTGAATCCACAAAGTGGACAGCGAGATAATCGGCCCACGCATCCANCCGTAGTAGAAGAACAGCGCACCGAAGTCGCCCGGGGTCAGCTTGCCGTCGATGACGTTGCTTATGATGAAGAAGAACACCAGCGTGATGATCAGGGTGTGGGCAAGACCGGTCGCCTGGCCAATGACAATATCCATGATGACCGTGCCGCGGAAACGCTTGAATGACTCGTCACTGTCGTCTCCAAAGCGCTCCTTCTCCTTCTTGTTGCCGCCAAGGCTCTGAACCGCGAGAACGTTGTCCATGCCTTCTTCGATGGTGCTCGTTACGATCGTGCCGGCGGCCCGACTCGCCTGATGCCGGCGTCGCACCATGCCGCTGAAAGGAATAGTGATGAACAGGTACATCGGAAACAGCAGTGCGGTGAACCAGATGACTTCTGGTACATGGGGGTATGCGCTTG
This sequence comes from Gammaproteobacteria bacterium, assembly GCA_002714125.1. Next base: position 92,516 of record PAWP01000028.1, read on the forward strand.
CGAGGTTGTACATCGCAGCAAGGAATACGGCTGTCGATAGTGTCGGGCGGTTGATGACCTCGTAAAAAATTTGGTTGATCGAAGGTGCGTCGTACATGACCCGATATACCGAATCACCTATCCGCTGGTCATCGAGCATAGTCATTGGTAGCGACTTGATGCGCTCAAAGAGCTTTGTCCGGATCAAGTGGTTAACGGATTGGGTGAGGCGCGAGTTGATCTTGTACTCGAAGTATCCCCACAAGCCGCCCGCGAAGCTGTGCCCGCCGTGGGTTAGGTTCTCTTGTTTGGTTGCGGTGTCCTGGCCTTCTGCCATGCCGCCGTCGGTGGTGTCATTTGCCGCGCCAGGGCCGTACGCGCCAACCAGAACTACCAACGTGATCCCAATCAAGGTCAACCAGCCCATGATCTCCATGGGCGGCATGCCCTGGAACCATAGAATGAGCGGGTGGAGCCAGCCCGGGTAACCCTGGGTACCGGCGATTTCGCGGCCGAGCACGACGTGGTCGACAACAATCTTTACGCCCCAAGGCAGCACAAACACGGGAAACATCAACGCGCCAAGATTTAGTACCCACTTGACGGCAAACCGGCCTTTGAAATAGCGGATGAACGCCCATGTACGAGCGATTACCCTCACGGTCTCCCAGAAGGTCAGTTCAACTTCGGTGTCGAGCAGACTGGCACGTGCGTTCAGTTCGGCTTCCCGCTCGCGGAGCGACTTGCGCGCGGTCGGTCCCTCGGGCTGCTCTGAGTCCGGTTCGACGGTTGTGTCGGTCATACCTGCTGCTCCGAGCCGAGGTTGGTCTCCGTCATGACAAAGGAGCGGTAACGGCCATCCTCGCGTGCCATGAGAGCGTCATGGTTACCCGATTCAACAATGGTGCCGTCGTCTAGATACAGGATGTTGTTGGCGCGCCGAATCGTTGAGATGCGATGTGTGATCAGGAAAATCGCGCGGCCTTTGCCCCATTCGGCCAGGTTGTTCATTACCTGGTGTTCAGTGGCGGCATCCAATGCTGCCGTCGGCTCGTCAAGAATCAGGATCGGTGTATTGCGTACTACCGCGCGGGCGATCGAGAGCCGCTGGCGCTGGCCGGTCGACAGTTTGCCGCCGCGGTCGCCGAGGACTGTGTCCAGCCCGTTCGGCAAATCGGCTACGTAGTCGTCCATGCATGCAACAGAGATAGCCTTATGGACCTCTTCGTCACTGGCGGCGGGGGCTGCGTAACGGATGTTGTCGCGAACGCTGAGTGCAAACAGCACGTTTTCCTGCAGAGCAATTGCGGCGTTACGTCGGATCGACTCAACCTCGTAATGATCGAGGGCATGGCCGTCGATTGAAATGGTGCCGCTCGTGGGGTCATAGAGTCGCAGCAATAGACCCATCACCGTGCTCTTGCCTGAGCCAGTGGGGCCGACAATGGCCGTCACAGTGCTGGGTTTTGCGGTAAACGAGACACTCTCAAGCACCGGCCGGTCGGGTTGATAGTAGAAGCGCACACTGTCAAAGCGGATTTCGCGCTCGAAGCGCTCAAGGGGCACGGCATCATCGGAATCCACGATGTCTGGCTCGATATCAAGGATGTCGAACACGCGTGAGAGCCCCATCGCCATATCCTGCGCGGTCAGCCACTGGCGCATGACCCCGCGGACAGAGCCGGTTGTTTCGTGGAATTTATCTTTTGCCCAGTTGAATGCGCCAAGGTTCCAGATCACGAAGGAGAAGCCCATGACAGCAATCAACTCGTTGGCGAATGTGGGGTCGCCTGCATTGGCACGCATTGCCATGTAGAACTCGCCACCGAGGAGAAATGCCGCGGCAATGGTGAACATCACGATGGTCACGAGGGCAATCAGTAGTCGCACCTGAAATGCCGCATTGAAGGCAACAATCGAGTCGTCCTCCAGATCCTTTTGCGCCTTTTCTTCAGCGCCGTAGGCCTTGATGAGTCGTATCGCCGCGAAGGACTCCTGAATCCTCGAGGTTACATCTGAGGTTGCGGCGCGATAGACAAGGCTGCGAGTCCGCATCCTAGGCATTGCCCAGCGTGCCCAGATCAAAGCAGGTATCACAATTGTTGCCCCGATCATTCCCATGGTTGGGCTGAGGAAGGAGAGCAGCACGAGTGCCAGCAGGTAGGCCCAACACAATGTCGCGAGTTCAGAGAGCTGACCAATCACCGCGGTGACCTGGGCACTGTCCTGATAAATCCGGTATATCGAATCTCCGGTGCGGTGATCGGAATGGTAGGAGAGCGACAGTTGGTGCCAGCGTTCGACCAGTGCCAGTCGCAGGTCCTGATTGATGCGTTGCATGATCCAGACATGGTAATACGGCCGGATAATGCCGATGGGTAGATTCAGCACCCAGAGCCCAAGCCCCAGCCAGACATACCACCATTTGATCTCGTGCCGCTGCTCCACGGTCAGGGTTTCGGCGACTCCACGAGCCCAATCTGGCTGGCCAAAAAATGCAGCCAGTGCTGGCATGACCGGCTGGTTCTGCAATAGCGACTGATTGAGCAGGTCCGCGATCACCAGACCCATGGCAAGGCCAATGAAACCCTGGATCCCGATAAGGATGTACAGATAGGCAAGGTGGGCGTGGAGCCGGAAGCGGACGCGTATGCGGCCATCTTCGATCTTGAACTGCACCATCCAGCCAGCCAGACAGCCAACAGTGACCATGACCGCGTAGATCAGTACCTCAAACCCATCAACAACAAGCGCACCGATGAGCAGTGCGGCAAACACCGCGAGCGCCAGTGCGATGGCGCATGCGGCCTGCAGTCTGCCGGTCACACCTGGCGCAGCCACTGCCCACATTCCTAATACGATCACGGCCACGGCGAGATGGAGGAGGCTGACGGGGTACTCAAGTGTGGCTGGTACGAGGCCGGTAAGAGGGCCGGCTACTGCGAGCAAGGTGACGAGCACAGGTGCATAAAACAGGCTATAGCCACCGCCACCGACGCCTTCGGCCACCGCGTCGTGGGTGCCTTCACCCGGNACAAACCAGCGGCCAAGGAGCTGCGGGCGAATGTACGGCCAGGAGCGAAGCAACAGTAGCAAGATCGCGCTGAACTTATTGGTGTCATCCGCGTGGTTGCGGTCCCGTTCAGTGGGAATCACCCCGTTGCCGATAAAGGGTAGGGCGCTCGCGCGCCGTTGATCTCGTTGGCTGAATTCGCGCGTTTGCGGAATACCACGGCTTATAAGGTAAACCGTAAACGGTATCCCGAACGCCAGGGNCAGTGCTCCTACTGCAACCATNTCGTACGGATTCATGGGTAATGACCGAATCGGGTTCTTTTGATTTTTGTTTGTTTTCGAACAAGCAGACCATGCCCGTGTTTCNCCNAGTGAGCAACNGGNCCAGCGCAGCTATTTTGTTAGNGCTTTGTGTGGATAGAGAAAAGTCTTTTTCGTACAGCTGGGGTCGATTCGNCACTGAGCCGGACGANAGGGTGTTAGGTTACNTGCTTANTCTGGAACGTCTACGCAGCGAAGCCTGAGGTGATGGTGGCGGAGGGAGGGAGATTCGTGCTTGAGGAGCCGGTGTTCNTTGCCTGAGTCGGNCTTGTATGACACTGAANATCCTGCGCATAGTTCGCGGACAGATTGGGAAGAGGTGTGAATATGAAAGATCTGAATGGCAAGGTGGCCTTTGTGACCGGTGGCGCCAGCGGGATAGGAAAAGCGATCGTTCAGGCACTGCTGAACCACGGCATGAAGGTGGCGATAGCGGACATGGAGGCGGGGGCACTGGCGGCGACAACCAGCGAGTTTTCGGACGCGAACAACCAGCTGATGCCGGTACAGGTCGATGTGACCCAGGTGGACGCCATCCAGCGTGCGCGCGATGAAGTAGAGGCTGCGATGGGCCCAGTGCAGGTGGTCTGCAACAACGCTGGGGTGTTTGTCATGGGACCGTTACAGGCGGCGAGCGACAAAGACTGGGACTGGGTGAACGGCGTCAACGTGCAAGGTGTCGTCAACGTCATTCAGGCATTTCTGCCAGGAATGGTTGCGTCTGGCCTGCCGGGCCACATCGTTAACACTGCCTCGCTAGCGGGCCACATCACACCCAAGGGGTTAGGTGTCTACAACACAGGCAAGTTTGCAGTGGTGGGTCTGACAGAGAGCTTGCGGGTTGATCTTGAAGACACGAACGTCAGCGTCTCTGCGCTCTGCCCGGGAGTTGTTCGCACCAACATCGTAAACGCTGCACGAAACAGACCGGAAGCACTGAGCGACGCTCCATACAACGAGGTGGGAGCGGACATGATGGCTGCCGGTGCGCCTGGCGTCCTCGAGCCTGATGCGGTCGGCGAAATGGTGACGCAGGGCATCCTTGGAGATGATCTGTATATCTTCACGCATCCCGAATTTCGTGCCGCCTGGGAGTCGCGTGCCGAGGGCATCCGCGCGGGCTTCGAGCGCTGGCAGGCCTATCGTGACAGTACTGACTAGTCGGCGCGTTGTGGAAGTTGGCGTGATCGATCGGTTCTTGCAGCATGCCTCCCTATTGGGTCCTGAGCATGCGTTCGACAAGCCTTGCAACTGGGATTGCTAGCCAATCTGGGTATTGCTCAGGTAGCAATCTGAGTAAGAAGCCGCGTAAGGACAGGTTCTCCCCTCGCCACACGCGGTGATGCGCGCCGACTGCTCGTCACGTGTCCTCGTTGCCGAATGCCTGCGTCGGAGGGAATGCGCTCCCGCCTCGGTAGTGGCCTTCGGGTATCAAGAATCCACGTACCATCAGGTCTTGGGAACTGCCGGCAGCGGTAAGGTGATCGGCAACCGCTGTCAAGGCCTCGCCCAGGGCGGTGCTCTCAAAAATCCATGCTGACAGTGCCGCATGGTTGGGCGCATCCGGTCCAGGCTGTGCTGCAACTGCCTCGTGATAGAGCGTGCGCAGGTCGTCCGCGATGTGGCGGATCAGCAAAGGCATTGGGAAATGCCAGGCTATGCCAGCTTCCGGCGGTTGAGTCATGTCNCCATCCTCGGCAAGACTGCCGAGTGCTCGAGCCAGTACTTCAAACTCATCAGGTGCGGTGCCCGTGACGCCAAACAGTGTGCGTCCACGGTTGCGACGTGTCTCAAGGGCCCAAGGTGCCATTCGGTTGACTTCCGCAACCAGTCGCTCCGCGATCGTATCTGCAATGGGTTTGGCAAAACTGACCGGACAAGCCCATACGCCGGGGCCAGCCTCTTCAGGGGCTTCCAGTGGATAGTCTTCAATCGTGGGTTTGGTTGCAGTGCCAAGCATGCCAAGGGCCGCTCGGATGACACCCTTCTGAAAGTCGGGGTCCCCTGCGCTGCCCAAGGGTCTGCCAAGCGCAAAGGGCACCCACAGGGCGCGCGGTGGATTGACGGCTTCGCTCTGCTCGCGGATGAGGCTGATGCACACCGTGGCTACTCCGGCGCGTTCGATGTAATTGGCAAGGGCACCGACGGTGCCCGTGCAGACGGGTCAGACGGGTACGAGTAGCGCGACGTCNACCTCGTCTGCCGCCAGCATTGCGCCGACTTCTTCGCCCACATCTTCTAGCGCAGCGTGGCTGGGTTGAGCGCCCATGAACGAGTAATGCCATTGGGAAACCCCACCGATTTCACCGTCCGCNACCATTTCGTGCAGCCGGTCCAGCGGGAACCAGACGTTGGGGTCCTGCTGAAACGCGCTGCGGTCAAAATTGGTGCTGATATGCGAGATCACTACGTCGGAGAAGTTCGTGTCAGCGGGCAGCAGTCGATACTCCGGTCCACCCTTGAACGGCGGATCGTCGCGCCGGTGCAGACCTGCTGTTGAGACGATTGCTACCCTGGCGTNCTTGGGGGTTNTTGGTGTGATCCATGGCGNGGCGGCAACCGGCTCCATGTTGACCGTGCGTTCGCGCATGTGGCGGGCTTCGGCCGGGTTAAGGTCGGAAAGACGAACCATCAGACGTTCTCCTACAGGACATTGCGTGAAACGTACACATCACAGAACAACGTATACCTCATCGACGACATCGCAGCGGGTTCTTTCGGGTTGGGGATCTAATTGTGCCAGCGGCCGTCGACGGTGTGGTGGCTGTTGAATACGGCAACCCTTGGCAGGTCCATCATCTAGCAGGTGGTGGAGGTCTTCAAGCGGACCCGCNGCAACGCTAGGAGCTTTCGGTCGAGCGGCAGGTGCCGTGGGTGTCGTCATCGTTGACCGGTGACTTCATGTTGAGTACGAGTGGTCTTGTGCTCAAGGGCGACGTTACTGAACCAATGATAGCTGTGCAGGTTCCGAGCGATGATGCAGAGTCAGTGTTCTAGAGCACGATTAAGGATAGCGATCGTAAAGCGGATTTTGAGGACTATGTCGCCTAATGTCCCGAAGGTGTCTCGCGGGGCATCGCCAATAGCTGCGTTACTGAGCTGACGGAGATTGTGCCCGCGACCTATGATCACCTTTCAGGCACGTGGACGGTCAGTTGGCCGGAACTGGAAGACTCATGCAACGACTGTCTAATCGCGGTCAAAACCGAGGACGGCAGCAACCAGATGTAGTACACGGTTTCTGGCGCACTGGACGCGGTCACGAACATCAAGGGCACTGCTGTTTGAGGAAGGTACGTTGTCCTACAAATGGTCCTCGTTCCCTGCTGCGTTAATACCGGCTTTGAGATCGAAAGTGGTTGCGCTTCAGGCGCGTTCCGCTGCCCGGAGCAGTTGCTAATCTGTTGACTTAGATTCAGCGCTGATCTTGCTTACGCAGATCACGTCGTCAGGGCTTCTGGTAGTGGGAATCTCCAGCTGCGAACGGACTTGGCCAACCGGCTGAATTCGCAGCGCTAAAGTCCTGCCTGTTCAGATTTGGCATCGCTAGGCCTCAGGTCCAGTGTGCGCGCATCAGGGAGACGTGGCTCGATAGTACGAGGCTTTCTCGTTCGCGACCCAGCCGGCGCAGCGTTTCTACCAGATCTGCAGGCACGCCGTGCTCCCCGGGTGACCGAGTGGCGTGCCAGTGGGCGGGATCGTGGTAGCCAGCAAGATTGAGCACTTCTAGACGTGAGATCTTCGCGGCGTCACGGAACTGACCTAGAACGTGATGGCCCATATGGTCCATGGCAGGCCACACACCTTCGAAGGACAGTCGATTGAAGGCCTCCCAATCCTCCGGATGAATCCACCAGCGTCGTGCGCCGTAGACTGCACGACGATCTGCTTTTAGGGTTGTACCGCTCGGACGGTGTTTCGATGCCCGCATTAGCCGCACATTCTCGTGCGTTATCCAATCCCTCGGCGGAGCCTCGCCGTTGTGGCCGGCAATCAAGGGCTGCGCTGACTCCCAGGCTGCATAATCTTCGAAACCGCAGATCAGAATCACATCTTCCGCTCCTGCACCGATGAGTCCGTTGAGGAGGCAAAGTGGTTGATGGCCGTCCCGTTCGAGGTTCTTCCAAATTTNCTCAAGAACAAACTGCCGGTAGTCTCCAAAGGTCCCTCGTTTGAGGGTGATGCGTCGTTCTTCGTAGATCATTGGTCTCAGTCCTCGGTCCTGATAGTGCCTCNGCGCGGTTAGGCGGTTATGCACTTTTTTGANATGGATGATGGACCCTAAAGTCCGCTTGNATCTTTACTGTGCGCTNGGGCTCTGACGGCTNGGTCTGTCTGCACCCCAGGAGGTGACGTCGCCATTGTGAAGACTTTGGGAGTCGTTTCGCCAANTTGAGCTTTNTTGGCGAAAAGCGTATGCCAACACGCTTCAAGTTGCTGCTGTTGTTGGCCTAGATCAGTCGTGGCGTCAGCGTGTGCGCAAGAGGGTCGCCACGCTGCATGTCCTGGGTGACGAACTGATGTCGGTCCGCACGAGGGTTCGACGCCGGCCAGTCGTATGTCGCGTCGTGGGCCATATAGGCCATGGTCATCGCCGCCCGCATCTCAGTGGTCTCGTTGGGACCAGCACAGTGGAATATCTTGCCTGAGTGGAATGTGCAGTCACCTGCGGCCAGCGGCACCCATTCCCAATTGAAGCCCTGCAGCTTGGAGGCGGGCTCGATTTCTTGCTGGGTCGTGAAGATGTCGATGAACTCTGTGTCGCCAGCGATTCTGTGACTGCCGCTGGCAAACCCCATGCAACCGCTCTCTCGGNTTGCATCATTCAGTGCGATCCAGAAGGTGACCGTTTTATCGGGCGGGTGTACAGGCCAGAAGCCGGCGTCCTGGTGGTAGTCGGTCAGGCGGCCACCCGGCTCCTTGTACAGCGCCTGGTCGAACCAGAGGCGCACGCCGTCGACGGCCATGAGCTGCTGTGCCACGCGGGCAAAGCGAGTGCTGTGAACGAAATCGCTGACGGCCGGGTAGCTTCGCCACAGGTTGAATGCTTGCAGGAAGCTCTGCTCGTAGACGGACCTTTCGCTAAGCTGGCGCCGTCTACCTTTGAAGCAATCGCGCACCGCGAGGTCGATCAGTCCACGATAGTAGTCCAGCACTTCGCCGGTCAGAACCTGCTGCAGCTTGATGTGACCATTCAGGTTGTACTGCTCAATCTGGGCTGAAGACAGAGGGTACGGCTCGGCAAGAAATTTAGTGACAAACGCTGGCGTCTTTTCGTGCAGTCTGGCTTCGTTGGTCGAGGAAGGGGCCATGGCTCTGAACCTCATCAGGCAGCGGGCAAGACCGCCGGTTCGAACTGCTGTGCGACCGGCAGCACTTTCTCTGCAAAGAGCCGCATGCTCTTTTCCGCCTTCTCTAGTGGCATGGAGCCATAGGAAAAGACAGCGATAAAGTCGTCAGTCCCCATCTGCTCATTCACGTGCCGGAGCTTTTCGATACAAGTCTCCGGGCTGCCCCAGATGTGGTTCGCGACGTAGATGTCTTCGCCCTGGGTTTCGGGAGGGCGGGACTGCGCCATCTTGGCAATCTGCCCGTAGTACTCATAGCCTTTGGTTTTTTGCAGGTGCTCGCCGAAAAACTGGTAATGACGCATTGCGCTGTCGCCGTATTCGGCCATGTATTGGGAAGCCTCGGCATGGGCCTGGTCGTCAGTTTCAGCGCAATACACCCAGCATACGGCCGTGGGTCGCTGAGCGTCCCAGCCGTGGTCTTGCTGCCGGATCTCGTTGTAGCCGGCAAGCTCTGACCGGTGCGCATCCCAGCCGCGCTGGGGTATGAAAAGTGGTTTTGCGCCTTCGTGTGCGGCGACCGGCATTGACTGCGGGCTGCCCCAGGCAATGTACAGGTTCTCGGCGAGTTGCGAGCCGGGTCTTGGTTGCGGTCTCAGGCTGGTACGAGGGATCTGATAGTGCTCGCCCTCATAGGAGAACCATTCGTTGGTGAGCGCCAGACGGACGACATCCAGAGCCTCTTTGAAGCGCTCTCGGGACTCTTCCATATTGATGCGAAGTCCGTTGTATTCCCGCAAGCCTAGACCTCGCCCGAAGCCGACCTTGAGACTGCGGCCGTCCAGCATGTGATCGAGCATGATGAACTGCTCAGCCACCTGCACAGGGTCGTGCCATGGCAGCACAACGATCATCGTGCCCATGCCGATTCGCTTGGTACTGCCGGCAAAGAAGCTGAGGAACTGCAGCGGATTGGTCACCATTGTGTACGGCGTGAAGTGGTGCTCGATCGTCCACAGAGAATCAAACCCAAGCGGTTCGACTAGACCGCCCAGATGCAGTTGTTCCCGCATGATCTGAGCGTCATGGATAGGGGGCTCAGGCGGAAGTGAAGTGGGGTTGGCCTCTGCTGCCTCGTAGCGGGCCCAGTCGGTGTAGTTCTGTGCAAAAAGGGTGACGCCTACTTTCATGCGCTGCTCCAGTCACATGCTGCGGGGACGAGTCTTCCACACTACCATTTGTGCAGGCAGATAGTTTCTGGCATCAGAATTGTGGATCGACAATCCTGCCGTTTATGTGGGTTCGACTGCCAGCGTCTCCCGCGGAGGTCCAAGCGCCGTGTCGGCGCTCCGTCGAATCCACTGCGTACTGAAGAACTCCAGTAGCTTGTACAGGCCACTCATCCCCACCGACCTCTTCTCAACAAGGCGGCTGCTCTCACGGTCTGCGTCGACGACAAAGCGGCTGGCAAACTCTAGGGACTTGCCTTTGTGCGCGAACATGCGTCCGGTCTCGTACTCCGTCACAACCGGCTACGCGTCTGCACCACCTCGGAGTAGGTTGTGCCGACCGCTAAATCGGTCCCGCTGCTCTTGGTGACAGAAATGAGGTCCTGTACCCATCCGGGACTAGCCTCAGATCAGAGACATCATCGAAAACTGCCTCGGTGGGTGCTGCTATGTATAGCNATACTCTCCCCCTGGCCATAGTGTGCTCCCGTTCTCAGGATCGTGTTGGCGTGGGTATCGCGGACGCGTCCACCCACGCCCGCAGGTCCGGTTGGCCTGTGCGAGCTGTGATGCCTCCATCCGCTACCAGCATGGCGCCCGTGACATAGGATGCATCGTCGGATGCGAGGAACATTACTACCGAGGCCATCTCGTCGGGCTGACCCGGTCGGCCGAGGGGGATCTGTTCGTCCCAGTGGCTCATCAGCGCGTTATTGCCATCGATGCCAGTCGTCAACCCNGTCATGATTAGTCCTGGGCATAGCGCGTTGATNCGAATGCCGTCTTTGGCGTGATCTAGCGCAGTGGAACGCGTGTAGTTCACAACTGCGCCTTTGGCTGCGTTGTAAGCGCTGAAGGCATAGTCGCCGCCGAGCCCGGANACGGAAGCGGTGTTAATGATTGCGCCAGCGCCGTTTGCGCGCATGATCGGGATCGCGACGCGGTTCGCGAAAAAAATTGAATTGAGGTCAATGTTGATGACCTTCGTCCACTCCTCAACAGAGAGGTCGGGGGTTTCATTGAACGAGGCAATTCCGGCGTTGTTGAAGAGAATGTCGAGACGCGCGCCGGAANCCTTCAACCAGGCATTGGCCTCATTCACCAGTTCTTCAACGGCCTCGTGATCGCCTACGTCACATGTAAAGAACTTAGCGTTTGCGGCAAGTTTTGCTTCCAGTGCACGGCCGCCGTCGCCGTTCAGGTCCGCAAAGGCGACAATGGCGCCCTCTGACAACATGCGGCGTACGGTTGCTGCGCCGATGCCGGACGCGCCGCCTGTTATGAGTGCACCTTTGCCTTCGAGTCTNCCCGCCATGTTGTTCTCCTTGTTTGCGCTGATGATCTCCGGGGATTCGGCCATTCTAACGCCCAGCGCTACTTGAGCTGTTGGAGTGAGTGGTTGCGTCGTCAGTAAGCATTCGCAGATTGCATCTCCCAGGCCTGCAAGTCGATGCGCGTGTTAGTACCTTCTNCAAACAAGTGGGCTCCGTGGCTGTCTGCNCGGATCGAGTACGCACGGCGCGCGATGGCCTGGCGACCGTTTGCGAATACCTTGATTACTGACCGGTCGATGAAACCGTCCGGCACAAGCGCTCGACGTCGGTCAGGACAAATGGTACGGACTCGATGGTCCCACCGGGAGGGCGAAATGGGGTGGTGTCTTCGTTGAGCATGCCACTCTTGCTGTCGTAACTTATGATCGTCTGCTCGTAGCCGTCGGGGGCGACGCGGATCGCCAGGACGCAACTTGGAGCGCCGCCTAAGGTGAACGTCGCATTAAGCTTGAGACTGTTGGACTTAGTTGGCGTGATCATGGCCGTACCTGACTGAATATCACTGACAACGGACCTGCAACGCCATACCCCGAAGCGTCTAGATCTCCTCCGGCACATCGATATGCAGGCCGCCCAACATTCCAACGCACTACCCATAGTTNTTGGCAGAGCGGTGAGTTACGGGCGCGATTCAGTTGTCTTCTTGCCGCAAGTTNCCTCCCATCGCCATATGTCCACGTGCCCTGATCCGGTCCATGAACTCTTCGGTATAGGCATCTTCCGGGTTGGCCCGTACCACCTCGTCTAGGACCTTGGCATCGTCACCGACGAGGATTCTCCATCGCCCGGCACGGACTCCATCCAGGATGATGTTGGCGGCCTGCGNAGCTGTGGTAGGTGCATTGTCACGGAAAGCAATCGCCTGCTGTTCGGCCATCTCGCGGATATGATCATCCGTCATGTTTGAAATCGGCACACCTCTGGACTCAAGCCGGGCACGCATCTCCTCAACCTTTTCCGCACTCATCTGTCCCGGGCTGCCCCGGCCCAGCACCTTCCCGGTGTTGAGTGATATCGATGTGCCAATGTGCCCCGGCATCACCACGGAGGCCTTGACGTGAGGGGCGTTTAGCCGCAAGTCCTCCATCAATGACTCGGTAAAGCCCTTCACTGCAAACTTGGCGGCACAGTAGGAAGTGTGGGAGATGCCTGGTCCAAGACTAGCCCAGAAACCGTTGACCGAACTGGTGTTGACCACGTGCCCTTCTTCGCTTGCAATCAGCAAGGGCATGAATGCGAGGCAGCCGTAGTAGACCCCGTACCAGCAGACCCCGAACGTTCGCTCCCATTCCTCGCGATCGATGTTCACAAAGGTGCCGCCGCCGCCGATCCCAGCGTTGTTGAACAACAGGTTGATGTNATCGGTTTCGTGCCGCTCGACCACTTCATCGCGGAAGCGATTGACGTCCGCCTCGTTGGAAACATCGCACAGGTGTGATGTCAGGCGCTGACCCGTCCCGGGTTGCGCCAGATGCGCGGTTTCCAGCATGTTCTCTTCGAATAGATCGCACATCGCGACGTGGGCACCCGCCTTGATCAAATGGCAGACGAGCTCCCGCCCCATCCCTGTGCCGCCGCCGGTCACAACTGCAATCTTGCCGTTAAAGTCTTCCATGTTTTTGGCCCTGCCTTTTTTGTTTTGACCATGGTAGGGCAGATACGGCCGTAGAAGCGAGGCCACTCACCTCACTCTTGTGGGCCGACTTCCAGTAGCCGTGCTATTGGCCGATCGCGGCGGCCAGCGCATGGGCGTCGAGCGCAAGCTCGCCTGCGAGGATTTCGGCGTTGTGTTCGCCGAGCAAAGGTGCGCGCCGGCTGATNTTCCAGGGGGTGCCGTTGTAGATGGCTGCGCCCCCGGGATAGGTGAAGTGCGTGCCTTGTTCTGGGTGTTCAACGTCCACCCAGAAGTCCCGGTCCCGCAGATGTGGGTCGTCCAGTAGTTCATCGGGTGCCCGCACTGCGCTCCAGGTAAACCCGCGGGCCTGACCGCCGTGATAGATTTCATCGGCCGTCATGCTGGCTATGAAGTCAGCTGTTACCTCTAGGATATGCTGCATTTGGGCCCGAACGAATCCGGCTTCGCCGTAGCGCTCGTCTAGTAGGTCGTCCGCCAGATTGTGCTCGTCCATCCATTCCGCCAGACGCCGCACCATCGGTGGCGTGAGGCCCCAGAGAATCGCGTTGACGTAGATGCCATCGCGACATCGAAACTGGGTGGGTGCGGTAGCCGACACACTGTGATGGCGACCGGTCTGACGCCGTACCACCTCACCCCGAAACTCGTACGAGGCTACCGCGCTCTCGGTTGAAAGTGCACAAGCNTCGTGCACCGAGGCGTCAATGTACTGACCTACGGCAGTGATGGTGCGTTTAAACAACGCAGCGACGATAGCGATGTAGGCGTAATGGGCGCCGGTATGCCAGGCGTTGCCTCCATCTGGGGCAATAGGCATCGACCGTGAATCGTCGGATTCGTCGTATCCGCATGAAGCCATCTGACCNCCCGCCGCAAAGTGCAACAGGTCACTCGACAGGTAATCACGCCAGGGACCGGTTTGACCAAACGGCGTAAGCGAACACATGACAAGTCCCGGGTTCGAATCGCGGTAGGTTTCATAGCCGAGCCCAAGNTNTGGCAGGTANCCAGGTCTGCGAGACTCGAGCAGAACGTCCGCGTCTTCAACAAGGCAGCGGAACGCGTTTGAACCTGCCTCACACTCCAGTTCCAAGGTGACGCCGCGTTTGCTCGTGTTGTAGTGCCAGAATGAGAGGCTCCGGTTGACTCCGGGCTGATCGNCAAGGAATGGGCCAAAGGTCCGCGTCTTCTCGCCATACGGAGGTTCGACCTTGATCAGGTCAGCACCAAGGTCTGCCATCAGTTTGCCGCAGAACTGCCCGCATTCATCGGCAAGCTCTATGACTCGCAAACCCGCCAGTGGTCCTTGTGCACCTCTGCTCACGATAACTGGTCCTCGATGTAGGGGAAGCGCGGCATGTCCAACGGCCAGAAGGTGCCATCTGCGTAACCGGCTGCGAACGTGGCGTCGTTTAGATCCAACAGGCCCTGCAACACCTCGCGGTTGTGGGCGCCGATCTGTGGGCCTGCTTGAGTATTGTTTACCTCCGAGGTTGAAAGGCGGAAGGGCGCATTCTGTAGTCTGTAAGGACCCATTTCAGGGTGGTCAATCATCTCGTACATCTCGCGTTCCCGGAGTTGCGGGTCCCGATCCACACGGTCCTCTGAACTCTGTACTGGCATGGCGTGAATCGCTTCGGCCTGGCAACGCTCCATGACGGTGTACTTGTTCAGCGTGCGGGTCCAGGACTCGATACCGGTATCGAGTTCGTCCTGCAGGGACAGGCGTCCGGCAAGTGTGTCGAAGGTAGCGGTCCTGGCCCAATCTGGATTACCCATNAGTCGCCGCAGCCTNATCCATTCGTCGTCATTGAAACAAGCGATCACACACCAGTCGTTGTATCCGCCTGGATCGGTACGGTAAGCGTTGTGAGGTGCGGCGGCTGGTCCGCGGTAGCTAATCGTGGTGGGATCGGGGGACCATTGTGCGCGATTGCCTGTCGGGTAGGTGCTACGGCGGGAAGCGCGACCATTAACCGTGTGGTCCAGCAGAGATGGCCCGGTGAGCGTGACCCCGGTGATCATCTGCGATTGGTCGATATGTTGACCTTTGCCGCTGATATTGCGGTGATATAGCCCGGTGATGGCACACATTGCACCGTATAGCCCACCCGTATCATCGAGATAGGACCAGCCCCAGCCCGCAGGGGGTGCGTCTGGCAGGCCGGACATGAACGTAAGCCCGGAGCCAGCCTGGGCTGCAGGTCCAAAGGTCTTGTAGCTGTGGTGGCGACCCGTATGGCCGTAACCTGCCATGGAGATGTAGACAATATCGGGTTTGATCTTGAGCAATTCGGCATAGCCGAGNCCCCAGTTCTTTAAAACCCGGGAGCTGAAGTTCTCTAGCACGACGTCGGAGCGCGCGACCAACTGCCTGGCGATCGCGAGACCCCGATCGGTTCGGACATTGAGCGTCACGCTGCGCTTGTTGGCATTGGTATCGCTGAAGTTGCCCGAGTTGTTTAGTGTCGGCTGCAGGTCGGGTGGCGTTGTGCCCGGCGTGCGCCGACCGCGTTCAGTTTCGGGCCATTCGATCTTGATGACCTCNGCCCCCAGTGCGCCGAGCCAGCGCGTAGCCCAGGGCCCGGCCCGGACCCAACTGAAATCCAGGACGCGTACACCTTCGAGCGGGCGGTGTGGAGCTGACTGAGACATGGATAGGGTTCAGACACCTTTGCGTGAGATTCTACGCAAGCACGTCGATGATCACAGCCGGGCGACGCGTGAAGCCATTGAGCTAGAATGCGCCGCCGGCCTGTCGGTTCGCTCCGAGCCGCAACCTGCCCTCCGCCTGAGGACCCACCCATCCAAGACCACGATCCTTACGCAGCGCTGCGGGTGCCGCGCTTCAGGAACTTCCTGATCGCCACTTGTCTTGTGGGCATGGGCACTGCAGCACAAGGCCTGGCGATCGCNTGGGAGATTTACGAACGGACCGGTGATGCATTGGCTCTAGGGCTGGTCGGGCTTGTACAGGCCATCCCGATGCTGCTCTTCACGTTACCGGCGGGCTACCTCGCCGATGTGTTTGACCGGCGCAAGCTCATGATGCTGAGTCTTGCGGGCGCCACCGCTTCTTCGCTGGCACTCGCGGTCTTCAGTCATCATGGGGCGGCGATTGAATGGCTCTACTTTTTGTTGTTCATAGACTCGATGTTCTTGCGCCTCGGTTGGCCGGCCCGCTCGGCCATCATGCCCCTGTTGGTACCCGAAACCATATTCGAGAGTGCCGTGAAATGGCGGACCAGTCTGATGCAGGTCACCGGTATTGCAGGGCCCGCCTTTGGTGGCNTCCTAATCACAGTTCACCTGCAAAGCGCCTACGTGCTGAGTGCNGTCTCCTCTGCAGGGTTCATTGTGTTCCTAGCAGGCATGCGGCTCCCGTCGGCTCCGCGGATCGAGCGTGGCGATATGATTGGCCAGGTCATCGAGGGTCTGAGGTTTGTCTGGAACAACCGTCTGCTGCTCGGTGCCATATCGCTGGATCTGTTTGCTGTGCTGCTGGGGGGCGCGGTCTACTTGCTGCCCATCTTTGCCAACGACATTATTGACATCGCGGCGATNGGGCTCGCTCCCGAGCAGGCGCTTGGCTGGTTNCGGGCGGCGCCCGCAGTCGGCGCGTGCGCCATGGCGATTGTTCTCGCATACATGCCACCGTTTAAACGTAGTGGACCTGTGCTCTTCTGGTGCGTGGCGGGATTCGGAGTCGCGACGATCGGGTTTGGCTTCTCGACCAACTTCTGGCTGTCGATGGTGATGCTGGCGCTTGTTGGTGCGTTGGATAACGTCAGTATGGTGATTCGGCAGGTGATCGTGCAGATGGCGACCCCCAACGCCATGCGCGGTCGGGTGTCGTCGGTTAACGCAATTTTTGTCGGATCATCTAACGAGATTGGTGGCTTTGAGTCAGGGCTTGTGGCGCGCCTGACCAACCCTGTGATTTCAGTTGTCAGCGGCGGGATTGGAACAATTTTCGTGGTTCTGGCCTGGGCGAGGGTGTTCCCTTCCCTGCGGGAACTGGGCGGCTTGTCGTCACTCAGTGAATTGCGCCAGCAGGCGGAACAGCAGGCGNAGGCTGGATCGAAGCCTGTATAGCCATGGGTACAACTAAGCCCAATCCATGGTGTTCAGGTCATCTGGCTAGAAGCCAGCGCGGGCCTCACAGATGCGAGTCCAGGCTTTGCGAACGGCAAAGGCAGGGTCAGCTTTGCTGACCTCACTGAGCAGCAACTCATTGACCTGCTGCCAATTACCGCCAATGAGTTGAACCATCTTGCGGGCACAACGGCAGTTCTTTTCTGATCGCCAGGGCGAGCCACCACCGGAATCGGCCAGGCGACGAAGCCGTTGCCTCTTGCCCGCCTGCCTCAGCATTTCTGGCAGTCGTACGGATACTTTATCGAAACGACTCTTGCTACAGCTTTTCGCGAGGGCATCCACGTAGCCGTGTTGAGCAACCAGTGTCTCCATGCGATCGGCCATCGCGCTCAGCGCCAGGAGGTTTTCGCGGCGTTGGTCTGCGCTCGCGTATGACCATAACAGCATTCCGATGATGGCCATGGTCAGTGCTGGTCGCGTTTTCTGGTATTGGTTCATGGCCTAAGGTTGCCTTTTACGACAACGGTTCGTAGCTGCGCCACAGNGTAGGGCGCAGTTACCAAGCCTCAGTTCGTCTGCAGCTTTCTGTAACGCGGGCCGCCAGGCATCCACCAACCAGCCACTTTGCGCACAGCGGGACTACTATCGTTGGTGTGTGCTTCGATGATGGCCGCCAACGCTGCTCCGCTTCGGAGAACGGTAGGACCGAGCAAGCCCGCGGCTTGCTGGCGCACGCATTTGATTGGGTCATTCAACAGTGCGTCGATGACCATCGGCACATATTCATCCTCCCCTGGTCTGCATACTGCTTCCTTGCAGCGCTCGCAGGCCAATGCATGCATGGCGCGCGAGCGTACTTGCGGATGTGGGTGGGTTAGGTTTGCAACCAGTTCCGGCACTGCGGCATCGTCCAGATAGTGGTCTAGCACGTCGCAGCAGGCAATGCGCACCTCGGGGTCTTCATGTTTGAGTCCGGCGCGGACCGTTGGTATGGCGGCTCTGCCCGCCGCCATCAGCTTGCGCTTGGCAAACTTACGACGGTGAGGCTGAGCGAGCATGTGGACAATCTCCTCCAGCGTGTTGCCTGACAGATCGACCACNTGGGCGGGTTTATTTTTCAACATTTGAAAATCTTAGGTCAGGGCGACTCCTGTTGGAAGGGCCGCGCGTCATGCGGGCGCTTTGGCATCCGTGCCGTGCCTTCCGTCGATGCTTCATAGGCCGGTTCCTTGCTCGCGAACTTACTGGAGTGGGTGCTGTTGCGGAACAGTCTGACCCGCTTCACCTGGAGGAGGAGAGTCTTTAGTGNTGGCTTTGTACTTGGGTAACAGCACCAAGGTAAGTCCAGGTGATAGTCTTGGCCGCTTCAGCCAACACCGAGAATCAGCCATGGCCTACGAGACCATTATCACCGAGACTGAGGGNAACGTCGGGGTTATCCGCTTCAACCGACCCGACCGGTTGAACGCCTGGACCTATCAACTGAACGCAGAGGTCCAGGATCAGATCTCCCATTGGAACGAAGATGCCTCTGTTGGGGCTATTGTCCTCACCGGCGAAGGTCGTGCCTTCATGGCGGGGGCGGACCTCAATGANTTTGCCGATCGCGTCGAGAAAGGCAAAGCTGGTGATAAGAGCGAGCAGATTGCGGTGAGCGGCGGGGGTTACTCGACGCCTGAGTTTCTGCGCCGCTCCAAGCCAACCGTGGCCGCGGTCAATGGCTTTGCTGTTGGGATTGGCCTTACGCTGATTCTCCCTTGCGATGTGCGGATCGCTTCGACAAAAGGCCTGATGAGCATCCGGTTCGTAAAGATGGGGCTGATGCCTGAGCTGGGTTCCACACGCATACTTTCCGAACTTGTAGGGTTAGGGAACGCGACCGAGATGTGCTTGACCGGGCGGATGGTGCCGGCTGATGAGGCCCTGCGCATGGGGCTTGTNACCCAGGTGACGGAACCGGAAGATCTGGTTTCGACCGCTGTGGCCAAAGCTGCAGAGATAGCGGGTAATCCCAACAACGCCGTTATGGCTATCAAGGACTTGCTGCGTAAGAACCCTATGGACCCGGATCTTGAAGCTGTCATGGAGCGTGAGAGTATTCGCGATCANATCGCNCGAAAGCACCCCAACCACGAAGAGGCTGTGTCTGCGTTCCTCGAGAAGCGGGATCCGAAGTTCGACAACGGTTGACGGTTTGCAAGCTCTGAACCAGTCCCGGCGCTGACGGTAGTCTGCTCCGGGAACTGCACCGCATCGGTGCCCATGCGCCCTAGGCGCTGACCCCGCAGGCGGGCGNGCAGCGCTGACAGCGCGCTTCANGCACCCTATNTTGGAAATAGGACCAGCTCAGATCCAGGCCGTTGCTGTCCCNCTTCGTCCCGAACATCCGCGANGAGGCGTCCGCCCGCACCTGCGTCGATGCTTATGGTGCCGTAGTTGAACATTCCCCCTTCGGCGTAAATCATGACAGGGCCCAGCGTGCTGTCGAGCGTGACAGGNCCGGGTCCGCGAATGGCCGACAGGGGGCCCGTTATTAGTTCATGGAACAGCAGAGTGTCGCCGTCTTGGTCATAGTCTTTCTCGTAACGAATCTGCGCGGCCGAATGCACATCCGTCGCTATGAACACGACGTTCTCGATGTNGCNTGAATCCAGGGCGCCTACCAGTTGCCCCAGTTCGTNCTCGAAGCCGGTTGCAAGCGTGCCATTGGCAAAGGCGTCGCGGCCAAACTCGTCGGCGCGGCTGCCGGTGGGCACTGACAGTGGCACATCGNTGCTGATGATTTTCCAGGTCGCGTCTGATGTACTTAGCCCGTTGATTAGCCAATCCAACTGGTCTCGGCCGAGCATAGTCTTGCCGGTACCATCCTCGCTAGTGTTCTCGGAACGGTATGACCGCGCGTCGAGTATGAATAACTCCACGTGGGCACCCCAGCGGAAACGGCGGTAGATACGTTCCGGTTCTTCGCTGTTACGCGTGATCGGGTGGTAGTCGAATAGTGATTTCCGGCCGGCGGCAACCACCTGGGCGTAGCCGGTTCGTTCGCCCTGNGGCGGATAGGTTGGCCATGGTGCGCCAAAGTCGTTGATGACTTCATGGTCGTCCCACTGGACGTACNTCGAAGTGCTNGCGAGAAACGCCTTGAAGTGCTCGTCNTCCCGGTTATAGCGCCAGTGCGCGTTGAAGACTTCGGCAACGGCTGCAGCGTCTTCCCAGACTACATCTGGCGAGCCAATGCCGGTGAAATTGCCCGGTATGTTCTGCCAGCCTGGCTCTATTCCCTTGGCAGGGCAGTCGTCGTCNGCATAGATCATGTCGCCGTTGGCGACAAAGAAGTCAGCGTTGTGTCGNGTCATAGGNGCAAAAATCCGATACCCAATGNCGGGGCGCCGGCAGTAGCGCTGGCCTGCGAGATCTCCACTCCATAGCAGCGCCACGCT
Organism: Gammaproteobacteria bacterium; assembly: GCA_002714125.1. The sequence continues at coordinate 112,856 of PAWP01000028.1, forward strand.
CGACTTTTCAGTGGCTGCAGGTGCTGTACGGAAAATGCCNGACTCGCTCATGGACTCNCTTCGCTTTGCCTTNCAGCGGACGTCGTACCGGTAAAGTGTGGCTGGTGTCAGACCCGTAGCGGCAACTCGCGCGGTCCGGTCGTCATTCTCGGTCGCACGGGCGTGGAACTGTCGAACTTCATCGGCGCCTGTGGCGGCACGAACGTCCACCAGCACGTCCGCTGGCTGGTCACAACGCGCCCANATGATCGCCGAAGTCGCGCTGACGTCGCCACTTGCGGTGCCATGGGTCAGTTCGAGACCGGANGCAGAAACAGCCTGCAAGACGAGTAGTACTGCAACAAAGTAAGTGTTTCTNATTGAGGGACCNTCCACGGNTTACACACGCTGCAGCNTGNCGATAAGCAGGTGCTTAGTCNAGACGTCGCTGTTATGTAAACGGTCGATNTTNCTGCTAGAGGTTGTAGAACCGCATGAGATTGCCGCCTAATACTTTGTGCTGAGACGAAGTGGGNAGGCTTGCGAGGCTCTCCTTCATTTCCCTTGCAACTCCGAAGGAAGCATCGATGTGCGGGTAGTCGGAAGCCCATGTCACATAGTCATCCCCGATGTGCTGGATCACCTCCGAGTTCATACCCTCGTCCGGGTCCATGGCAATGATGCACTGCCGATAAAAGTACTCGCTTGGCTTCATCGTGAGCGGTACTACCGCCTGCATAACCTCGTATTTGTGATCCATTCGATCAAGCCAGGCTGAAATCCAGTTGCCACCTGCCTCCAACACTGCACATTTGAGTTGAGGGAATTTCTCGAAAAGGCCAGAACTCAGCATGGATGTGTAAGCTGCCATCACATCGATAGCAAGAAAGGAAAACCAGAAGAGGCTGTCTCCTGGCACCCCNGGGGTTGTAAAGCGGCTGAAGGCCGAGTCAGCACGCACCACCACATGGAATCCAACAGGCATATCGAGCTCAGATACGGTGTTCCAGAAAGGTTCAAAGATCGGGTCAACGAAGGCACGGCCGCCGCGNGCGGCAAGGTCCGGTGAGAGATAGACACCAACACAGCCGTCCTTGCGTGCCCGCTTAACCTCTTCGACTGCACCTTCCGGGTCAAGGAGTGATATGTGTGCTGCGCCGTAGAGCTGGTTGGGGGCGTGTGAGCAGAACTCAGCGATCCATCGGTTGTACGCGCGGCAGTATGCAGTGGCTAGTTGCGGGTCCTTGACCTCACCTTCCCAGCAAATGCCAATCGTTGGGTAAAGTATGGCGCGGTCGATGCCTTCCTCCGCCAATACTTTGAGGCGGGCCGAGGGATCGTAGCTACCAGGGGGTGATCCCTCGGCATAGGTATAGTCGCGGGTATAGGTGCCGAATTCACCCTTCGGCATCTCGATGCCGCCTAGGGTGCCAAGGTTCCCCTGCAGCATCGGGAACTCCTGGTTNTCGAAGTAGAGTCGCTCGCGACCATCTGCAGCGNTGCCAATNCGAATTGCNCGGTCGCGAAACGCAGGGTCTATGTACNGNTCCCAGGTGTCTGCCGGTTCGAGCACGTGACCGTCGGCATCTATGACTGGATGTTGATTGGNCATGATNAGCCTCCCCTATGACTNCCTTTACTCTACGCCCATCTTCGTCGGCCGTCTTTGCCCTTGCTCTCGCAGTTGTCCCGATTCGGATTGAGTACTATCAGCAGGCGTTAGCTGAGTAGGTTGGAGTTTGTGCATGAGGGTTGTTGCGGTAGGTGAGTGTTGCCTGGACCGTTATGAAGGGGAGTCTGAGCCCCGGCTCGGCGGGATCACCTTTAACTTTGCGTTGCACGCNGCCGCNGCCTTCGAGAACGCGGAAGTACACCTGTTGTCTGCTGTGGGTGAGGAAGCGAGGGCCGTGTTTGCTTCGCGGTTGGAGGCCGCCGGCGTGCACCACGACCTCAGTCCGGCGACGCGGACGCCTTCGCTCGATATTCGCCTGGATGCCAGCGGAGACCGCACGTTTCACAACTACGACTCGGGTGGGTTGCTTGACTGGGAGCTGTCGACANCACAGCGTGCGGTGATTGCATCAGCCGACTTGGTTGTACTGACCCGGTATCTTGAGATTGCACCGCTCTTTGAACGTTTGATGCTGCTACCTACGCGCGGGAAACGCGTTGTCGACTTCGCGGATATAGCGGGAATGCAACCCGTCGAGGCCGGGCTGGCGACGGCTTCGCGGGATCGGGCAGACATCTGCATCTTCGGCGTCGCACCGACAGAGTACGCATTGCGCGAGAGTTTGCATGCCTGGGCTGGTGACCATGCCGGAATGTTTGTGATTACGCTTGCCGAAGGTGGTGCCGAGGCAATTACCGGGGGCATGGTTTATNGTCAGCCCGCGGTGCCGGTTGCTGNTGTNGTCGACACGACGGGAGCGGGTGACTGTTTCGCGGCCCACTTCCTCAGCGNGTGGAGCTCGACTGAGGATGTCGANGGGGCGTTGGCCTCCGCCTGCCTTGCTGCTAGCCAAATCGTTCAGAAACTTGGCGCATATTAACCAAGCGGCGATTCCCATGCCCTCTGGACCTAGTGGTGGGAGGTTTGAGCGAATCCAGGATTGGCTGGGGAGAGCTCAGGGTGATTATTCGGGGGGATTGGCGCCGTTTGGTGTAGCCCTAAGACTTGTCCTCGACGTCTCCGAGGGAACGCCACTTGAAGCCCTCGAGATAGGCCGGCCCGTCAGTTTGACCACCATAGTTCGCACGCACCGCCGGCTCCTGTCCATGACGCATGATTGCGATCATGCGGTCACCGCTGAAGTCGGGCATNGGTCCGGGAGGAGGCTCGGTGCGCAGCCCTTGCATCAGCGCCATCCATTCGCGTTCAACCTCGGAGGGTGGNGCNGTCCGNATCGCACGCAGTTCCTCCGGCTCATGCAAATCCCGGCAGGTCCGACCCAGCCATTGACAGATTGCCTCGGAGCGCCAATCCATGGACACTCCCACGTGGTCAGCGCCATGGTGNAGAAAGAAACTGTGCTCTATGCGCTGATCCCAAAGGACGCGATGCAGTAGTTCTGCCGCGTCGTGCAGCATTAGATTGTCCTGATCGCCTACCTCGATGAGGATCTTCATGCCGCTGGCGCGAATCATTTCGGACCTGTCATGCGCCATTGCTACCGGGTTGTGGGCGCGGAAATATGCTGAATCCCAATCAGCAACAAGGCNGGATTCTCCCGGGCCNAACTTGCCAATGTGTCGATCCACATTCTGATCTANCTGCNCNGCGCTTTCGAAGGCGCGGCGGAAGCTGCGCAGTGTGAGGTNGCTGGCCTCGAACGCAGCGTCGATAGCGGGCTCGCAGGCGGCGATTGCACCCCAGGTGTCCGGGTGGCTGAAGCCCAGATGTAGAACTCCGAAACCGCCCATACTCGTACCCGTGGCGAATCGCATGTTCTGCTGTCCACCGCAACGGAACTTGTGCTCACAGAAAGGCAGGAACTCCTGCTGCAGGAAGGTCGCCCAGAGCTGAGTGCCGTCGAAATAGTCCATGTATGTGCTGCGTTGGCCGGAAATCATGGCNAGGACCATTGGCGGCAGAATGCCCGTCTCGAAACGTCGGTCCCAGAGCCCAGCCTTGTGTTCTGCGATCAGCTGTTCGCGGCTACCCCCGCCGCCGTGGAGATAGAGCAGTAGTGGCAGTGGTTCCTCTGCTCCCGGGAGGTGGTTATCTGGGATCAACACAGCGTACTCCACGGCTTTGTCAGGTACGCGTTCGGTCGGCAGTGCGCCGGTGATGAGTTGGGACATGATGCTCAGCTATGAGGTGGAGCCTGCATGATGCATCAGCCGCTGTGACGGGTCAGGTAATGTCGATGTCTTTGTTCGCCAGGAACTGTCTGGAATGCGCAGCCAAACTCTACGTTTCCCGAAGTTCCTACCGGATCTGGACTACTGGTTGAGGGGGCAGCGGTCTTTCTGTGCTTGTCTGTTTCTAGGCGTAGGCCAGACCCAGGGGAGGGTCGATGGGACTGATGCCCTGCGGCAGAGGGCTTCCTGACGAGTGTTGCCATGAGCTGCAGGCCAATTGCTGCGCCCTTGTTCATTGGTGCGACCAATGACAATCTGCACGGCCTGTCATCGACGGTTGCATGCGCACCGTGAATATCCTCCGCTCACGCGCGTTGCCGCTGGTTCTGTTGTGGTTTGCAGGTCTTTACCTGCGCTTGCCTATCCTGGTCGTGCCGGCGCTTGCCCCCAGTATTGAAGCGGACCTGGCGCTCAGCCAGACCGCGTTGGGAGCCCTGACAACCATTCCGGTGTTGATGCTGTCCCTTGGCGCATTACCGGGTGCGCTGCTGATTGCTCGTGCTGGCCCATTGGCGGCGCTCGTAGGAGCGCTCGTGTTGCTGGCGCTTGTATCTTCGCTTCGTGGTCTGGCACCCACAGTCACACTGCTCTTTGCCGGAACTGTGCTCACCGGGCTTGCGATTGCCATCATGCAGCCCTCCCTTCCGGCCATGGTGTTGCGTTGGACACCCACATACACAGCACTTGGGTCCGCGGTTTACATGAACGGAATGCTGATGGGTGAGTTCGTCGGTGCAGGATTTACTTTGCCGATTACTCTGCCGCTCGTCGAGGGGAGCTGGCGCTGGGCGTTTGCGGTCTGGTCTCTGCCAGCGCTGCTGGTGGCCATGGCGATTGTCCTCGCCGCTCGTTTCGGTCGGGTCCCTGCCGGATCCGGCGCCGCGCCAGCGACGGCGAGCCCGCCCTGGCGTATGCCGCGCTTGTGGTACCTGGGTGTCATCCTCGGCGCCGCATCGGGTGGCTATTTCGGCACAAATGCATACCTCGCCACCATCCTTACAGATCAGGGTCAGGGCGAGCGCCTGGCGACCTACCTTTTCATCTTTAACGGGGCTCAGGTGGTGGGCTCACTGTCGATGATCGTACTAGCCCGCCGACTGATCGGCAGGCGCGGGCCGATTGTCGTGATGGCCTGGGCGGTAAGCCTGTCGCTTGTAGGTGTCATTTTGGGAACGGGCTGGTTTACGCTGTTGGCGGCGTTTCTGCTTGGAATTGCGACCTGTGTTCAGCTCATCCAGGTTGTCGGTCTGGTGCCGCAGATCGCCTCCGCCAAACAAGCGTCGGCACTGTCAGCGGGGCTGTTTTCGATCGGGTACTGCCTGGGCTTTTTTGTGCCATTGGCTGGCGGCGTGTTGGTCGACGGTCTGGGCAATCCGGGTCTGGCTCTGTTGCCTTGCCTAGTGCTTGCCGCATTGGCCGTGGTTGCCGCGCACCGGGCGACTGATGTGACCTCTCCCCTGCGTTGAGTCTGGCTTTCCGGCGCCTAGTTGCACACCTATACTGCGGGGCTGCGAGACGGCACTGGAGCTAAGCCTNTGCGCCTTCATTGCGATCAAATTTAAAGTATCNAGGTGATATTAAATGCCATTCTATGAACAAGGCGGTGTCCGCATCCGCTATGAAGAAGTTGGTGAAGGGTTTCCGCTGCTTCTCATTGCCGGTGGCGGCTTGAACTCCAATCTCGCCGCGTGGACTACCGGCTACGGGCCGTTTGATCCCGCCAAGGAGTTTGGCGCTCAGTTCCGCTGTATTACTATGGATCAGCGCAATGCGGACGGCGGCCAATCGACCGGGCCGATCCCGGACGGCAATCCTTGGGATGCCTATGCGGAGGACCAGCTTGGCCTGATGAGCCACCTTGGGTGTGAGCAATTCCTTGTTCTGGGCTGTTGTATTGGAGGTCCGTTTCTCTGGAATCTGATCCAACGGGCGCCCACACGCGTGGTGGCGGCAGTGATGTGTCAACCGAGCGGGTTCTCGCCGGACCATCCGACCATCTTTCGCGATAACAACATGAAGAACTGGGGGCCACCCCTTTGTGCGCGCAACCCCGACATCACGATGAATCAGGTGGCCGACATGCTGGACCGGATGTACACGTCGCGCGCTGACTTTGTGTTCACAGTGAGCAGGGACTTCGTTCAAGCTTGCCAGACACCGGTACTCATCATGCCGGACGACATCCCCCCGCACCCGTTTGCGGTAGCCATGGAGTCTGCCGACCTTGCACCATGCTCGGAGGTGACACGGTTTCCGTGGAAAGACTCTCCTGAACATATGCAGCAGGCGCTCGACCAGGTGCGTGAGTTCCTGGGCCGGCACGAGCCAGCGGCCACCTGAGAGACATCAGTTCGGCCTTTCGCTCGCCCTGATCATGTAGTTTGCAGTAAAGCAGTTGATGTTGGTGCCACTGGGTCCTGGCGCCGCACTTCGTCAAGTCCAAGCATGCGCGAGCTCGCCGTAAGCTGCCCGCCAAGGAGGTCGGTCAGTGTGCGGTTCCAGACAAACATCATACCCGGGCGAAAGCCACCGCTCTGGCCTGGGGCGTGAGCGCATCGATCTCCGCAAAGTGTAGCTTGTGCATAACGTGCAAACCNCCGTCCTCTTCAGTCGACTGCTCTTGGAAGAGGTTAACCAGCGGGCTAATCATCCCGGCTAGGAGCCGCCCGTCTTGGGGCATCATGCAGACGGACTCGCGCCATACGAGGTGTACGTCGGGCGACTTATTAGACCGCGANCGGTAGGAAGACTGCATCGTCGAACCGATTGAGGTTGGTCATCGAGCCCTGTTCACATCGCAGCGTNAGACCATGCTGAGCTGCGAGCGTGCGGTCCTTCGTCAGCTTCGAGTGAGAAAGATCGAGCGAGGTGATGTGTGCGCCTGCTGTCCGCCGGGCGAAGTGACACGGAGTATGTTGGTGCTGGCAATGATGCCGTTGTTTCCAAACCGCCTTGGCGGCTGCGGATCCCGCTGACCAGTTGTACCTCCCACTGACCTGTGCGGCCGTTGGCGATTGCAGTATCGTCAACGGGCAGTCCTCAGTGGATGCCTCTGTCGGAAAGGCGGTTCCACGCCCGACGATTGTGCTGAATCAGGTCTATTTTGACGCCAGGGGCGAGGGTCTGCGTGCTTGTGCAGAGGCTGACCTTAGATGTACATGTCTAGCAGGTTGTAGTCTTTCAGAATCGTCTCCCGAGACTGTTCGTTCCATTGGCAGTCGTCTGCTTCCGCCGCAAGTGGCGCGTACCGATAGGGGATCTCCTCGGGGAAGCGCTGCCGCCGCGAGTCGATCCCTAGCTGGATAATCCGGCTTCGTTTGTGAATACGCTGCAGGTCGAAAGTGGCCTCGGTGCCGTCGAGCATTGAGGTGCTCACGTTTTCGATCCGCTTGCGCGGGAAGAAACCTTCGTTCAGCGTAACCCGCCGATCCGCTGATGTATTCGCAAACGAGCCGTGCAGCATCTGCCGGTTGACGATGAACGCATCGCCGCCTTCACAGATCAGTGGCACTGCGCCGGCAATGCGTTCTGAACCGCTCTCGGCGACCATAGCTCTGATATCGAGCTGGCGTTCCCGGTGACTGCATGGCAGTACCCAGACGCCATTGGCTGGCGTGCTTGGGTAAAGCTGGACCATAAAGTTAAAGCCGTGTGCGCCTCGATCCCAGTCGGGCGCGTCCCAATGCGTGGTGCCGTCGCGGTGCCAGGCGACCGACGGCCCAAGCCCTGGTTCCTTGATAAATGTCACCTCGTTGTAGGGCACAAAGTCCGGGCCTAGAATCGCTTCGGCAACGGCCAAGAGACCCGGGTGGCCGTAAAGTCTCAGGCAGGAGTCCATCAGTTGCAGGTTGCCCGCTAGATTGGAGATGGTCTGGGCAGGCGCGTCCTGCGCTGGCTGAGGTGTCAGCATTCGCACTGGATGTCGCCCTTTGTTCTTGTCCGTACCGCCAACCGGGTCCGTCAGTGGGTCAACAAAACTGAAGGAGCTGCGTTTGAATTCGTTGCCAATGGCCGGGCGTCCGCGGGTGTCGACTGTGGCCCCTCGTTCGGTAGGAGCACGGTCGAGGACGCCTTCTATATCTGCGCGAAGCTCATCCAGTTCGATTTGATCAACAACGTCAGTGAACACATAAAAGCCGTATTTCCAGTAGGCGTCGACGATCTCCCGCGCCAGTTTACCGTTGTCTTTCAGCCGGATTGGGCCGCGGTTAGGCAGCGCAAGCGCACGTTCTGTGCCTTCGCTAATGTAGTACTGCATAGCCTGGGCGTGTTCGGCTGCGTCCAGAGCGTCATGGCTTTCACTTACATTCATTGCCCAACCCCTGTTCTGCGGAATCCTCGTAAACCATGCATGAAACGCACGGCTACTTCCAGCGGTGTCGCATCGCTCTGGCCGCACGACTTCCCGGCTATGCTCCCCGCTTCGACGAGGACCTTATGATGACCCAATCATTCGAGCACAACGATCTGCTCAGGGAGCGGATCAAGCAAAATCTGGCGCACTTCGATGTGCGCTCAGCAGCACACGAGGGCAAAGTTGCGGCGGTCGCGCTGACGATAGTTGAGTCGGGGCTGGGAGCCGGGCTCTCAGGCATGCCGCAGTACCCTACCTGGCAGACGTCTGCGGCGCTGCTTCTGACCCGGCGGTCGACCAGGCTTTCCGATCACGCAGGGCAGTGGGCGCTGCCGGGTGGGAGGATTGACGCAGGCGAGACGCCGGAGCAGGCAGCGTTGCGTGAGATGGAGGAAGAAGTCGCGCTGACGGTCCCCGCCAGCAACATCATGGGTCGGCTCGACGACTTCATCACGCGATCTGGTTACAGGATTACGCCTGTTGTTGTCTGGGTTGAGGGCTCGGAAATTGCAACGCCGAATCCAGATGAAGTGGCTTCCATACACCGTATTCCTATCAATGAGTTCTTGCGTGAGGATGCGCCCTTTCTGAGCGATAATGCTGACCTCGAAACATCCGACGGTCTCTCGTACGAGCAGCGCAACGCGCCTGTGACGAGCGATCGCCCGGTCTTGCGTATGCCGGTGGGCGACAGTTGGATTGCCGCGCCCACGGCGTGTTTTCTCTACCAGTTTGCAGAGGTGTGCGTGCGGGGTCACGACACACGGGTTAGTCACTTTGATCAACCTCGCTTCGCCTGGAAGTGAACCGCTCATAGGTTTGGCGGGTCAAAGCCATCGGGAAACTTGGGGGACAGCCATAGTCACCTCGACAGAAAGACAGGGTAAGAACCGAATGGTGCTGGTGCTCAGGATACTGGCGGCGATTGTCACTCTGGTCTGCGCCACAATCCTGCCACCATGGGCCGGCATCTGGCTGTGGCTTGCGCCAATGCGCGACACCCTCGAGGCTGAACTGGATGCTGTCGCCGAACAGGTTGATGGTGTCATCCTNTATTTGGACATAGAGGGGCAGGAGCCTGCCCTTTACGCAGCAGGTTGGCGGAACCGTGCCGCGAAGGTTGCGGCTGATCCAGACGCGCTCTTCAAGATTGCAAGTATCAGCAAGCTCTACATTGCAGCGGCAGCGGCCAAGCTCGTACATCGCGGNCAGTTGTCGCTGGACGACACACTCGCCTCGAAGATGCCNGGGCTGGCCGGTCGGGTTGAAGGTGCTGAANCGATCACACTGCGCATGCTTCTGCAGCACCGCAGCGGCATACCTGATTACGCCAGGGNTGAGGGTTACAACTTCTGGGAACCACGAGACGACNATGCCAGCCTNGCGTTAGTGCTAGACGCCCCAGCAGACTTTGACCCGGGCTCGGGCTATNGCTACTCAAACACGAACTACCTGCTGCTCGGAAAAATTCTGGACAAGGTACTGGGTTATGACCATCAGCGTTTCATCCGTGAAGAGATGCTTGTTCCGCACGGGCTGAATGCCACCTTTGGCTCACTTACGTTGGCTGTAGCCGGTGAGGTAGCAAGTGGCTACCACCGTCCGNATGANCGTGATCTGCGCCTACTGAATTACACAAATCCNGGTGGGTCGATGGTGGCAACGGCGGAGGATGTTGGCCGCTTTCTCCGGGTTCTGAGCGCTGGGGCTCTATTNAGTGANGGTGAGCGTCAGGTATACGAGTCGGTTTACCCCTACGAGCACACGGGCTGGCTGCCGGGTTATCAGAGCGTCGCTAGGTATCGTGAAGAGATCGATACGGTGATAGTGGTGTTTGTCAGTTCAACTGGTCAAGACACNGAGATTGTTCCGCGTATTGTTGATGATCGCATCGCCCGATGGGTCGGCGAGCGGCGCCAGTGACGCCGTCAGTGAGATTGTTGGCACCTTACATGACGCACGAGAGTCGCGNTAACTCAGACCGAATCGGTAGGCTCATCTCGAGCTAGGCGCTTTATGAATTCGATGTGTTTGCTCACCATGAAATCGGCAATGAGTCGATCCCTAATGACGCCATCGTAGCCGACTAGATAGGTGACCCGCCGTACTCCCAGTCCAAAAGGACCGTCTACGCCGTATGCCTTGATGGCGCTTTTGCGCTCGTCTGACAGCAGAAGAAAGGGCAGCATCATCTGGTCGCTGAATGCATGGTGGCTGGTATTGCCTTGCGGCGAGATGCCCACAACGGTCATGCCGGCGTTTTCGATGTCTTCGTGCATATCACGTATGCCGCGCGCTTGTGCCGTTCACCCTGGTGTGAAATCAGCAACGTAGAAAAAGAGGATCGCGGGCCCTCTCTTGAGCAGGCTTGTGAGCGTCACCCGTTCGCCGTACTGATCAGACAACTCGAAGGCTGGGGCTAGATCTCCCGCTTTGAGCATCGTCTTGGCCTTGTGTTGTTCAGGTTGGAGTTCAGTATCNGGCAGGGNCCTTTNGGCAGCAAGTGAGCGCCGGGTACAGTTNGCTTAATCACAGTCAGGACTGGGCCCCGATTTGCTATGGTGCCGCGGTCGGGGTGAACCTCTATNGAGGAGATACAACGGATNAAACTTTGGTGGATGCTGGCTGCGCTGGCGTTCTATGCCAATANCAATCCTGCGAGCGNGCAGATCAAGGCGGACGAACTGCATGGCGCTCACCTATGACGTGCTGAAGCCCGCCAAGGTGAATGGTCTAGGCATTATCTACATGGTTAGTNGTGGGTGGTTTTCCAACTGGNGTGACCTGCAGCAGGGACTCAACTGTTACGGCGACTTTTTGNAGGCCGGCTATCTGGTCTACCTTGTACGGTACTGCAGTGCGCGTGGCTTCAATTTGTCATAAGCGGTTTCCGACACGCGTGCGGTGGTTCGTGACATACGCCAGCATCTAAACGAATACTGTGTTGTCCCAGATCCGCTTAGAACTTGGGGTGGGAACGCTGGGGGCCACCTTGCCCTGACGATGGGACTCAAACCCAGTGGTCAGCCAGGCCCTGGACCAGATAACGTTAGAGCGTCCGGCCGGCTAAAGTACGCAGTGGAAGTGTCGGCGAGCGCCCGAGACTGTGCTGGAGTGTTTCAACCAACACCTGTGAGCTTAAGCAATGTCCGACGAACGGTTTATCAATTTCTCACAGCCTGCTCAAAACAATCAGGCCCACATTCTCGAGCATCTCAGGAAACTGTTCGCTGAGCCCGCCACGGTGCTGGAGATTGGCAGTGGGTCAGGCCAGCACGCGGTTGCCTTTGCTAGGGCGTTGCCCCACATCATCTGGCAGCCGGCCGATCAGGGGCGCTACCTCGAGGGACTGCGCCAGAATCTTGCGAAACTGGCGCCGGCCAACGTCAGNGAGATCATTACCCTCGATATTACAGAGGTACCCTGGCCGGTNGCTGACATTGATCATATTTACGCAGCGAATGTCGTGCACATAGCGCCGGAGGTGGCGCTTGAACCGCTTTTTTCGCAGGCAGCGCGACTGCTGCCATCAGGGGGGCTACTCTGTTTGTACGGACCGTACAAATATCGCGGTGAATTCACGACTCCTTCGAATGAGCGATTTGATGGCTGGCTGAAGTCCCAGAACGCAGCCAGCGGTATCCGTGATTTCGAGACAGTTTGTGGTTTAGCGGAGGCGAGCGGGTTGGCTCTCAACGCAGATCACCCCATGCCTGCCAACAACCAGCTGCTGCTGTTTGCGCAGACCTGAGCCGCCCACTGCCGNGCTNCTAGGGCCNNTACTTCGGCGAGTACNAGCTCGGGCNGTGNTGCCGGCAGCNTGTGGCTGCCACNGCGGANTNCTAGATAGCTTGANCCTGTGATCCGGCTTGCCATGTAGCGACCGTAGCCAGCGCNATCGTAAGCCGTGACTCGNAAGCNGGCGCCAGCTAGCNGTTAGGTTGTTTTGNGNCAGTCGTGGACTNTNCCCGGCCCACCGTNCACANNCACCNCNGCGGGNCCAGTTTNACGACNCNCGATNGTCAGATCAANGCCCTCANAGATGGNTACCAACTGCAATNTTAGGTAGACGACTGGCAGGCCNAGCTANAGGANCAGTACCNCCNAANNNGACCTTAGAACAGGCGCTTTACAGGGTCACCATCAAGGCTCGCGCTGTATGGAATGTAGATTCGATGGCTTGTGTTCAAACGCCAGCCTAGGGGAGTTCAAACCCTCATAGCTGTGATCATCTTCGCCTACTGGTATTTCAAGGTGAGTTCCGCGCCTCATCGAGCCAGACTTTTGNTCGGAGTCGCGCGTTGTTGTGGATGTTCATGTAGAACAATGCGTAATCGAGTTCGTGGTAGCTGTCGAGCATNCCTGAACCAACGGAGGTAAAACCCTCGTGGGTNTGGCGTTCTGCAAACAGGCTACCGGAGCGGCAGGCCGCGCCTGTTTGCCCGCGCAGCGGCTCGGCGAGTGCTTCGAAGGNCTGCCCNGTGGCTTGATCCGGNNCCTTGCCAATGGTCGAGTTGAACGTACCCTCCGGTANGACGGCNCCCTCGTTNAGAGCGGCTGCTGCTGGCTCTTCGTCAACCCGCCAGGTCAGTGGATTGGTGCACAGAGACGGCGCCGGGCGTTCGATAGGCGCGGCGCCTTCGGGCATCGTGTCCCAGTGCATGATGCAGCCCAGATCTATGGCGGACTCACACGGAGTTATGTGGTTTAGCTGTGCGAACCATTTGGGGGATAGAGGCATCAGCGCGCCTCCAATCATGTAGGCAGCCACCATGCGCTCATGCAATTGGCTGGTGTCGATCATGTCGGTCATGAGCTGCATCGCATGGAGCGTACCCTGACTGTGGCTTGCGATGATGAAGGCTCTGCCGTTGTTCTCATGCTCAAGGTAGTGCTCGAACGCCCGTTTCACATCTTCGAAGGCAAACCCAAGGATGGCGTCTCGCTCCGCCTCGGCAGCGAAGTACGCAAAGATGTTGGCCTCGCGGTATCGAGGCGCGTAGACGTTGCAGCAGCCGTTAAACGCGCTCGCCTGGTTTGCCATCATCCAGCGTGTGTTCTCCTCAGTGCCTGAATTCGGGTCCATGGGAGACGTCCAACTGCCTGAGGTGAGGAAACCTGTCGGGTGGATGAAGAACACGTCCACAGCGTGGCTGCCCTGCGCTTTGACCTCAACGCCTGCTGGCACGAGATCTGCCGGATCCTGCATGTCGGGCAATGCCGCCCAGTTCACACGCTTAGAGTAATCAGGTGCGGCCACACCGGNCAGNGGNTCAAACGATCCCGTCGGCTTCTGTAGGANATTGAATGNAAAGAAGAAGATNCTNCCGCNAATGCCGCTGACAGNAAAACCNACGCCGATCACCAGGATCACGGTAAGCACGATGGCGGTGGTCTTGAAGGCTCTCATGGTGCNTCAAACCAAGTGTCTCGGCCCAGCTTACTCCTGACANGCGTAGCGCGCTCGCCAGAGGTTAGACTCGGCCAGGCGAGGNAGATCAGATGGGGGGAGTATTGTGAGCGACTGGAATTTTGTGCATGCCGAAGCCGCAGACGCGGAATGTGACGAAGCCTGGTCAGAAGGGCTGCGGACTATCTTTGATTACCGGGATCTTGGTATCGCCGGTGCAACCGGGGGTGACTATGTTGCACACATCATTCGAGCGAACGGCCGCTCGAACCCGGATGACGTGCANCAGTGGCACGTCCACCACTGCGATTTCCAGTTTGTCCAAGTGCTGGAAGGGTGGGCTAGGTTTGAATTCGAAGGACAGGGTGTACACACCATCAGGAAAGGCGATTTCGTGTTGCAGCCACCTAGGATCAAACACCGTGAGCTGCAAATCTCGGATGACTTCGCAGTGTTGGAGATAGTGGCCCCTGCCAACTTCGAAACCGAGATTGTCGAACCGCCGGAGTGAGCCTCGCACGGGACCATTTGTATCGGGCGATAAGCGCGCCATCGCGACGCTGCAGGGATGCGCCGCGGGCTTGAATGGGTCTCGTGAGGTTTCGCCGCCGCAGGGTACACGTCGGCGACGGATGATGGGCCTGAAGTCTGGCACTGATTGAGATGTGATCTGGGCACGCGTCACCTTGAGGCTCGTGGTCAGAGCGGGTAGGTTTCGCTTTTGACTTAAGTACTGGAGGCCTTTCTGTGACCAGCAAGCACCCGGAGTTTGACCCTGAAGTTATCAAGGCNAACTCTGCGCCTGATGCGCAGATGTATCGCGCTGAGGTGACTTTTGCCGAGCCGATGAAGTCCGTGCTGGAGAACAATCCGGAAATCTACTTCGTGCCACCACAGCGGGGCAGCGACTGGGGTCAGTGGGAGTATCGGCCGGGCTCGTACTACGACACGACAACGGGCGCGAAACACCCATACTGGCAGAAGGAGGATCTACCTCAGCCGACCAAGGACATTGGACGGCTGCGTCGCGATTTGCTGCGCTGGGGTTACTGCAAGATTGAGGATGCGTTATCCGCTGATCAGGTAGCGAAGATTGGCCGACGCGTACTCGAGCAGGCTGAAGGAGAACGCCTCGCGCGCATAGCGCAGAAGACGCCGAGCGGACAGAACATCAACTGCTGCGTTAACAAGGGCCGCTGCTTTGAGCTGCTGATCGAGCAGCACCCAAGCATGGTCCAAGGTGGGCCATTGGTGGAGCAACTCATAGATGAGGCGCTGGGTCAGGGCTGGATCTGCACCTCGTTGATCGGTGCCATATCTCTGCAGGGCGGTGTGCCGCAGGCGCTACACCAGGATCAGAGCAACGCGCCTGACTCCCGCAGCCCCATGACTGTCAACGTGTTGACAGCTATCACTGATGTAGACGACACCAACGGCGGTACGCTGCTGATTCCCGGCAGTCACCGCTTGCTCTCCGATGCCGTTCGGGAAGGCCGTCCGGTTGGCAAACTGCCGCCGGCAATCAATCTTGACGCTAAAGCCGGCACGATGGTTATTACCGATGGCCGCTTGCTGCATGGGACCGGCATCAATCGCACCGAGTCACCCAGAATCATGATGCTGAACGGCATGCAGAAACCCTGGATGCGCCAACAGGAGAATTGGATGCTGTCAGTGCGCCCGGAGGTATTACGGCGCTCCAGTGCCAAGCTGCTCCACAGAATGGGGTATCAGGCTACGACCGGTGGCCAAACCAACGAGGGGCATGGATTCGGTGCAAAGGGACTACCAGGCGAGACGGCGGGTGCGACGGTCGTGTTCCGACTTGCTGCGGATGCCGGTGAGTATGTCCGCGTGGGGGAGCT
>PAWP01000029.1 GCA_002714125.1 Gammaproteobacteria bacterium
CTGGATTCGTTGGCCAAGAATTGAAATACGTATGTATCATGATGTGCTTACGGCGGAAGTCACTCAGTTCGAACGTATCCGTAACTTCCGCTACCGCTACGAAGTACCCAACGACGGCATGTTTCAGCCGGACGAGAAGGCGCAGATCAACCGTTTCCTTGGTGAGCTGCTGACGTTTTGTATCTCCCATGGTCACTCGCTGGAGCGTGTGACGTTCTGATGCGCACCCCCAGATGGGGTCAGGGCTTGAGTTTTTGCGTCAGAATTCCGCCAAATGCCTGCCTTCACTCAGGCCTTTCTTCTATACTCTTGCTCCTATGATTTTAGCTTCCCTGGTAGGGGCGTCCTAGGTGGCTGCCCGCGCATACAACGCAGACTCCATTGAAGTCCTGGAAGGTCTCGACCCCGTACGCAAGCGGCCAGGGATGTACACCGAGACTGCCCGTCCTAATCACCTTGCGCAGGAGGTTATCGACAATGCAGTCGATGAAGCACTGGAGGGGCATGCGGCTGAAATCAGAGTCACCTTGCGCAAAGATGGCTCCATGTCTGTCGACGATGACGGGCGAGGCATGCCTGTTGACGTGCAGAAGAAGACCGGCCTTACGGGCGTCGAGTTGATCCTGACAAAGCTGCACTCCGGTGCGAAGTTTTCGAGTGATAGCTATAAGTTCTCGGGCGGGCTGCACGGTGTGGGCGTTTCCGTTGTGAACGCGCTCTCGACCCACTTTGAGGTTTATGTGAAGCAGGACGGCAAACTGCACCACATGATGTTCAAAGACGGTAAGGCCGCTTCGAAGCTCCAGGTTGTCGACTCTGTTGGCAAGCGCAATACCGGGACTTTAATCAACTTCATGCCCGATCCCCAGTACTTCGACAGCGTGAAGTTCTCGGTACCACGCCTGCGACATCTTCTGCGCGCCAAGGCTGTCCTTTGCCCGGGTCTGCGCGTGATCTTTACCGATGAAAGTGCTAGCGCCGACGAGCAAACCACCGAATGGTGTTTTGAGCAGGGTCTGGAGGACTACCTGTTGGCGGAGGTTAGGGACGCTGAAATGCTGCCCGAGGTGCCGATTACCGGGAATGCCTCAGGGCACAACGAGGCTGTCGACTGGGCGGTGCTGTGGGTGCCTGATGCGCCCGAGCTCATTACCGAAAGCTACGTCAATCTGATCCCCACCATGCAGGGTGGCACCCACGTCAGCGGCCTACGGGCCGGCCTTCTGGAGGCGACCCGGGAGTTCTGTGAGTTCCGCAATCTCGTGCCGCGCGGTATCCGGATTACAGCCGATGACATTTTTGAGCGCTGTGCGTATGTGCTCTCCGCCAAATTGGTTGACCCACAGTTTTCGGGGCAGACTAAGGAACGCCTGAACTCGCGCGAGGCGGCCACGTTCATTTCCGCCGCCGTCAAAGATGCGTTCAGCCTTTGGCTAGGCCAGCACGTTGAGGCGGGCGAAAAGATTGCGGAACTCGCAATCACCCGGGCACAGGACCGGATGCGCGCCGGAAAAAAAGTTGCACGTAAGAAGGTTGCGGCGGGCCCCGCACTGCCCGGCAAACTGGCAGACTGCTCGAGCCAGGACGCCATGGCAGGTGAACTGTTCCTTGTTGAAGGTGAATCAGCAGGCGGCTCGGCAAAGCAGGCTCGGGACCGGGAGACCCAGGCGATCCTGCCGCTGCGGGGTAAGATCCTTAACACCTGGGAGGTCGATTCTGGCGAGATCCTGGCATCCAACGAAGTGCATGACATCTCAGTCGCATTGGGGATCGATCCCGGTACCAACAGTCTCGACGGGCTCCGGTACGGCAAGGTCTGCATCCTGGCGGACGCCGACTCGGACGGCCTGCATATCGCGAGTCTGCTGATTGCACTCTTTGTGCGCCACTTCCCAGCGCTGGTCGAGCAGGGCCATGTCTACGTTGCGATGCCGCCGTTGTACCGCATCGATGTGGGCAAAGAGGTGTTTTATGCGATTGATGAAGCCGACCGAGTCAGGATTCTTGATCTGATCGAGGTGGAGAAGATGAAAGGCAAGGTGGTCGTGCAGCGGTTCAAGGGATTGGGTGAAATGAACCCGAAACAGCTTCGTGAAACCGCTATGGCGCCGGAGACTAGGCGCTTGGTACGCCTGGAGGTCGAGGCTCAAAAACGCATGTTTGACCTCTTCGACATGCTGCTTTCCAAACGGCGCTCACCGGACCGCAAGACCTGGCTGGAGTCTAAAGGTGACCTTGCTGAACTCAGCTGATACAGGTGTGCTAAAGGCCTTCGGAAATGAGTGATAACTACGAACTCACCCCCGAAACGATTGCGATCGGGCAGTACACCGAGAGTGCGTACCTTAATTACGCGATGTACGTGATCAACGATCGCGCGCTGCCACATGTAGGTGATGGGCTTAAGCCTGTCCAGCGGCGGATCATCTACGCCATGTCGGAACTGCGTCTCGGGCCGGACGCGAAATACGCCAAGTCGGCGCGCACTGTTGGCGATGTGATCGGCAAGTTCCACCCACACGGTGACGCCGCCTGTTACGAGGCGATGGTGCTGATGGCGCAGCCCTTTACTTATCGCTATCCCCTGGTGGACGGGCAGGGCAACTGGGGTTCGCCGGACGATCCGAAGTCCTACGCTGCGCAGCGTTATACCGAAGCGAAGCTGACACGCTATTCGGAGATACTACTTTCGGAAGTGGGGCAGGGCACGGTTGAGTGGATCTCAAACTTTGATGGAACACTTGATGA
Source organism: Gammaproteobacteria bacterium (assembly GCA_002714125.1). Next base: position 2,749 of record PAWP01000029.1, read on the forward strand.
GCCAAGGGTTCTGCCGGCGCGGTTGCCAAACATCCTGCTCAATGGCGGCACGGGTATCGCAGTCGGTATGGCAACCGATATTCCGCCCCACAATCTGCGGGAAGTGGCCTCGGCGGCGATCCGTCTACTGGACAAGCCGCGTTCAACCGTGGTCGACCTGTGCGAGCACATCCAAGGTCCGGACTTCCCGACCGGCGCAGAGATCATCTCCCCTCGGGAGGACATCCGGCAGATCTACGAGACCGGTCGAGGTGTCATCCGGGCCCGGGCCAAATACGAGATCGAAAACGGCGATATCGTTGTAACTGCCCTGCCATTTCAGGTCAGCGGGACCAAGATCCTTGAGCAGATCGCAGCGCAGATGCAAGCCAAAAAGCTTCCAATGGTGGTTGATCTGCGCGATGAGTCCGATCACGAGAATCCGACCAGGATTGTGATTGTCCCACGCTCGAACCGGGTGGACCTCGAAACGCTGATGAGCCATCTGTTCGCCTCAACCGATCTTGAGCGTACCCATCGCGTTAATTTCAACGTTATAGGAATTGATGGCCGCCCGGGTGTACGCCCGCTCAAGGAACTGTTGGCTGAATGGTTGACATTCCGGCGAGAGACGGTTCTGAAGCGCCTGCAGTTCAGGCTCGACAAGATCTTAGACCGCCTGCACATCCTGGAAGGCCTTATGGTGGCCTACCTGAACTTGGATGAGATTATCCGCATTGTCCGTGAGGAGGACCATCCTAAACAGGCGCTCATCGGGGCCTTTGGTATTTCCGAGCGCCAGGCGGACGCGATACTCGACATTCGCCTGCGNCAGCTCGNGCGCCTGGAAGAAGAGAAGATCCGTGCCGAGCAATATGAACTGAATGCCGAGCNGGAGGANCTCGAGTCCACGATTGACTCCGAGGCGCGGCTAAAGAACCTGATCAAGAAGGAAGTCACCACAGANGCTGAGGAGTTTGGCGACGACCGACTNTCGGAGATTGTCAGCAGGCAGGAAGCGCAGGCCTTCAGTGAAAAGGANCTTCTCAGCACGGAACCCATTACCGTCGTTCTGTCGGAAAAAGGCTGGGTGCGCGCGGCCAAGGGGCATGAGGTGGATGCNGCGGAACTCAACTATCGTTCGGGTGATGGTCTGCTACGGGCNATGCCGGGACGCTCTAATCAGGATGCGGTGTTCCTTGACTCCTTCGGCAAATCCTATGCACTTGCCAGTCATACGCTAGCGTCGGCCCGTGGTCAGGGTGAGCCCCTCTCGGGGCGTCTATCGCCAGCTGCGGGGGCTACCTTCATTGGCCTCGCCACNGGCGATGGCCCGGAGCGTTATCTCGTTGCCAGCGACGCAGGNTATGGCTTCGTCGCGACGCTCAGCGACATGCAAACCAGGCAGAAAGCTGGNAAATCGCTCCTGACGGTGCCCAAGGGATGTACTGCCCTGCCACCGGTACCGGTTGAGCAGATTGAAGAACGCTACGTGGTCTCGGTTTCAAACGAGGGTCGCCTGNTGATCTTCCCGCTCCAGGACTTGCCACAGATGGCGCGCGGTAAGGGCAACAAAATCATGAATATCCCATCCGCCCGTGCCGCCGCTAGGGAAGAGATGATGATCGATGTGGCTGTGCTGGCGGAAAGCGACCTGCTCACTATCTTCTCTGGTAAACGTCATATCACCTTGAAGTTTGCCGACATAGAGCACTATCGCGGCGAGCGCGCCCGGCGTGGCCTCAAGTTGCCGCGCGGCTTTCAGAAAGTGGATCGACTNGAAGTCGAGCGTAGGGGCTAGTCNGGCGTAGCCTCAGTTCGCGGCATGGNGGCCCTGGNGNCCATCGCTTTGGTGAGGCGTGTTATGACCTCCTTGCTGTACGCATCGACGAGTAACATGAAACCGGTGNCGCCCTCGTTCGCCATTTACGATTAATCGAGGACAATCTCGCTTGCGAGCAGATTGGCCAGGTGCTGCTTCGTGGCATTTGTCAGGTCGAGATGCACAGGCAGGATGGGTTTGTCGTCCAGGTCGGATTGGTCTGGNGCCTTGTCGATCGCCGGATTGAGGATCTCGCAACAGCCGTACCATTCGATGTTGAGGAACACTTGCAAAACTTTGGCTTGCTGTCCGTCGGCTGGGGCGCCGATGAGGGCAAAGGCCCTAAACATGGCCGCAAAGATGGCCGATAGGCGAATTCGAATGGCGCTCTTTATGACTGTTTCATGGGTAAGAAGGGTTGTTGTGAGAAAAGGGTTGCGGAGCGATGTGCTGGAGACCAACCTGGCTGCTAGCTCACCTCATACAGATCATCCTGTGCGAANGACGAATGGAATCGTTCGACCGTGAATCCCNCGGGAGGCAACTCATCAACCAGGGCCTTGCTCACGAGCAGACGATCGTTTGCTAGTGAGGCAATGTAGCGGGCTCGCTTTACGAGCGCNTCGCTGTCNTCGGCNTCGTACGCGNAATGCGCACCCATNCGGAGGGTCACGCCTGGCGAGCAGGACTCTTCGANCGTAATGGCAGCGGATACCGCTNTCGTTGCCGAAGCTGTCTGCAGGCAGAATTCGTTNTGGGTGCGCGAGAGCTTNGCCGGATACTCGTCGATGANAGCCTCCAGCGCCTNGNTGAATTCATCCANCCGCCGTGGTGGCTCGACTTTNACGATCAGGACGCTGGAGGCCGNNGNATCTTCCTCGAGTTCCTCAAAAACAGGCATCTGAACCTGCTNATGGAGANCGGGCNATTCATNCTCCCCNNCAACGGCGGTCANTGAANGTNGTCGCGNATCGCGGGNNTGACAAGGAAGCAGGCGGGTCCACTGCCAAGCGCCAAGTACCATCAGGGCGAGGACTGAGGTTGGGAGGAACAGCCAGTCGAACCCGGGTGCGTCGCTTTCTGAGANAGTGATCTGCAGTCTGCCGACAACGGTGTCTCGGGTGGCAATCTNGNGCGAGTGCAAGGGGGTGCCGCGCGAGGGNGCGCCGACTGTGACGAGCAGNNCCCCCGCGTCGTCGTATACGGCGGCACTGGCGACCACGCCNCGGTCCTTGGCCTGGCGNAGCACAACGGTTAGCGACAAGGCGTCACGNGCAATNGTGTCCTGTATCAGCGCTGTGGCGAGATTGGCNGCCGTTTCAGCTGCAAGAACGGTCTGNTGGTCTCTGTGCGCACCCTGGAACTGNGCCAACAGGAACGCACCAGTGACCAGGCCGCCAACGANAAATGCGGCAGCGAGNAGTAAGGCCTGAGTTCGTTGGGGCACTGCCTTGGCTATCGAAATTACTNAGTNGTTTTNCAGTATAACGCCGGTTCTGCANGATTCGGTCGNATCCGCCATTGGTTGACCCAAAGTACACGGCTTGCGACGAGGGTCTTGATCATATTGCGCAGTCGAGGGGGCAATCATCATGTCGCATTCAGCTTGGGTTCTTGCAGAGATGCTGATTATGCTGGCGGCATGCCGGGCTTCGATCAAAATGCCGGTGTGGCCAACGACTATGTCAGATGGTGTTCTGCGTCGCGGCTCACATGCCTTAACTGCATGTAAGCAATCGTTTCTCTGACCTGGCGGTTAGCTGCTTCTACAAGCGACGTCACGTCCGCATTTTGGCGGATTTATAGGAGGACACGCTTGGCACGTTCGCCAGGGATTTCGGTGACAAACCGTGGGACCAAATAGCCGGGCAGTGCGTCCCGCAGGGCCCGCATGATCCGCTCAGTTGCGCCCGACGCCGGTTCAAAGTGGGTCGCGCCCTGCACGTGGTCAAGCCGATGCAGGTAATACGGCAGTACGCCGGCGTCAAACAGGCGCTCCGAGAGTTCCGCAAGGACCGCGGCGGAATCGTTCACCCCTTTAAGCAGCACACTTTGATTCAAGAGCGTGGCGCCAGTGCCTGCTAGGTCTGCGATTGCGGTTACTACGCTCTCATCCAGTTCATTGGGGTGGTTGACGTGAAGTACGATGACCTTGTGCAAGCGGGTTGCGTTCAGCCAGTCGAGCAGGTCTGCGCAGACCCGCTGGGGTACCACCACAGGCAAGCGAGTGTGGATGCGCAGCGTCCGCAGGTGTAGAACCTTGTCGAGCGCCAAGCTGAGTTCGGCCAGCTGGCGGTCGCTGCTGGTGAGCGGATCGCCCCCACTCAGAATGACCTCGGTCAGGTTGCTGTCGGCGCGTAGGTAGTCAAGCGCGGCTGTGCGTCCCGATCCGGACAGCTGCCTATCCCCATAGGGGAAATGTCGACGAAAGCAATAGCGGCAGTTGATGGCGCAGGCCCCGGTCAGCACCAGCAGGGCGCGGCCGCTGTATTTGTGCAATACCCCGGGTGGAGCCCGGTTCGCGGCCTCTTCCAGCGGATCAGCGGTCCATCCGTCGGCTTGTGTCAGCTCCTCTGCAACGGGCAACACCTGACGGAGCAGAGGATCGCTCGTATCGCCGCGGCGGATGCGCGCAAGATAGGGCAATGGCACGCGCAGCGGGAAACCTGTTTCCACGCTTGCAACAGGCACGCCGAGAGCGGCGGCGAGGTCTGCCGGCTTGCTGATCGCGTGGGAGAGGTGCCACTGCCAGCTCTCTCCCTGCCATGCCGCGGGTTTAAGGGGTATCATTGCGCGTCTTTTCCTAGAGGCAGGATCGAGCGGGGATGGCAACGTATTCTACCAGCGAATTTCGAAGCGGGCTCAAAGTCATGCTGGAGGGTGACCCATGCTCGGTGCTTGAAAACGAGTTCGTAAAGCCCGGCAAGGGTCAGGCATTCAATCGCGTCAAGCTTCGCAATCTGCTCTCGGGCCGAGTCTGGGAGCGCACGTTCAAGTCGGGTGAGAGCCTTGAGGCGGCGGACGTCATGGATCTTGAGATGGAATACCTCTACACCGACGGTGAAATGTTTCATTTTATGAAGACCGACGGCTCGTACGATCAGATTGCTGCGGATCAGCGCGCGGTCTCTGAAGGCAAGCAGTGGCTGAAGGAGCAGGACCCCTGCATGGTCACGCTCTGGAACGACTCGCCGATTGCGGTTGCCCCTGCCAACTTTGTTGAGCTCGAGATTGTTGACACCGATCCTGGGCTCAAAGGTGATACCGCTCAGGGAGGCACTAAGCCCGCCACTTTGAGCACGGGCGCGGTTGTTAAAGTGCCGCTCTTTCTAAATATTGGTGAGGTGGTTCGCGTCGACACCCGCACCGGGGAATACCAGAATCGCGTCAAGGCGTGAATGGGCGCCCGGTGCGTCCCTGGACGCACTGCAAACGCGAGCTCGTGTGCTCGGTCGCATCCGCGCATTCATGGCTGACCGCGCGGTACTTGAGATTTCGGCGCCGGTTCTTGGCCGGCGCACTGTTACCGATCTGCATATCGAAAGCATCACTGCGCTTGATGCTGGGCGACGGTGGTATCTGCAGACGTCCCCAGAATATGCGCTCAAACGTGTGCTAGCGGCCGGCGCGGGATCCGTCTACGCGCTGGGCCCAGTTTTCCGGGCGGGTGAGGCGGGCGCCAGGCACAACCCTGAGTTCACAATGCTTGAATGGTACCGGGTTGGGTTTAGTCTTGAAGATCTGATGGATGAGGTGGCTGAGCTGCTGCAGACGTTGGGCGTTGACGTTCCTCTGACACGTGGAACCTACAGCGAGTTGTTTGAGGTGAAGTTGGGGTTCGATCCGCACACCACCTCGCTCGCCGATCTGCAGTCGGTGGTAGCCCGCGAAGCACCTGACGTGGAGCTGACTGGACTGATGGGCGTTAGCGCACGCGCTGATCGAAATTCGTGCCTTGACTTGCTCTTCTCCCGGTGCATCGAACCCGGTCTCACGGGTTTTGTATATAACTACCCCGCTACTCAGGCCGCGTTGGCAGAGATGGACGCCGATGCGCAGGCACGGCAGGTCGCGAGGCGTTTCGAGGTCTATCTCAGTGGGTACGAGCTTGCCAACGGTTACGATGAGCTGCGCGATGCAGACGAACTGCGCCGGCGCATCGAGGAGGACGAGGCCGAGCGCAGCGCCATGGGGCGTCCACCGATTGCTCCCGATGAGTCCTTGCTGGCCGCCATGGCGGAGGGTCTGCCGGTCTGTGCCGGCGTCGCGATGGGAGTGGAGCGACTGTTGATGGCGCTTACGGGTGCGGCCAAGATTGGAGAGGTAATGGCGTTCAGTGCGGATCGAGCCTGAGATGTCTGCCGTCCTGGTCGAAGGTCTACACCGACACCTTGCAGGTACGAGACTTTAGGGGTTCGTTGTCACCGAAATCTTGGTAATGTCGGCCGTAGTCGAGCCCGTCGAGCTGGGTCTATTCGCCAGAGGCGATTGTTGCCCGGGCATTGCGTGCAGATTGTTCGACGCGTGCCGTGCCGTTCGCCAGTAAAGGAAGGCACTAGGGTGGTTATCCCCCTGAGGCAGCCGCCGGAGTCAGGCGTTCTATTGCGTCTGCACGTAGCTCTACTTTGCGGATCTTGCCAGACGCGGTCATCGGGAATTTGTCAATAAACACCACGTGCCGTGGAATCTTGAAGCTCGCAACCTTGCCCCGGCAGAAGCTGAGCACGTCTGTCTCTGAGACCTGGCTGCCGGGGCTGCGTTCCACGTACGCAACCGCAACTTCCGACAGGCGCTCGTCTGGCAAACCTACCACTGCCACCTGGGATATGCCGGCCTGTTCCAATAACAGGCCTTCGACTTCCATCGGATCGACGTTCTCGCCCCCCACTTTGAGCATGTCTTTGTAACGGCCAAGGAAGCGCAGATAGCCGTCCTCTTTGCGGATCAGGCCGGAGTCACCGGTCTTGAACCAGCCATCTTCGNTATACGAAGCTGCGGTCTCCTCGGGCTTCTTGTAATAACCCAGCATTAGGCTGTAGCCGCGNACCTGGATCTCACCGGTGGCNCCNNCGGGCACAACGGCGCCGGTTTCGGTGTCGGCAATGCGCACCTCGTAGCCGAGTCCTGGGAACCCAGAGGTTTCGGTGCGGCGCTCGAGGTCATCATCNAGNGCGCCGAGAGCCGCGCCCAGCCAGATCTCNGTCATGCCAAATCCCGAGATCGTCTGCATGGGTGCCAGTGCTTCAGCACCGCGCCNGGCAACCGGGGTCGCGCTGTGCATNCCGGCAGCAAAAATNCCAGTTCGAAGCGTGGAAATGTCTCTGGGTTTGGCATTCTGGCTTTCGGCGAGGCCTTTCAGATGTGCCTCAAAACCGTGCATGATCGAAACGCCCTCGCGTTCGACGAGGTCCAAACATTCTTCAGGGTCAAAGGTCTCGGTGATTATCTGTTTGGCGCCGGTTGCAACCGACATNAGGGCACCTTCCGAGTAGCCAAANGCGTGGAAGAGCGGNAAGTAGTTGAGGATCACGTCCCGAGGCGTGATCGACATTCGAAAGCCTCGTTCCTCGGTATTGCGAATNAGCTTGTGGTTGTGTACGACGCCCTTCGGAAACCCTGTGGTACCAGACGTATACATGATGAAAACCGGNTCAGCCGGNTCGACCTCGGCGACACGGTCTGCAAGCTGTGCGTCCGTGACCACTGCACCGTCGGCGAGGGCAGTGTTCCAATCGATGGTGCCTGCGTGTGGTTGGTCTGCGAGGATCAGAACGCCCGANAACNCAGGGAAGCTCTCATCTGAAATTGCAGTGCCTCTGTCCGGAAGTGACACTAAGTCCCGCGTCATGTCGAGGTAGTTGATGGGACCGGAGGTGTCGTGGGTAATCAGGAAGCGGCTTTCAGACTGGCGNAGCACGTAGTCAAGATCGTGGGTNCGGAATCGCGTGTTGACCGGAACCTGCACGGCGCCGACCCGAGCGAGCGCAAACATCAGATAAATCCACTCAGCGCAGTTGTTGAGCCANAGNCAGACGTGGTCACCCCTCTCGACCCCTGCTGCCATCAATGCCTTCGANGCTCGATCAATTTCTCTATCTAGCTCCCTGAATGAGAGGCGCGTTGCCNCGAACACCAGCGCTTCGTTGTTGGGCCAGCGTGCTGCAGCGTCTCGCGGCAAGTCGCCGAAGGTCCGTTTGGGGTACCAATCCGACATTAATCTACTCCGGTGTNTACTCCAGCTGCGTGGGGTGCTTATTCAGCGCCTCCAGGCAAACCTGTATGGAAGTGCGTNTCACTTTGATGGACCTACCAATGCTCCAGCGGAGCCCACAGCATCAGCCTACAGCGAAGGTGACTGGCATCGCTATCCAGGAATTGTGTCTGCAGGCTGAAGAAACTCAGTATCGGTGGTTCTCTAGAGCAAATCTTTGTTGCAGATCGTTCCGCAGGCTGCGACTGACAACGCCGATCAGTTGGTCGAGCTGTGGGCGCTCAGAATCTACCGGGATCTCAGCAAAAGTGTTTACGTTGAGAAGTGAGCCCTTTCTATACATGCCCGTTCTGCGCTCGAGGTTGAAGATGTATAGCTGGAATGNGTCTAAGTTNTGCCTGCCNCANGNCGTGCCTNTCAANAGANGAAACAATTACATCGACTGACCNTCGCTTCCCTGCTAGTGATTCTCTTATGCCGGTTGTGGAGACATCTTCGNGGNGCCAGCCTTNTCGCGTCGGAAGTCTTCGCGGATGTGTACCAGCGCCGGGACGAGGAACAGGATGATTATGCTGGCAAATACTATGCCTGTTGCGAGGCTCACTGCCATGGGCACTAGAAACTGGGCCTGCGTTGAAGTCTCGAACAGCATGGGCATCAGGCCTAGAGCCGTAGTGGCGGTNGTGAGGAAGATCGCGCGGAAGCGCCTTTGGGCGGCGGCCACTACGGCGTCCTCAGGTGACATGCCCGTTTCCGCCCGCAGTTTGTTGTACCGGTCGACCAACACCAGAGAATCGTTCACCACAACCCCGGCCAGGGCAACCATCCCGAAGATCGAGATGAACGACAGATCAAAGCCGAGAATGTAGTGCCCGACAAGGGCACCTGCGGCGCCAAACGGCACGCCAGCGAGGATGATCAGCGGCTGTGAGTAACTGCGCAGCTGGGATGCAATCAGCGCAAAAATGACCATCAGCGCCACGAGTGACATCTGCCCCAGCGACGCAAGGTCGTCAGTCTGATCTTTTGAGAAACCGGCCTGGCGCGTCTGCAGGCCTGGGAACTGGGTGCGCAGATCTGGCAGCACGGCGTTCATGAGTTCGGCGTTGATGGCCGCGGGGTTGGCGGTCAGCGTATCGACCTGGGCAGACACCGAGACGATGCGCAGGCCGTCCACCCGGTCAATAGAGGAGTAGCTCCGCGACTCGCGCACACGTGCCACTGTAGACAAAGGCGCTTCGGTACCGTCCGCAAGGCGTATGCGCACGTTAAAAAGGTCGTTTGTGGATCGACGGTTCTCACGCGGATAGCGCACCATCACTTTGACCTCTTCGCGACCGCGCTGGATCCGCTGCACCTCTTCACCAAAGAAATTACGCCGCAGCTGCCGTGCAACGTCAGCGGGGGTTAGGCCCGCTGCCTCACCAATCGATGTCAGTTCTATATCGTATTGGCGTTTGCCGAGGCTGTTGGAATCCTGGATTTCGTAGACCGCGGGATACCTAGCATAGCTTTGCTTGAGTGACTCCACGGCGAGTGCAAGGACTTTGTCGTCCTGATGGGCTAATTCGAATTCGATGTCCGCGCCACCCGAGAAGAACTCCGAGACATACGACAGGCGCTCTACCCCGGGTATCTCACCGACCTCGACGCGGTACAGCTTCTCTAGTTCTCGTGCTGAAAGTGTGCGCAGGGGTTCACGCTCGAGTTCGATAGTCACTGCCGCAAGGTTGCTAGAGATGGACATGTTTGCACCACCGCCGGGGCCGCCGCCTGCACGGGCCCGCCCGCCAATGGTGACATTGACCGAGCTGAACGAAGTGCCACCGATGGACTCGTTGACCCGGTGNGCTGAATCGACCATGTGTTCGGCTGCGGCTCTNGTAACGGCAAATGGCGTGCCNATCGGGAATTCGACGGTTGCGCGGATCGTGTTGGATTCGAGCGAGGGCATAAACAGGAACCGGACGGCACCCGTCGCCATCAATGAGGCCGCGGCCACCAGCAACAGGAAGCCCCCAAACAATGTTACGTAGCGGTGGCGCACCGCCTGGCGAACCATCGGTACCAGCCGATTGTCGCGGAAGCTTTGCACCCCACGGCCAATCCGTTGCTGGATGGCTGACAAGGGCCATGCGCTCCAGGGACCGCCATGAGAGAGGTGCGCGGGGAGGATGAAGAAAACCTCCAGCAGGGACATNGTTAGGACAGTGATCACTACNATGGGCACGACGCCCATGATCTGACCAAACATCCCTGTTACAAAAAGCAGGGGCGCAAACGCCGCCATGGTTGTCAGCACACCTACAAATACTGGCCCGAATACACCTTTGACGCCTTCGACCGCGGCTTGGGACCCNGTTTTACCCGATTCCTGTTCCGCAATGATGTTCTCACCNACCACTACGGCGTCGTCGACCACAATCCCAAGCACAACTATCAGTGCAAACAGTGACACCATGTTGATGTTGACGCCGAAGAAGTCGAAGAAGAGGAACGCACCAAAGAACGAGATGGGTACACCCATGGCTACCCAAAGGGCGAGACGNAGGTCGAGCATGATGACGAGGAACAGGAACACCAACGCGAAACCGAGCGCACCGTTGCGTAGCAACAGACTGAGCCGATCTTCCAGCACTTCCGTCTGATCGTCCCAGACCTCGATGTCGATTCCCGGTGGCGCACTGAACATGTCCAGCATGGTTTTGATATCGGCAGCAATCGCGAGCGCGTCTTCCGCTTCCGACTTCTGGACCCTTACAAATAGGCTTTGCCGCCCGTTAAATTCGTTGATCAGGTCGACGTCAGCAAACTCGTCACGCACTTCCGCAACGTCGCCGAGGCGCAGGATGCTGCCGTCGGGCAAGGCCCGCAGCACGATGTTGCGGAACTCGTGACCGGATTCGCGTTTGGTGTTGGTCCGCAGCAGTAGGTCCCCAGCGTCGGTTCGGAGTTCGCCTGAGGAGAGATTGACTGAGGACAGGCGCACGGCATTNGCCACTTCACCGATTGTCATGTNGTACTGNCGTAGCGCGGTTTCGCTGACTTCGATGGAGATCTCGTAGCTACGTGCACCCATCATCGAGACGAGTGATACCGATGGGATCGCGAGGAGGGCTTCTTCCACGCGTTCGGCACCGATGCGCAGGTCTTTTTCCGATAGCTCGCTCGAAACCACAATTGTGAGTACGTCACTGAGAGTTTCGCTGCGGACAATATTAGGCTCTTCGGCATCTTCCGGTGGGAACTGTGCCAACTGCTCGATGGCGGACTCAATATCATCTCGGACCTTGGCCACGTCGACGAAGTCTTTCAGTTCGACGGTTACNGANCCGCTGTTCTCTGAGGCCTTGGAGACCACTCGGTCCACACCGTCGATGCCAAACACGGCCTCCTCAGCGCGACGAGTGATGCCCTCTTCAACCTCTGTCGGGGTTGCACCCGGGTATGGCACTGTGATCGTGATCACGCTGGGGTCCATGGTGGGAAATACCTGGGCTGTGAGCCCAAGCCCCGCCAACAGACCACCAACCAGCATCACCGTCATAATCAGATTTGCGGCGACAGGATTCTCGGCAAAGTAGCGGATTATTCCACTTTCACTAGGCGCGAGGCCGTTGGACGCTTCCACTCCGGCTGCTGGCACGCTCATTCTGCGTCACTCCCGGTGCTTGTTTGTACGGCGAGCCCGGCACGACCTCCCGGAACCGCACCGGTCACAATCCCGCTGCCAGTGTCAAAGGCGCGGGTGACGATGCCGTCTGCGGTACGACCGATGATTTCTGGCGTTGCCGTCTCAAGCGCGCCGTCCCTTACGACCCAGAAAAAGCGGCCAACTTGTTCGGCAGCAGTGGGCAGCACCAGCGTATTGGGCAGCGCGGGGCCGTCAATCTGCACGTCTACAAATGTGCCTGGTGGTAAGGGCTCGTCAAGCGTCAGAAAGACCCGGGAAAACCGCGTGCGAGGGTCCAGCTCNGGTGCGAGGCGCTCNACGGTGGCGTCNAAGGTCTGGCCGNCCACGATGATACGCGCGTTNCGACCCGGAAGGGGGGCCAGTGTTGCAACGTCCCTGGGCGCAAGTGGCACGGCANCTTCAACGGCTTCGCGNGAAAACGCTTGGCCAAAGGCTTGGCCGCGCGTGAGCACTTGGCCAACTTGCGCTGAGGTTTCTGTCACATAGCCGTTGAACGGTAGGCTGAACGTGGTTCGCGAAAGATCGAGCCGNGCGGTGTCTGCGCGTGCCGTGGCAGCCGCGAGTTGGGCTTTGGCCTGTTCAATTTGTGGCACCTTTGCCACCAGCGGTGGTACCGAGTCGTTCGGGTGAAGGATCCGGTAGTTATCGACGGCCGCGTTGCCCTCGGCNTGGCTGAGCAGCAGTGATGAGCGNGCGGCAGCTACATCNGCATTCGCCGCATTGAGCGCCAGTTCGAAGTCGCGGCGGTCGATCTGCAGTAGCGTTTCTCCGGCGGCAAACTCGCCGCCCTCCCGCAGTTTGGGCGAGACCTCGGTCACCTGGCCNCCCACCTGCGGCGTCAGGGCAACGTAGCCCCTTACAGCTATNGAGCCGGTTGCACTCACAGTCAGCGTGGAGGTGGCCGCGGCAGGTAAGACCACCCGCACTAGCGGTCCGCGCGCCTCGCCTGCAGCCCCGGCTGCTTGAGNCTGAGCGGCNCCCGGTCGCCCTGGNGCGCNGGCGACGTCACGTTCGTCGGGAGCGCGGGAAAAGAGCACCGCNGCGACTATAAAGCCCAGCACAAGCGCAAGTTGCAGAATACCCCTGAAGGTCAGTTTGCGTGGCGTTTTGTTGGGTTGGGGTGNTGCGGTTGGGTCAGCGTCAGGGCTGTCGTTCTGCCGAAAAATCCGGAGTGCGTTCATGCGCGGCATTTTCATAGGCCGAGGAGGGGTTAAGAGGCAAATACGTCAGGCAGCATCGCGTGGATCAGTCGGTTCGATGCAGTGGCTTGCNGGAGGCATAAATGGCAGATTTGGTTGTANTACGGCCTGTCAGACTTCTATTGGTGTGTCCGGGTCATTGCCCCATTCGGACCAGGAGCCGTGATAAGCCCNGATGTCGTAGCCGAGAGACNGTCCGATCAGCCACGTCAGGCCTGACCGGTGGTGGGTCTGGCAGTGNGTGATGACCTTTTTGTTTGCCGTGATGCCAAGGTCTTCAAGCACGTCCCGGATGTCGGTGCGAGTGCGCAGNGACCTATTCCGGTCCATCGTNAGCAGCCAGTCNAGGTTGATGGCNCCCGGAACATGGCCGCCGCGTGCAGCGACCACCTTGGTGCCCGCATGCTCCTCGGCCGAGCGGGCGTCCCACACGACGGCGTCGGCGTCATCCAGACTTGCCAGGACGTCTTCCTTATCTGCAATCACCGAGCGGTCGAACTGGAGTTTAACCTGCGTGGAGTCGAGCTCCGGCACTTGCCGGGTGAGGCTTAGGCCGTCTCCATGCCATGCGTGCAGGCCGCCGTTGATCGCGCTNGCCGCCTGGTGGCCCACGGCGAAACAGGTCCAGACGAAGCGTCCGGCCCANCCCCCTCCTTCATCGTCATACGCAATGAAATGGGTGTTCTCNGTCATTCCCAANCGGCCAAACAGACCGTTCAGGCTTTCGATCGGAGCAATCTGGCCTGTGGCGGGNTTGACGCCCGATACCAGCTCAGAAGGCGAAACGTGGATNGCGCCTTCAATGTGCGCGGCGNTGTACTGTTCGGCTGAGCAAAGGTCCACGAACACGACCTNGTGGTCCACGCTGAANTCTAGGGCGGCTTGNGGCTCGGTAATGAGATCGAGCATCCGTTCCTCCGGAGGNTGCGATCANGGCCCTGGAGATGGCCCTGAAGGCAANAGAAGTGNGGNCTNGGATTGTATAGCAGCCCGACCTCTGATTGTCGGAAACGTCCTGCGTCCGTGACTCGTCGCGCAGACGGTAATGCGGGTCNGGGCAAGAGCCTGCAAAACGCCCGCTTAGTGGGAATCGGTTAAGATGACAGACAGTCCGCTTTCGATTAGGGAGTCCGTGTTCGAATACTGCGCCAGGCAGAACGCTGTCGCCCTGAGAGACCGATGCGGGCACGTTTGTCAGGCATTGCTCGCCTAATGCTTCGAATTCGGCGTTTCAGCACGGGACCCAAATAGTGACATTTTCTAAACATATCGTCTGGATGGACCTTGAGATGACGGGTCTCGACCCAGAGCGAGACCGTATTCTTGAAATTGCAACCGTTATTACCAATTCGGATCTCGAGATCGTTGCCGAGTGCCCGTCGATAGTGGTCAAACAGAGCGAAGAGTTGCTTGCTGGCATGGATGAATGGAATACCGAGCATCACTCGAAGACAGGTCTCATTGATGAAGTCAGAAGCAACGGCGTGTCAGAAGCGGAGGCCGAAGCCCGCACCCTTGAGTTTGTCAGCGCCCACGTCGACGCCCGCACCTCACCACTGTGCGGCAATACCATTTGGCAGGACCGGCGCTTCCTTGTGAATTACATGCCGGCGCTCGAGGCTCATCTGCATTACCGTAATATCGACGTCAGTACAATCAAGGAACTGGCCGCGCGCTGGCGTCCTGAGATATACAAAGAAGTACGCAAGGTGGGAACTCACAGGGCGATGGACGACATTAAGGAGTCTATCGAGGAGCTCAGGGTTTACCGGGGCGCGTTCTTCGGGTGAGTCACGCAGCGCTCTTCCCGCGCTATTGCTTGCGCCGCTGCTCGGCGAGGGCCCAATCAATGTGTTCACGTACAAGTGGGGAAGCGTCCCCACGGCGCATGGCAAGCGCTGCTACAACGGCTTGGTTCGCTGGGGCGTTACCAAGCGCGACNGCAATGTTGCGCAGCCAGCCGTCGTAGCCTGCCCGGCGGATTGCCGAACCTGCGCTGCGCTCATTGAAATCNGCTGCCGTCCAGCCGAACAGGTCCAACAAGGTTGCCGTGTCGAGCCGCTGCCTGGGAGNAAAGTCCGTCTCNCCCGTGTACGCAGCATAACGNTTCCACGGGCAGACCACCTGGCAGTCATCACAGCCGAAGATGCGGTTGCCTATAGGGCGGCGCAGNGGCTCTGGGATTGACCCTTTTTGCTCGATCGTGAGGTATGCAATACATTTGCGGGCATCAAGTTCGTAGGGTCCGACGATGGCGCCGGTTGGGCANATGTCCATGCAGGCACTGCAGGATCCNCAACNGTTCTGCTGCCGGTCTTTGGCGACTGGNAGGGCGAGGGAGGTCAGTATTTCGCCCAGGAAAAACCACGAACCGGCCTCTTGGTTGATGAGTAACGTGTGCTTGCCGATCCAACCTAGCCCGGCCTTTGCGGCCAGCGCCTTCTCNAGCACGGGTGCGCTGTCGGTAAAGAGTCGGCTGCCGGCGTAGCNGACCTNGTGTTCGGTCACCCAATCCTCGATGCGCGCGAGCAACTTCTTCAGGCGTCCGCGCAGCACCTTGTGATAGTCCCGGCCCAGGGCATAGCGGGCAACGTAGGCNCGGTCGGAGTTATCNAGTGGGGTTTGCGCCCGGGTCAGATAGTCCATCCGGACGCTGATTACGCGCAGCGTACCNGGCTGGAGCTCTGCGGGCTGAGCACGCAGACTTGCATTNCGTGCCATGTANTCCATGGTCCCGTGCCGGCCCCGNTTGAGCCAGGCTTCTAGACGGCGGCTGTGCTCGCCCAGCTGCGTGTCCGCAACACCTAGTTGCTGGAATCCGAGCGCCGCTGCCCAGGACGGCAGCAGATCGGAGAGTTCCGCAAGGGCCTCACTGTCGGTGGTGTTTGGCTGGTCTTTGGGCATTGATGGGGTGTCCTTGTTAGAACTATACCGAGCTGGTCCAAAGGTGGATCATGGTTTCCCCGGGATATTTTGCTTAAATCACGCTTCATAGCCCTGTATGTCGCGAACTTTTCCTGAAAAATCAGTAACATCCGACCCGTGAACGATTCAGAATCAGCCGTTCGGCAGTTGCCTGTGGAACTCTATTCAGCGGCGCAGGTGCGCGAGCTTGACCGGATCGCGATAGATGAGCGGGGGATACCGGGACTTATCCTCATGCGCCGCGCTGCCGAAGCGTGTTGGGTGGCCTGTCGGGAGGCCTACCCGGACGCCCATAAGTTCACGGTGCTGTGTGGCAGTGGCAACAATGCGGGCGACGGATTCCTGCTTGCGGGGCTTATGGCACAACGTGGGATGGCGGTCCAGGTGTTTGCGGTTGGTGACACGGACAAGCTCGGGCCTGATGCGCTGGAAACTCTTCGTTTCTGCCGNGAATCCGGCATTGAGCCTGAGCACTTAAGTGCAGACGTCGTGTTTGCAGGGGAGGTGCTCATCGACGCGTTGCTGGGCACCGGAGCCCGCGGCGAGGTGCGCGTCGAGTACGTGGCAGCTATCGACGCGATCAATGATTCCGGGTTGCCGGTAGTGGCGGTCGATCTACCCTCAGGCCTGAACGCGGATACCGGTTTCTCCCGCGGGGTTACGGTCAAGGCTGATGTCACCGTGACCTTCATTGGTCTCAAGCGGGGGCTGTTCACTGCTGATGGCAGCGAATATGCGGGTCGGGTTTGTTTTGCGGGGCTCGATTTGCCGGCCGATGTTCTGGAGCAGGTCGAGCCGAGCGCTGAACTGCTACGTGCGGAGCGCCGGCCCCTCGGCCGCAGGCACCGAAACGCACACAAAGGCAAACATGGGCACCTGCTGGTGGTGGGCGGAAACTACGGCATGGCGGGCGCGGTGTTGATGGCGGGGGAAGCCGCCATGCGTTGCGGGTCGGGATTGGTTTCCGTCGCGACTCGTCCCGGCCATGTGGCGCCGATTTTGAGCAGACGCCCGGAACTCATGGTGCGGGGTGTGGATGATGGCCCTGCGGTCAGCGCCCTTTTGCAGGGCGCGACGGCGATTGCGATTGGCCCCGGGCTCGGAACTGATGCCTGGGCCCGCGATCTGCTTGGCGTGGTACAGGGATCAGGTTTGCCCATGGTGCTTGACGCTGATGCGTTGAACCTTCTGGCAGAGACGGGCGACCATTGTGACAACTGGATACTCACTCCACACCCGGGCGAGGCCGCGCGACTTTGGGGTGCACCGGTGCAGTCGCGCAGGTTTGAAGTGGCTGCGGGGCTGCAGGTACAGCGCGGCGGGGTGGTTGTGCTGAAGGGTGCAGGCACGCTGGTAGCGAGTGATGGGGGGTTGAGCGTTTGCCCCTATGGCAATCCGGGTATGTCAGTGGCTGGTATGGGCGATATTCTGACGGGAGTTGTCGGTGCGATGCTCGCGCAGGGGCTGACTCTGCGGACGGCTGCCGAAACGGGGGTAGTGCTGCATGCAAGGGCAGGCGACCTTGCGGCCGCTCAGGGTGAGCGGGGGCTGCTTGCTACTGATCTGCTCGGACCGTTGCGCGAGTTGGCCAATGAGATTTGAGCTTGCAGACGAGGCCGACACCCTGAATCTTGGGCGAGCTTTCGGGGAACGATGGCGGCGCGGAGGGATCATTACTTTGGCTGGCGACTTGGGTTCGGGGAAAACCACCTTCTGCCGCGGCCTGCTGCGCTCTTTAGGCTGGGAAGGGCACGTCAAGAGCCCGACCTTTACGCTTGTTGAGCCCTATGAAGATTCGCGTCTCGTCCTGCCCGTTTACCACTTTGATCTGTACAGACTTGAGCACCCTGAAGAGCTAGAATATTCGGGCGCGATGGACTATTTCGAGGACACGACGCTCTGCCTGATCGAATGGCCGGAGAATGGTCAGGACTTCCTACCCACCGCAGATTTTGCCGTCACTCTCAGCGTTGTCAGACGTGGT
The DNA here is from genome assembly GCA_002714125.1 of Gammaproteobacteria bacterium. The sequence continues at coordinate 20,563 of PAWP01000029.1, forward strand.
CGCGTTGCAGAGGTGGAACCCGGATCTTCAGACGCCGCTGCGGTATTGGCGGCTCTATGAATGCGCGTTGCAGATTGGCGCANCCCTCTTTGGNGTTGTTCTGGGTGATGCTCGGTGCTCTAGTTTTGCTGCCGGCATCACTTTATGCCGAGGTGCTGGTAGAGGGTGTGCGCGTCCGGCCGTCACCCGAGCGTACGCGGATTGTGTTTGATCTTGGCGGTCCGGTAGAACACAAGACCTTTACACTGACTAACCCGCGCCGGCTCGTGATCGACGTAACTGATGCACGCCTGATCGCCTCCTTCGAGCGTCTCGACCTTTCGAGTACGCCCATCACGCGGATCCGAAGCGGCCGTCGTGCTGGTGGTGACCTGCGCGTTGTGCTCAACCTCAAGGATGCGGTCAAGCCCCGTAGTTTTGTCCTGAAGCCGATTCTGCAGTACGGTGACCGCCTCGTGGTGGACTTGTATACCTCTGAACAGCAGGTGGCGCCGGTGGTCAAGAAGACGGACCCCATAGCCCGACAGATGCGTGATGTGGTGATTGCGATAGACGCCGGGCACGGGGGTGATGACCCGGGCGCGATAGGCCCAAGTGGCCTGTACGAAAAGGACGTGGTGCTTGGTATCGCTAGAAAACTGCATGCACTATTTGAGAAGGAGTCCGGATACCGCGGCGTGATGATCCGCACCGGCGATTACTACATCAAACACGACAAGCGCACGATGATTGCGCGCGAAAACTTTGCCGACATTTTTGTCTCGATTCATGCTGACGCGTTCCGCACACCGGCAGCAAGCGGTGCCTCGGTATATGCCATCTCGTTGAAGGGCGCGACCAGCGAGACCGCAGAGTGGCTGGCTGAAAAAGATAACCGGTCGGATCTGATTGGTGGTGCTGAGAACGTCAGCCTCAATGACAAAGATGACCTGCTGGTAGAAGTCTTGCTGGATCTATCGATGACGGCTAGTTTGACGATGAGCCTTGAGGTGGGTCGTGAGGTCGTAGGTGCTTTGGGTGGTGTAACAAAGCTGCACAAAAAACGTGTCGAGCAGGCCGCCTTTGCAGTGCTGAAATCGCCCGATATTCCATCCATCCTGGTCGAGACGGGATTCATCTCGAACCCGGGCGAGGCTCGTAAACTAGCGCGCGAGGATCACCAGGAACGTCTGGCCCAGGCCATCTTCAAAGGTGTAGCCAGCTATATGCGCTCCAATCCGCCCGAGGACTCGTACCTTGCTTGGCGCAGACAAGAGGAAAGTGAGCCTGGGGCGACCTATCGTATCGAGCGTGGCGATACACTGTCAGGCATTGCGGTGCGGTATCGGGTGTCTATTCGGGCTATTCGCGAACTCAACGGCCTGAAGACCGATAGGATACGCATTGGTCAGGTACTTAAGATTCCATCCTCTTGAAGAGCAAGGCATGAAAAACCGGATTCAGAAACTCTCCGTGCGACTTGCAAACCAGATCGCTGCGGGTGAGGTGGTGGAGCGGCCGGCGTCGATTGTTAAAGAATTGGTAGAGAATAGTATTGATGCCGGCGCGACGCGGATCGAGGTCGAGGTCGAAGCGGGCGGTAGCAAACTGGTCCGGGTCAGGGACAACGGTCTTGGCATTGAAACTGACGACCTGAATCTTGCGCTGGCCCGTCATGCCACTAGCAAGATTGGCGTCCAGGCGGATTTGCATCGGGTGTCTTCGCTTGGGTTTCGCGGCGAAGCTCTTGCAAGCATTGCGTCAGTCTCGCAGCTGCGCCTGACGAGCAACGTGAACGAAAATGCCCGCGATGGCTGGCGAGTGTCCACTTCGGGTGCTGATATGGCCGCTGAGCTCGCGCCGGCGCCTCACCCTCGTGGCACGACGGTGGAGGTGCGCGATCTGTTCTTCAATACACCCGCGCGCCGCAAGTTCCTCAAGACCGAGCGCACCGAGTTTGGTCGGGTTGAAGAAGTGGTGCGCAAACTGGCGCTTGCCTGTCCTGGAGCGGAGTTGCGTCTGGTCCACAACGGGCGCAGCAGCCGGCGCTACGGTGCTCTTGCTGAAGGCGACATTGCGCGTGCCGGGCAGGTGCTGGGGGAAGCCTTTGTAGCCGCTGCAATTGAGATCGATACGAGCGACGATGCGCTGACAGTACGTGGTTGGGCCGCTCGCGCGACCTTTTCCCGCAGTCAGGCAGATAGCCAGTATTTCTTTGTCAATGGAAGGATCGTCAGGGACAAGGTGGTCAGCCACGCGATACGCCAGTCTTACCGCGATGTTCTCTATCACGATCGTCAACCGGCCTACGTACTTTTTCTCACCCTGCCGCCTGATCTTGTGGATGTAAACGTACATCCCACTAAACACGAAGTGCGCTTTCGCGATTCCCGGCGGGTTCACAACTTTATACAGCGGGCGCTGCACAGCGCGCTGGCTGAAGACGGACCGGCCGATGTGGTTCAGCTACCCGTGGCGCCGCTGGACCTGGATGACGGTGCCGTGGCCCGCCAGGCGGGGATTGGTTTTGGCAGTTATGGGGGTGGCGGTAATGCATGGCCGGGAAGCAGCTATGGCGCCGTGCGTGAGCAGGCACCGCTGCTGGGGGCATTCAACGGGGCTCCTGCGGGCGTGCCGCAGCTGCCGGAGTCAGACGACCCGGACATCCCGCCGCTCGGGTACGCGGTTGCCCAGTTGCACGGGGTCTACATCCTTGCGCAGAACGCCCGAGGACTGGTCGTAGTCGATATGCATGCCGCCCATGAGCGGATTACTTATGAGCGTATGAAGCTTGCGCTCGATGGTGAGGGACTGCACCGGCAACCGTTGCTNGTGCCGCTCAGTCTCGCCGTAAGTGAACGGGAAAGCAGTCTCGTTGAGACCTGCCTCGAAGAGCTTGCTGCCATGGGCTTGGTGCTGGAGGTGATGGGGCCCGAGTCTGTTGTTGTCAGGGAGATCCCGGCATTGCTGGGCCGCGCAAATGCGGAACAGTTGACACGGGACGTGCTCTCCGACNTNCTTGAACATGGGACAACCGAGCGCCTGACCCGCACGCGGGATGAATTACTCGGGACGATGGCATGTCATGGTTCAGTGCGGGCCAACCGGCAGCTTTCGATAGCGGAGATGAACCAACTGCTTAGGGACATGGAAGNAACCGAACGNTCCGGGCAATGTAATCATGGCCGCCCCACGTGGACGGAACAGAGTCTGGCGGAGCTGGACTCTCTTTTTCTGCGCGGCCGGTAGAGCGGTCAGAACGCGAATGGACGCCGTTTGCCTGCTTGGGCCTACAGCGAGCGGCAAGACAGATCTTGCGCTGGCGTTGGCTTATCACTTCCCGGCCGAGATTGTCAGTGTCGACTCTGCGCAGGTGTATCGGGGCCTCGATGTGGGTTCGGCTAAGCCGGATGCGGAAATGCTGGCCAGCGTGCCACACCACCTGATTGACATCCGCGANCCAGCAGAGCCCTATTCAGCCGCAGAGTTCCGTTTGGATGCGATTCGCCTGATCGGCGAGATACGCAGCCGNGGCCGGGTGCCGNTCCTCGTTGGAGGGACGATGCTCTACTTCCGGGTGCTGCGTGACGGCATTGCGGAGATGCCGGACCGCGATCCCGCTGTGCGTGCGCAGATTGAAGCCTTTGCNGCTCGCCACGGTTGGCCAGCCGTGCACGCGCGCCTGGCTATCGTCGATCCCGAGACGGCGGCGCGCCTGCACCCGAATGATCCCCAGCGCCTGCAGCGGGCGCTCGAGGTTTATGAGCTCACNGGGAANCCGATGAGCGAGCTGCACAAACAGTCTGNATCCGAGTGTCCATTTGATCTGCTGCACATCGGCATAGGGATCGATGACCGGCGGCTGCTGCATGACCGNATTGANGAGCGACTCCGNGCCATGCTCGACGCGGGGTTTGTGGCTGAGGTAGAACGACTGAGGGAGCGGGGTGACCTCACNCCCTCCCTACCTGCGATGAGGGCCGTCGGTTACCGACAGGTNTGGGAGCATCTCGATGGCGCCTACGGCGAGGCTGAAATGCTTGCNCGTGCCTGTGCGGCGACGCGCCAGCTGGCCAAGCGCCAGCTCACATGGATGCGGAGTTGGCCGGATCTCCNACAGATTGGAACGGANCCGNCGGAATGCTTGAAAATTCTACGTGCACGCCGCATATTAAGNTGACAAGTGGCCTTAGGCGCGCTGTGCGCAGGCNCCTGCGGNCGTCTTCNGAGCACCTGAGTANCGCGCGGCTATTGCCNGAGCGACAAGGTATCTACGGGATCTGCAGGTGGTCAGTAGACCGGTCGNATCGGCNAAGGAGCAAACTGATGCCAAAAGGGCAGTCGTTACAAGACCCTTTCCTCAACGCCCTGAGAAAGGACCGGNTTCCCGTATCGATCTATCTGGTCAGCGGTATCAAGCTNCANGGTCANATCGAGTCNTTTGATCAGTTCGTCATTCTTTTGCGCAATAGCGTCAGTCAGATGATATACAAATCCGCCATTTCTACTGTTGTACCAGCGCGCAATGTGCATGTGCCGACCCAGGATGACCGTGACGACGGCTGACCAGCGTACGCGTCAGGCTGCGCGGCCTNTGCGNGTTCACCTGAACCGCACCCTTGCCGATCTGAACAAACTGAGCGAAACGTTCCAGGTGTTGCCCCGGGCTGCATGNATGTGGCCGGAGGCTNTCNGCGAGCGCCCCGCAACNGCTCTANNTTTTGNTTAAGACTTACGGCGTGAGGCGGAGTGTCTGCTTCGGCACCATGGACCTGCAGCCCTTTGANGCCAATTGGAGTCTGTTACGTGCTATTCGAACGCCCAGCGGCCGGTAGCCGTGCCCTCATTCTCCACGTCGAGAGCGGTGACGCGCCGCTCTCATCGCGGAGTGAGTTTACCGAACTTAGTCAGACCGCCGGGCTCGTACCGGTGGTCGAAATGGTGGCACGACGCCGCAGGCCTGATCCGCGAACGTTTATTGGCAGCGGCAAGCTGGCCGATGTGAAGTACGTCATCGACGCGGCCGATTGCCATATTATCCTCGTCGATCAGGATCTGTCTCCGGCTCAGGAGCGCAATGTAGAGGAGGCCCTGGGTATTGCGGTGCGNGGCCGCACCGGCCTCATTCTCGACATCTTTGCCCAGCGTGCCCGTACTCATGAAGGTAAGCTGCAGGTGGAGCTGGCTCAGTTGCAGCATGAGTCGGCACGACTCGTACGTGGCTGGACACACCTCGACCGCCAGCGTGGCGGCGTGGGAGGTGGTCGCGGCGGCGGGGGCTCCGCCGGTGGCAGCGGCGGAGCGGGCGCGGGGGCTGGCCTCGGCGGTGCAGGTGAAACTCAGCTTGAGGCGGACCAGCGCATTCTCGGTCAGCAGATTAAGCAAGTGAGTAGGCGCCTTGAGAAGGTGCGCAGGGCGCGCGAACTGAATCGACGCGGGCGCTCCAAGGCCGGTGTACCGGCGGTCTCACTCGTGGGCTATACCAACGCCGGAAAATCGACTGCGTTCAACCGCCTGTGTGGTGCTGACGTCTACGCGCAGAATCAGCTGTTTGCGACACTAGATCCAACTCTACGCAGGCTGGACC
>PAWP01000030.1 GCA_002714125.1 Gammaproteobacteria bacterium
CTGGCGTCGTGTACCGGCGGTTAGCCCTCCGTCGACGACGAAGGCTTGGCCGGTAATGAAGGTTGAAGCATCGCTGCCCAGGAAAAGCGCCATATTGGCGATGTCGACGCCCTTGCCGGCACGCTGGATTGGGGCGTTCGACATTTCCGATTTCTCAAGCTCCGCTATAAACTCCATCCGCTGGTCCCAGCTCATGTTGTTCTGGCCTGCGAAGATGGCCGTGGCAATAAACCCTGGGCAGATGGCATTCACCCGTATGTCGTGTTGCCCCAGCTCAAGCGCTGTGCTTTTCGTCAGATTGATCACTGCGGACTTCATGGCGCTGTAAACGTGGGGGCCCCAGCCTCCGCGTAGCCCAGCGACTGACGCCGTGCTGATGATGCTGCCGCCGCCGGCCGGCTTCATCACCCTGCTTGCATGTTTGATGCCGGACAGGACGCCGGTAAAGAGAACATCGACGGTGTGTCGGTAGAAGTCGCCAAGTTCCAGAGCCTCAAGTTCTGGTGCGGATACACCTCCGAATCCGGCGTTGTTGAACATTACATGNAGACCACCAAACTCAGCCACGGCTCGATNAACCACGGCCTCTACGTCCNATTCCTGTGCTACGTCCGTNTGGTGGTAGCGCACATCGTTGCCCAGTTCGGCAGCCAACCGTTCGCCTGGTTCGTCCTGTACGTCAGCGATGATTACTCTGGCTCCCGCTTCGAGGAAGCGTCGCACCGTTGCTAAGCCCATACCCGAGGCCCCGCCGGTGATGATGGCTACCTTGCCGGTTAGCTCCATGTTGGCCTCGTCCTGTATCTATGACTGCGTGAGTATAACGTGCCGGTGTTTACTACACCGTTTGTCTTCTGTGACAGGAATANATCGCTCAGACTCTCGTCCGGACCGCCTATCGTGGCCTAGTCCTACATGTTTGTGGCGCGAACGACACGGGTGTTGTGCGGGCGTACGCCCGCCCTCGTGACAGAAAAATGGAAATAAAAATAGACGTTTAAAGGTGAGTTCGGATAGCCGATTCGATTCTGTGGGCTGTCACGTGGGTCCGCACGTCCATAGCCTGTGTGTAAGTTGTTGATATTGGGATTGAGCCGGACGGGGGGCTACTCCGGACGCAGCCGGACCCAGCCGTTTTCGATGTTCTGATCAGCGGTTTCGTAGCCCGCGTCACTTGGTAGTACTAGGCGTCCATCGAGCACCCGTACGCGCTCGTCCGGCAGGTTGGCCTGGGCAGCATCAATGACCTGCACAGCGGATTTGAATCGCGCAAGAGAGCGCAGCATTCGAAGTGTCGGAGTCATCAATACCATCTCCTCCCGGTCGAACGCGTCGAGTACGTCCTGCGGCCTGAACCAGGCGGAATGCACAAGTTCCTGGTTGTCGTGTGCGGGCGTCTGGGCGCCTGGTACGCGTGCAATGAAGAATCGAGCATCAAAACGTCGCGGCGACCCGAGTGGCGTGATCCAGCGCGCAATATAGTGCATGTCGCCGGCGTCCATGAGTAGATTTTCTGTCTCGAGGATTGTGAGCAGTGAGCGTTCGCCGGCGTTGAGTGCATCTCGATGTGCCTGGAAGCGCACAATGTCCTCTGGTTCCGACAGAGTCAGCTTTGCACCGGTCCCGGCATGAACCGAAAGCAGCAATCCGCTTTCTTCGAATGCCTCTCTTATGGCGGCTACATAGTAACGGAGCGCGCCACCATCGAGCTCGAGCAGGCGGTTCGCCTCGACCGCTTCTCTGGCGGCGCAGCGCGCCTCATAGGCGGCCGCGTCGTCGCTGATGTCAACGGATCCACCCGGGAAGACCCACATACCGCCGGCAAATACCGTGTTGGCGTGCCGCTCCATCATGAAAACCTGCAGGTCTGGACGGTCGTCGACCAGCATGACAGTTGCCGCGGGGCGAATGGGGACTGCTTCGGGATCGAAGTCGTCTGGGAGCGTACGCTGACTCACATGGCTGATTCCTGGTGAGGGGAGAGGGAGAGTACCGCACCCGCGTACCATTCGTGCGTACAGATAGACCACATATCGGGGCCCATCCGCTTTTGTGAGGCGGATGGTCGTCAATGGGGAGCAAACTCACCCGATCGACGGGAAGCTGGCTCGAGGCTGTTGGCTGTGCGACAGCAGAACAAGACGCTGGCTGACGGGGCTAGAATTGTCGTTTGGGGCGTTGACCATTGCGGATAGGATCACTCTAAGTGATGGCCGTTCCCTGCAGAGCAAGGTTGTATCCGTACAGGGCGAGGTAGATTCGATCCCCACACGTACAACAGGTGACATCAGGGTTTAGGAGCACCAGGTCACCTGAATCCAGTCCGGTAGTCGCGTGGGTCCTGTAGCCAAGGCGGCGGCGACAGCCGCAAACGCCGTGAGTGCCGATGCCGTNGGCAGCCTGCAGATCGGTATGGCACAANATCCNGGTGTCCTCGTCGNCATTATGGAACTGCGGAATGATCNGTAGATGCAGGCCTTCCNGAGTGATCCCGAAGTGATTCGAGCGGTGCAGAGTTTTGATCTGGAAGCNNNGCAGAACTATCCNAAGATNTGGGCTCTGCTGCGGAACCCCAANGTCCGCACAATTCAGTAGGAAATGCGCTGAGCCGTTCTCATNTTGGCTCTTTNGCTCAGACTCTTCTCAGCTGATGCCACTTTTCGCTAGGGTTCTTTTTTNGCCGAGGGCTCTNTCTTCAGATTTAGGCGCGTTTGCGCGATGGCCGTATGGTCTCAAGCAAAGGTTTGAGGTAGCGCCCCGTTTCAGACTTGCTTGATTGGGCAACTTTCTCCGGAGTGCCTCTGGCCACAATTTTGCCGCCAGCGGGGCCTCCATCCGGCCCAAGATCGATGATCCAGTCCGCTGTCTTGATGACATCCAGATTGTGCTCGATGACCGTGACGCTGTTGCCGGCGTCGACAAGCCGGTTCAGCACGGCGAGCAGTTTCTTGACGTCCTCGAAGTGAAGCCCCGTCGTCGGTTCGTCCAGAATGTAGAACGTTCGACCGGTGGCGATCTTTGAAAGTTCTCGCGCGAGCTTGACGCGCTGGGCCTCACCCCCCGACAGGGTCGACGAAGGTTGCCCGAGATGAAGATAGTCCAGGCCGACATCCATCAGCAGTTCAAGCTGGCGGCTGATCTTAGGGTGCTCTGAGAAGTGCTCCACCGCTTCGGCGACCGTAAGTTCCAGCACGTCAGCGATCGACTTGCCCTTGTACTTCACTTCAAGGGTAGCGTCGTTGAAACGCCGGCCTTGACACTCTTCACATTTGACAAAAACGTCTGAGAGGAAGTGCATCTCAATCTTTCTGACACCGTCCCCCTGGCAGGCCTCACATCGACCGCCTTTGACATTGAAGGAGAAGCGGCCCGGTTTATAGCCGCGCATGCGCGAGCCGGGCAGCATGGAAAAGAAGGTACGAATCTCGTCAAATACCTTGATGTACGTTGCCGGGTTCGAACGCGGCGTACGCCCGATCGGGCGCTGGTCAATTGCGACCACCTTGTCCAACTGATCAAGCCCGAGCACGGCGTCGTGATCCCCGACGCGCTGGGTTGAGTTGTGAAAATGACGTGCTAGAGCCGGGTACAGGATGTCGTTCACCAGCGTTGACTTGCCTGCTCCGGAGACGCCGGTTACGGCCGTCAGCACTCCCAGCGGGAAATCCGCGGAAACGTTTTGCAGATTATTGGCACGAGCGCCTTCTACCCGTACTGAGCCGATCGAATCACGCCGTACGTTGGTGTACTCGATCGCCAGGCGCCCGGAGAGGTACCCGCCGGTAAGTGAGCGCTTGTTGCGTACAAGACTCTTTACAGTGCCTGCGTGGACAACCTCACCGCCGTTGACGCCGGCNCCTGGTCCGAAGTCGACCACGTGGTCGGCTAATCGGATCGTCTCTTCATCGTGTTCTACAACGACCACCGTGTTGCCNATATCTCGCATTCTGCACAACGTCTTGAGCAGTTTNTCGTTGTCTCNCTGATGCAGNCCGATACTGGGCTCATCNAGAATGTAGATAACGCCGGAGAGTTCTGAGCCNACCTGGCTAGCCAGTCTGATCCGTTGCGATTCGCCACCTGATAGGGATGGGCCCGGACGATCCAGCGACAGATACGAGAGTCCGACACTGATAAGAAAGTCCAGCCGATTGCAGATTTCTTTCAAAACCTCCGTTGCAATCTCGCCTGCGGCACCTGGCAATTTCAGGTTGCCAAAGAATGCTGCTGTTTTGTCGATGGTCCACGAAGAGACTTCGACCAGGGTTGCGCCACCGATTCTGACCGCGGCACTTTCCGGGCGGAGGCGCAGACCGCCGCATGTGGTGCACGGGGTATTGGCGAGATACTGNGAGTACCAGCGTTTCATACCTTCGGAGCGGGTCTGGCGAAAGCGCCGCATGAGCCGGTTTACCAGTCCCTCATAGCGTGCCGTGCCATNGTGCCGACCCCAGTTGATTTGGTAGCGCTTTTCACCCGTACCGTAGAGCAGCTTCTTGCGNTGGTTTGCGGTCAATTTGCTCCAGGGTTTGGTAAGTGGAATCTTCATGTGTGCGAGCACCTGACGGTGGTAACGCGCGGTCATCGATTTGCGGTCCGCATCGAGTGGTCCCACGGGCTTCATTGCGCCCTCGAGCAGCGTTAGCGTTTTATCCGGCACGAGCAGGTCCGGTTCAAACGCGACCTGTGTGCCCAGCCCNTTGCAGTCATGGCACATACCCTGCGGACTGTTGAACGAGAAAGACTGTGGGGTGAGCATGGGGAAGGAGATATTGCACTTCGTGCAGGANCTTTGCTCGGAATAGATCTTGTCACCGTTCTCGGTTGCGGCGATCAGCATGCCGTCGCCGAGGTGCAGGGCCTGCTCTACGGACTCGTTCAGCCGCTCTGAATTCTCCGGACGCACGGCGATGCGGTCCACCACTGCCTCGACAGNGTGTTTCTTGCGCTTGTCGAGCGCTTCGATTTCATCGGAGCGGACGATCTCTCCATTAACGCGCAGGCGCACAAAGCCCTGCACGCGTGCGTCGTCAAGCATGTCCCGGTGCTCACCGCGGCGGTTAACGAGCAGTGGAATCAAGAGATTGAGACGGGTGCCCTCAGGCANTGCCAGCAGTTCACGTGCAATGTTTTGGGCGCTTTGGCTGGCGACCAANGCNNGGCACTGGTGACAGTGCTGGGTGCCCACGCGGGCGTACAGCACACGCAGGTAGTCGGCAATCTCGGTAATGGTTGCGACAGTCGACCGTGGATTGCGGCTGGCAGTTTTTTGCTCGATTGAGATCGTAGGCGAGAGGCCACGTATCGTGTCGTAGCGCGGCTTCTCCATCTGACCTAGAAACTGACGCGCATACGCAGACAGAGATTCTACATACCGGCGCTGGCCTTCGGCATACAGCGTGTCGAAGGCCANTGAGGACTTGCCTGAACCGGAGACTCCAGTCAGTACCACGAGCCGTCGCTTAGGGATTTTGACTTCGACAGACTTCAGGTTGTGTTCGCGGGCACCCCGAATGAGGATGTNATNTAACTCNTCTGAGGCTGTTTTCACNGTGTCAATTCTGATGTCTGCTTGAGGGTGGTAAGGCCCTTTGGTCGAGTCCNGGTTGTNCCTGTCNTAGGTAGNNNTGAGTAAAGTGCCGTTTGGCTAAGTGCTCTTGAGCGAGTTGTCGACGCGCCAGATGTGATGGCGGTCTGTCCCCCGGAACCTCTTGCCAGGGTTCTGNTGCGCCCATAGGAATCCTCAGTGTTTCGCAGCAGTCNGGTGTTTCTGCGGCCGCTTCGCCGGTTGCGGCAGTNCTTNCCANTNANNTGTATATATGTACAGTGGTNTGTAGAAGANCAAGCGATGCGNNGAAGAGCATATCACTTGACTNGAGCTAGTCTTGAAAANCGTCGTTTCAAGGCNCTGTCACCCGTTCGAAATCCCGTAGCTTGGTGAGCNTGNGCAAGGTCAAGTNTACTGCAATCTCGGAGCCAGGCGGCGGCAAAGGCATCACCGCAGCTCCANTGCGGGTGCCTCGCCCCATCTTCGTACTGGCGNGCCNTTACCTAGTCCAGGCTGGCACCCAGGGACTCGCCAAAAAAGTCCGCGAGTGCTGTTTCCGGACAGGTGACGACTTCGAACGCCTTCAGCACTTAGCCGTCCCAGGCCTGCTCGTCCACGAGCATTAGTTCGTAAGCGCGTTCCAAGAATGGGGGCAGAATTTCGTCGTGGAGGGCAGAACGCGTGCTGGGTTCTCAAACAGACGTACGTCGTTAGCCACAATTGGCTTCGGTGTGTTTGGCTACTTTCATATCATCCAGGACATGGCCGCAGCTTTGAACGGCGCCTCNTGGCGCTGGCTACNGTNCCCGTNAGGTCTCCCTCCTCAACGGATATCGCGCGCTTCGCCAAGAAAGCACTCATTCCGGCNGTTCAGGCTGGCCGCTGCGGGGAGATGCTGGGCGACAATCTGGAACGTGCTGACCACGGTGGACGGTGGTATTGGCTTTGCCGGGCAACACGTGCGCCAGACTATTGGTCTGACGTCCGTAGTATTTCACCGATAGTTGACCGCGGCTAACCGGTGTCCCGCGCCGGTGCCTGCAGTGTTACGCCACCATCAACAACCAGGCATTGCCCCGTCATCCAGCTGGACAACTCCGAGGCAAGAAAGAGGACGCTATTGCCTACGTCCCAGCCGTTTCCTTCACGAGGAAGTATGGCTGCCGCCGCGCGCCGGGTACGAGCGTCTTCAGTCATACCGGCTCCGTACACCATCGGTGTATACACAGGGCCTGGAAGGACACAGTTCACACGGATATTGTCGGGACCATGGTCGACCGCCATCGCCTGGGTCAGGGCAATCACAGCGCCCTTGGAGGTTGAATAGGCTGTGAGCCCACGCGGTCGAATCGCTGAGATTGATGAGACATTGACAATGGCGCCACCGTTCACCATCGCGGGGATGGCTGCTTTGCTCATCAGGAACATGCTGTCGACATTGACGCGCATGACGGTTTGCCAGCGCTCGTAGGATTCTTCCACCACGCTACCGCGGCTGCCAATACCCACGTTGTTGTCGAGAATATGGAGACATCCGAAACGCTCAACTGTTTCGTCCACCACGCGTTGGCAGTTTTCGGCGTCCGTCACGTCGAAGCTAATCGCTGCGGCGCGGCCACCCTCGGCTTCGATCATATCGACAGTGGTCATGGCCCGGTCCAGATCCCGGTCCGCAGCCATCACGTTAGCGCCCGCCCTGGCCAGCAGCATGGCTGCAGCTCGGCCATTGCCAATGCCATCGGTCAGTGCACCCGCACCGGTCACGATGGCAGTCTGGCCTTCGAGGTTGATCACGCGTAGGCCTCGTCCGGGTGGTCGGGTTCAGCGCGCAGCCGCGGGGCCGCACGCTGGGACATCGCTACTTCTTTTTGTAGGTGTCGGTACCTTTGAAGGGAGTGTCGCGCCATGCGAGCGCACCCTTCAGGCCTTCTTCGCGCATGTGGTCCTGGTACTGGTACGAGAACTCGGTGAATTGACCCATCGCGTCGAGGTCGGTAGACGTTCGTACCGATGAGTAGATACCCATGTTCTCGTAGAACCGGTTCATGTTGACCTTCAGGATCGCAAGATGGTCGGCTGACATGATCGCGAGACGATCAGCAAACGCGAGGGTGCGGTCTTCAAGCTCATCCATGGGCCATGCATAGTTGATCATGCCCATCTCTTCGGCTTCAGTACCGGTGACGTTTTCACCAGTGTAGTACAGCTCTTTGGCTTTCCGCATTCCCATTACCAGAGGCCAAATGACGCCCGTACGTGAAGTACCAAGCCCGCGTAGACCGGGGTGGCCCAACTGGGCGTCATCAGCGGCAACAACGAGGTCAGCCATCATGGCGAGCTCACAGCCGCCGGCAATGGCATAACCATGGACCTGGGCGATGGTGATTTTTGCCATGTTCCAAAAATACATGTGGATATCAGTAATCTGCTGCATCCCGCTGCGGATGCTCATCATCAGCCGCCTGCCTTTCTCGTCGGTCGGCTTGAAGCTGCGGTGTACGCCGTCGGCGCCTTTTCCCTGGGCCGGGGTCAGGTCATAGCCCGCGCTGAACGTACGCCCGGCCCCACGCAGAATCAGCACGCGGATCGAGTGGTCCGCTTCCATGTCATGAAGCGCGTCGTTGAGTTCAAACAGCAACTCCTGTGACAACGCATTCATCTTCTCCGGGCGGTTGAGTGTGATGCGTCCTACCCGGCCATCTGTGCCTAGGCGGTCTATGATGAGATTTTCGTAGTCGGCCATGGTGTCTCCTTGGGCTCTCTTTTTGATGCGTTTGCTTGTATGCGTCGCAGTCGTTGTTAACCGGGATCTGTGTGCTGCTGCCCGGACACCGGCTGTTAGCAGCCTGTCCGGGGCGTCTCAGTCGACCGCTCTAGTGCTGCGCGAAGGGATTGATAGTACACCGATTAGCCGGTGACCCTCATCTCGATCCCGGTGAAGCGCACAGGTGGTTAGAATCGTGCGCTTCGAAGTACCCATGGAGAGCGCCTTGCGTCACGCTACCGCTCGCTTCAGCTCATACTGCTGNAGGAGGGTAGGGTGCTGANCGCGTNGNAGATTGCGGATGNGGTGGAGGTGACANCACGCTCGATCTATNGCGNCGGTNGGGTAGAAGACTGACGGCTTNATGAAGCTTAGGGACACACTATGAACAAAGATACTGTTACGGCTTGCATGCTTATTATCGGCAACGAGATACTCTCTGGCCGTACCCAGGATACCAACCTCAAATATCTCGCAATCGAACTCAATGAGTTGGGTGTGCGTATGACTGAGGCTCGCGTGATTCCGGACATTGAACGAGTGATCATTGATGCGGTCAACGAGTGCCGGCAGAAGTTCGACTACGTCTTCACCACAGGCGGAATCGGNCCAACCCACGACGACATTACAGCGGACTGCATCGCCGCAGCCTTTGGGGTGCAGCTCATCATGGACCCCACCGCCGAGGCGATCATCAGGCAGCGGGAGGCTCCGCCTGATGTGATGGAAGCGCGCCTGCGCATGGCGCGGGTCCCGGAGGGTTCTACGCTGATTGAGAACGGTACGGGTGGGCCACCCGGGTTTCAGATCGAAAATGTGTTTGTGATGGCCGGCGTACCCATGGTAATGCAGGCTATGGTGGCTTCGCTCGATGCCAGTCGTATCCAAGGTGGCAAACCAGTGCGCTCCAGGACCATTGGTGCACATTTGTCTGAGGGACAGATCGCAGCGTTGCTGCGCGGAGTGCAGGGGCGGCATCCTGGTGTGGACGTTGGTAGCTACCCGTTTTATAGGGACTCGGGTATTGGTACCAACCTTGTGGTTCGTGGTACGGATGAGGCTGAACTTGAGTCGATTGTGGAGGAACTGCGGGTGATCATCTCCGAGCTTGGCAGCGAAGGTGTTGATGGCGGCATCTGATCCCGAATGCATTGGGTGCGCGCTGATCTAAGTATCGCCGTTGAGGCCTTTGGGTGGTTTTCGTGCGCCACGCCGTTGAATCTGGAAATCGGGCCAGATGGCGCACGTCGTTTCTGTTCGAGGAGGACCGACAATAGGGGGAGGTAAGTGAAGTGCCCAGGATGAACGAAGCTACTTTGGCGGCGTTTCTGCAGGAACCGCATGTCGGCGTCATAGCCACGGTGCGAGCAGATGGGCGGCCCTACACCGTGCCCGTTTGGTGGCTATGGGACGCGCCGACGAGACGGTATTGGCTGACCGGAACAACCAACCGGATCTGGTGCAGACAGTTGGAACGCAATGCCGACTGCTCTCTTTGCATTGAGGCACTGGCACCTGTTGCCGGCCATGTCGGCATCGATGGCCGCGCCGTCGCGCACACAGTACCGGATTTCGATATCTGGCCGATGTCGCGCCGATTAGTGGAGAAATACGTCGGGCGAGGCGATGGCGCCAACGCCGCCGCCGTCGACCGGTTTTTTGCCAATATGAAGACTGAGCCACGGATGCTCTTCAGCCTCGAACCGATTGTCGTGCGCGCGATCGATATGCGCGTTTACCGGGGTAAGCGTGCCGACAGAGAGTTCCAGGAGCGTCGCAACTAGTCGGATATGGGCGGCTATCCCACACTGACCCTAGACAAAAGGGCGGTATCGTGGGCAAGAGAGCATTTTGAGGCTGCCTGCTGACGCAATACTACTCACCGTCCGTCTCCAGGCGCAGATCAAAGTGGGTGTTACGCGTCGCGTGATGGTGCATTACGAAACACAGTTGACCGCTGGATGGGGCCAAAGCCATGGGCCCGCCAAGCGGCTCGCTGGTGCGGTCCGAGCGTCGCTTGGCATGGTATGAAGGGAGCAGCTCCTTCTTCTCCGCGCTAGGCTTGGCGCTTTGTTTAGTCTTCTTGGGCACGTGTTCGGATACCGAGCGGGGCCGCACGGTCCGCTTACAACAGTACTGCGCGCCGTCACAGTTTGTTCGGTGGATACATGCGGTCCAGTCGTCTGCTCTGGAGTGTTAGAGTCACGACCACTTGGTCCCTTGGTGAAACGATCGTGAGCATACGGCTCGAGAAACCCTGGATTTCTGTTGCGCAGGCGGAGCAGCTCCCCGGGCAGCTTGGTGTGTTTCAGCTGGCTAATCGCGCGGGTGATGTGATCTACGTCGGAGCTGCAGGGGCCCGAGCTTTGTTTGGGTTACGCAGCGAGGTGATCGACAGGGCGTCAGAATTTGCTGCGGAGTCATTTCGTGCTGAAGTCACAATGGCTTATCACACCCGGCGTCTCGAACTGTTGATGGTGTACCGTGCGGATCATGGGGTGCTGCCTGAACACAACCGGGAAGANGAGATCCCCGGAAGGTTGAGCCCTGCATAGGCCGCCGNCGAGGATTTTNCAATGGATTTTCAACTNACCGAAGAGCAAAAACTCATCACGGACACGGTGCGTCGGTTTGTACGAGAGGAGATTCTTCCGCTTGAGCAGGATCTNGATCCNGATGCCAGCGAGCTCGAGCNGGCTGACCGCGAGCGCCTCATCGGGATCACAAAAGAGATGGGCCTGTATGGGCTCGATATACCGGTNGAGTTTGGCGGGCCNGATATAGATATAGTGACCCGAACACTACTCGCTATNGAGATGTCTCAGCACCGCGCTGGGCTGTATGAGCCCTGCTATCGTGTGTTTGGNGGTGCCGGCCTGGCCCAGCTCTTCGAAGCGAGCGATGAACAGAAGGAGAAGTACCTCTATCCAACTTTGCGGGGTGAAAAGCGCGGCTTCTTTGGGCTTACTGAGCCCTCTGGCGGCTCTGACCCTGCGCGGGCAATTCAGACCCGGGCTNTGCAGGATGGTGACGATTGGATCATTAACGGCGGCAAAATCTTCATCTCCGGCGCGGACCGAGCCGACTTCGGGTTGGTTTTTGCCCGCACTTCACCGGACAAGGGTCGCGGTGGTGTGACTTGCTTCATTGTTGAGACGGAGTGGCCGGGTTTCCACGTGCGCAGGGTNGTGCACACCCTGCGTTCCTCCCACTACGCAACCGAACTGCAGTTCCAAGATCTGCGTGTGCCCGCCAGAAACATTCTGGGTGAGTTGAATAAGGGCTTCGCGATTGCCAATGACCGTTTGTCCCGCCAGCGTATNCCTTATGCTGCGAGTTGCATAGGCGTTGCGGTCAAGGCGCACGAGCTCGCGTTGGACTATGCACAGATCCGCGAGACCTTTGGCGCACCTTTGGCGTCCCGTCAGTCGATCCAGTGGATGCTCGTCGACAACGAAATCGACATCAAACAGTCGACNTGGATCACACTCGAGGCGGCNGATCTAGCGCGTCGGGGCGAGCCGTTCCGGAAGCAGGCAGCGATGGCAAAATTGGTGGCGACTGAGGCTTCTAGTCGGGTAGTGGACCGNNCAATGCAGATTCACGGTGGGTACGGGGTCACCAAGGATTTCCCGTTCGAACGCTGGTACCGCGAGATGCGGATCCGCCGGGTCGGCGAAGGGCCAAGCGAGGTCCAGCGCCATATCATTGCTCGTGATCTGNTGGGGGCCTCGNTACGGTGACGGATTCATCAACCCATGCGCCGTCNACCACGACTACGAGAGCTGCGCCCTCGAGCAGTGGCCCGCGTGCTCGTGCCGGCGGNTGGAGCATGTTCCTGGTAGTTGCNTTGGTGCTNCACTTGCCGCTCTTTGTGTATCCATTGCTGCGCCTGGCGGGTTGGTTGGACCTGGCTTGGTGGGTCACGCTCATATTTGCGGTTCCGATTGTTGGTGGTCAGACGATCAGCCGTGTTTGGCTTCGCCATCGGCGCACCGGCAGGGCACGGACCTTGCGATTGGCGGCAGACGCGCTCCTTGGAATTAGTCCAGTGGTGCTTTGCCTGTTGTTGGGTGCGGAGGTATTGGTTGCTGTCGGGTGGGTGGCTCCAGCGCTCGCTGCAGTTTGGGTACTCGGGCTGAGTGCGGTAGCGGGGGCGGTAGGTACTTTCGCGGCCCTCAATCCGCATCTGGTCCCTGTGCGGCTGCGCTCGCCGAAGNTCAGCATGCCGTTCCGCTTTGTGCAGATCTCTGATGTCCACATCGGATCACGTTCGCGGAGGTTTTTGGAGCGCGTGATTGCTCAGGTGAACGCTCAGGCGCCCGACTTTCTCTGTATTACGGGAGATTTCATCGACGCCACCGGCGTCAGCGAGGATGAACTGCTCTCGCTCCGCAGCGTGAANTGCCCGATCTATTTCTCGATTGGTAATCATGAGCGCTACGAAGATTTAGATGAGATCCTGGCCCGGCTGGAACGCTTGGGCGTCAACGTTTTGCGAACCCGCTCAATGCGGCAGGGAGCAGTGCAGNTCATTGGCATCGATGACAAAGACGACCCGGCTCAGGTGGCACGTGANCTGGCCGAGCTTGAGGTAGATCGGGATGCCTATGTCGTGCTGATGTANCACCGCCCGCGCGGGCTTGAGGATGCGGCAGCGGCGGGCGTTGACCTGATGCTGAGCGGGCACACCCACAATGGGCAGATTGTGCCTTTCAACCTTATCGTCGNCCGGGTATTCGAGCATGTGAAAGGGCTCGTCCGGCATGGTCGGACCTACCTTTACGTCAATGAGGGGACAGGAACTTGGGGGCCGGTCATGCGTCTTGGTACGAGGGCTGAGATTACGCTCTTTGAGGTTACGCCAGGAGCGGANTTCTAGGAGGCTGAGGCCNAGGTAGTCCTGATGCGAACCTTTNCACAATGAGGCGACTCTGACGNCTGAATGGGCGTGACGACCCCGGTGGGATCCCCCTTTGAGTNAATGCAGATCAGGTTTGTGAGACCGATCNTGNCTTTGCAGTGGCTGAGGTGACCCTCTTTGACGTGATGCCATGACTGGACGTTTGACTGGTTAAGTCTCAGGTCCGTGCCGAGTACCAAGCTGTCATTACGCAGGTCAGGTACTATCCGGCCCAGCAACTCAAGCAAGTTGTGCTCGGGCTCGGCGGCGCTGCGGAGGGCAGCGAACACTTCATCGGCTTCGGTAGATGCATCGGCCTCCGACGGAAACCGGTGGATCAGGCCGGAGTTGATCTTGGCTGTGTCCAATGTTTCTTTGATGTGATCGATCTAATCATTCGTTTTCCCGGAATCATGCGCCTGGGGGCGACTCGCCCGAAGATCTATTGCGGGATACCTCCTATACGCCGCTGCAACTCAAGAAGTGTGGCAGAACGGGTGCACGGGAGCAGAGTCTCACCGATTACAGGCGGGGGTCAGCGCGGCCGCAGACTACATCACCTATAATTGATAGCGTTACCGCGACGTCCTGGTCACTCCATTGAGCGTTTCCAAAGCGAGCCCGACCTCTCACAGCTACTTTTCCCAGCGGCTGCGACTTCACTACCTCGACTGGGGAAACGAAGGCGCACCGACGTTACTGCTGGTGCACGGCAGCAGGGACCATTGCCATAATTGGGATTGGGTGGCGGAGGCGCTGCGTGAGGATTATCACGTCATCGCTCCGGACTTCCGCGGGCACGGTGACTCGGAATGGGTGATCGGCAGTGCCTACGGCCACACCGAGTACGTTTACGACATCGCCCAGCTGATCCACCAACAGCACCTTGCGCCGGTCACAATCGTGGCGCATTCATTGGGTGGCGGTGTCGCATTGAGGTACGCGGGCGTCTATCCCGATTGCGTGAAAAAGATGATCGTGATCGAGGGCGCGAGCGGCTGGCCGCATCGGGGGCCTGAACCCGTCCATGAGCGCATGCGCAACTGGATTGAGTCAACTCGACGGGTGTCGGGACGGCTGCCAAAAAGGTACGACACGCTGGAAGACGCCTACCAGCGCATGGTGGATGCTAATGGGCATTTGCAGGCCGATCAGGCCCGGCATCTCACGATTCACGGCAGCAACCAGAACGAAGACGGCACCTTCTCCTGGAAGTTCGACAACTATACCCACGTCATGTCGCCGTTCGACATCACATTTGCTGAAACCAAGGAACTTTGGGCAAGGATCTCCGCGCCCATCCTGCTGGTTTCAGGGTCGGAATCCTGGGCGCGTCGTGTCGAGGGTGACGACGACCAAGCCGACGGGTTCAGCAATGCTAGGCACGTCACCGTCGAGGGAGCCGGGCATTGGGTGCATCATGACCAGCTTGATACTTTCCTGGGACTAGCGCGGGACTTTCTGTCGGACGCCTGAGGC
>PAWP01000031.1 GCA_002714125.1 Gammaproteobacteria bacterium
TGTTCGCCTTCTATACTTACGTAGGGATGTTCATCTGGCCCATCCGGCACCTTGGGCGGGTGCTTGAGGATGTGGGCAAAGCAGTGGTGGCGTTGGGGCGGCTCAATCATATTCTGGAGGAGCCGGAAGAGAGNAGCGACGAGCTGCAGCCGGACTTGCCCATCTGCGGACAGATTGAAATTGAGGGCTTGAGCTTTGGTTTCGAACCTGAAAAACCCGTCTTGCGGGATGTCAGCCTGACTGTTGAGGCGGGAGAGACCGTTGCGATCATGGGGCCACCGGGCTCGGGCAAGTCAACTCTCGCGCAGTTGCTCCTGCGTTTATACGACTACGACNCGGGCAGCATCCGATTTGACGGTGTTGAACTAGCGAAACTGCCNCGAGATCACGTCCGGTCCGCGGTCGGTATTGTGCTGCAGGAGCCGTTTCTCTATTCCCGCTCNATCCGCGAGAACCTGCTGGTCGGAAAAGCGGATGCGAGCCAGGATGAACTCAGCGCCGCCTGCGACGAAGCGTCCATTACGGACTCTATTGANCGTTTCCGCAAAGGTATGGATGCCATGGTGGGTGAGCGGGGTGTCACCCTCTCAGGTGGTCAGCGCCAGCGCGTGGCTCTGGCGCGCGCGCTGGTGCGGAACCCGCCGATTCTGATTCTCGACGACTCGCTATCGGCCGTGGACACCGGCACCGAACGGCANATTCTGGNCGCGCTTGCCGCGCGCAAGGGCCGCTCGACTACCTTTGTCATTACACACAGATTGTCCACGATTGCTGGTGCTGACCGGGTGGTGATCCTCAATGACGGGCAGATTGTTCAGATGGGTACCGATGCCGAGCTGAGGCAGCGGCCGGGGCCCTATGCGAGGCTGCTGGCCCTGCAGGACAGATTCGAAGATTCACTCAACACTGATCTCTCCCTNGNCGAGTCCGAAAGTCAGGTGACGACATGAGTGATGCCCAGTATGACGACGAACTGTTCGAGGATGGCATTGATGAGGAGCAAACCGCGCATGCATTAGAGCTGGGCATTTGGAAGCGGCTNTTTGCGTTTACCAAGCCCTACCGCAAGGAGCTCATNGCGCTGATTGCTTGCGGTGTGGGTACAGCTATTGGTGAGGCCTCCTTCCCGATGATCACGAGAGCGGTGATTGACGACGTGGGCGCAAACGGNATGGATGCCAACCTCTGGGGTTACGCGGGCCTCTATGGGGTCCTGGTCTTTGCGCTGGCACTTGGTACCTGCGGCTTCCTTTACTTTGCCGAGAAAATCAGGACCTACGTCAGCCATGACATTCGCCACGAGGGGTTCGGCAACCTGCAGCAACTTTCGTTCTCCTACTATGACTATCGGCCGGTTGGCTGGCTGATGGCTCGGATGACCAGCGACTGTGATCGCCTGACGGATATCCTCGCCTGGGGCATTCTGGATCTTTTTTGGGGAACCTTCATCATGATCGCAATCATGGGTGCGATGCTGGTGATGGAACCGATGTTGGCGTTGGGAGTGATTGTGGTCGTGCCGGCGTTGTTTTTTGTGTCGAAGTACTTCCAAAAGCGGATTCTCATTTCCAGCCGGGCGGTGCGTCGCAGCAATTCGAAACTGACGGGCAATTACAATGAGAGCATCATGGGCGTGCGCACCACCAAGGCATTCGTGCGTGAACCGCGCAATCTCGAAGAGTTCTCCGGCGAGAGCGATTCGATGTATCGCAACTCGATGCACAATGCGCTGCAGAACGCCATCTACCTGCCGATTGTTCTCACTCTAGGCAGCCTCGCCACCGGTCTTGTGCTGGTCTACGGGGGGATGGAGATGATTGCTGGCGCCATTACCGCGGGGACGCTTATCGCTTTTATCGCCTACACACGGCAATTTTTCGAGCCGGTGCAAGTCCTGGCGGGGTGGCTTGCCGAGATGCAGATGGCGCAGGCGTCGGCGGAGCGGGTGATGGAACTGCTCGAGGCAAAGCCGTCCATCGGGGACGACGCTCAGGTCACGAAGGCCATTGAACGGCATGCCCCTGTTGCTTTGGGCAGCGCGCTGGCCGAGGACGGTAGTGAGTCGCAGATTCGAGAAATTGAGCTGCGAGATGTTGGCTTTGAATACGCTGAGGGTGAGCCTGTTCTGGAGGCGATAAACCTGAAGGTAAGCCGAGGGGAGACGTTAGCAATCGTCGGACCCACAGGCGGAGGCAAGAGCACGCTGGTTAATGTGATCTGCCGCTTCTACGAACCGACCACCGGCGACGTGTTGATCAACGGAGAGGACTACCGCCAACGCAGTCTGAGATGGTTGCAGTCAAGCCTCGGTATGGTGTTGCAGTCATCGACAGTTTTCAGTGGCACGATCGAGGACAACATTCGTTATGGCCGTATCGACGCGACCGCGGAGGAGATCGTTGCCGCCGCCAAGGTTGCAGGTGCGCACGATCTGGTCCTCGAGAAAGATGACGGCTATGCCACGAAACTAGGAGAAGGCGGACAGCAGCTATCGGCAGGTGAAAAGCAGCTCATCTCGTTCGCGCGCGCGGTACTCGCGGACCCGCAGATCCTTGTTATGGATGAGGCGACGTCGTCAGTGGATACAGAAACTGAGGCGCGAATTCANGCTGGGCTCGACCGTCTGCTGGAAGGACGAATTGCCTTTGTGATTGCGCACCGGTTGTCCACCATTCGTGCAGCGACGCGAATTCTAGTTGTGAATGAGGGTCGCATCACAGAGCAGGGCACACACAGTGAACTACTGGCTCAGAGAGGGCACTATTTCCAGCTGTACCAGATGCAGAGTGTCGGGGGTANTGGNAGGGCGCGCGGTTGGATGGAGTCTTGATGATCATCGTAAGGGAGCTGCTGCGTGCCTGCAGATGACGTTCGATGTTGTCTTTGGAAGGCCGCGTCCGTGCCTGGCCATAACGGACATCACAACGCCGAACGGCAAGATCGTGGGCGCGGACATAATCCCTGAACAGCAGCGCATACTGCTGGTGCCAAGNCCCTAAGTTGCGTACATGAACATGGGTGCGGTGGTTGNCAGNCGCCTCCCGGTAGTAATCTTTGGTTAGTACAGGGTTGTGTTCGTGCCAGACGTAGCCGNGGGTATCGATGTGTCTGGGTTAGGGCAGAGGCACGAGCGCAGTTACCGACCTGGATGTNGATGANGGGNNTCNNAGCGAGGCCTGAGATGGATGTTGAGCCAATGCAATCGATGCGGACTGCCATTTCGCTAAGGACACGACGCAGTGCTCCCCCGATGGCGACAAATTAATCGGGCCACACAGCGTCATGCTGCACGATGATGATGGGCTCATTCACCATAGCCGCTATAGCTAACGGATTGANTGGGTCGCGCGAAGGGCTTTGATTTCTTCAACCGAGTAGCCGGCCTCGGCTAGCACCTCGGTTGTGTGTTCGCCAAGCTCGGGCGAGGGCCGGAAGATCTCCGACGGAGTTTCGCTATAGCGAGCAGGNGGTCGGGCTTGCCGGATTGGTCCGGCAAAGGGATGGTCGTACTCCCACAGCGACTCCATTGCCTGAATCTGAGGGTCGTTTACGACTTCGTCCCGGGCGTTGACCCGTGCCCAGGGCACCTGGTGCTCTTCGAGGCGCGCTTCAAGCGTCGTTGTATCGAATCGGGCAAACGCGTTATTAACGGTTGCATTGAACTTATCCATGTCGATGCCGTCCGGCGTGTGATATGCCGGGTCTTCGTGGAGTACGGGTAGTTCCAGGGCGGCAAAGATCCCCCGCCATTCCTCTGCCTGTACTGGCATCACGCATACAAAACCATCTTTGGTGGCGCGNATCATCCCCGCGTGGCTAGGCGTCCAGGCATAGTCAGGATCTTCTCCAACGAGTGAGTAGGGGAGCATGTTGTCCGACCAAAGGAAGAACAGCGCTGACTCCAGCATCGAGATATCAACGCGCTGGCCGACGCCGGTCCTTTCGCGCGCCACCAGCGCNCTCGAGATGGACTGGGCCGCGGTCATCGACGTCAGCTTGTCGCAGATCAATGAGTTAATCAGTTCCGGTCGCNCAATCTTTGGNTCAGTCTGCAGTGAGCCAATGCCGGAGATTGATTGAACAATAGCGTCATAAACGCGGCGACCAGCATAAGGCCCGGTGTGTCCAACGCCGTTGATCGAAGCAAAAACAATTTTCGGGTTGATAGCCTTTAGCNTGTCATAACCAATTCCCAGGCGTTCCATTACGCCGGGGCGGTAATTCTCTATGACAACGTCCGCAGTNTCGACCAGCTTCTCGAAGACGGCTTTCCCGTCGGCGGTTTTGAGATCCAGCACAATCGAGCGCTTGTTGCGGTTCATCATTGCAAATGCTGCGCCGACACCGTTTCGCGAAACGCCGGNGGGCGTGCGCATGAAGTCGCCGGNGGGCGACTCAACCTTGACCACGTCAGCGCCTTGATCACCCAGGATCGAGGCACAGATCGGGCCTGAGTAAATCGTACAAAGATCGAGAATACGGATGCCGTCGAGTGGGCCTGCCATGGTGGCCTCAGGTGTCTTAAGGGGGCGGGNGCATAACAACTCGTGCTGCACCTTCGTCACATCAGCATGGGTGCACCTCAACCGTCAGCTTGGGTGTGAGTTCATCGCGCACAAAGGAGAGTGTCGTGTACTGCCCGTCGCGCCAGAGCGGATATTGATTGTTGAAAAACGGNCTGTCGGGTCGGCCCCCGTTGCCGCCGGCAATCACAAAGTGCGCGTGGTCGGGGTCAGCAAGANCCACGNCCAGCCGGTATGCGGGTCCATGGTAAACCCGGCAGGGAATTTCATCTGCNGCCTGGTCTTCCTGACCNGGACCGGGGCCCATGTGGACCGCCATGCCAAGGGTTGTCGGAGAACCGCCAAGGGCATCGGGCCCGGCTTGCATGTGGGACCAGGCATCGTGTTTACGCAGCGTGTGCCAGAAGTGAATGCGGTGCAGGTCACCCCACTGCCACCTGGACACATCGTTACCCAGTGATTTGCGTACGCTTGCTACAACGTTCGCCATGGTGGCCTGCACGATCGTGCGTAGTGTGTCACGGTGTTCCGCCCAGGCGCCTTCAGCATNGGTGTAGTGGGCAAGGTCGTGCAGGTTGAGTCCGGGTGCGCCAGCGGGCAGCACCGTCAGGAACTCGTCGTCCAGGANCTCGCGCAGGAACTTCATCGATGCAAACCGGTCGAGGAACGGGTAGTAGACGCACGGTGCGGCTGCGCTCGCATCAGCTTCACAGTTCCACTGACTGAGCAGTTCCGCCGCTATGGCAATATCCGCGCTGTCGCTGCCATTGAGGAGGTTTTGGANGTGCGGCACAGTGTGCTTTGCGCGCAGATCCGTAAGATCCAGCTGCATGGCGGTGAAGTCTTCCGGGGTGAAGCCGCCGTCTTTGCCTGCCTCAAGGTGTTCAGTAATACGATCCGCCCGCGCGCTGCTGGTGGGAAAGTTGTGGATGTAGAACGGTCCCGTCTCCCCCATGGTGTCATTGTTGGCCGTATGGGCATAGCCCCGCTCCGGGTTTACCTCGACCTTGAGGTCAGCCGCCTTGCTGAGCGGGAAGTCATGTTTGGCGTTCCAGCCGGTCAAGGGCACGCTGCCTGTCACCCCTGAGCGCACGGGCAGCGTTGTCGCCATGAACCGCTCGAGGTTGTTGTCTGAGTCAACCGCGATGATGTTGTTGACGAGTGGACAGACATCATNTTCGAATAGTAAATCGCCAAATTCTTTGGTGTTTTTCGCCAGCGGCAGACTGGCCAGTGCGCCCGCCGAGGTCGGAACGTCGGCGAGCGCCCAACGTAGTGCCGTTTGCAAGTTACCTCGGGAACGCCCTCGCCCCAGTCCGTTCATGAGTGACTCTAGGAGTGGNCCATGGCGTGTGAAGTCGACATCTACCCGTTGATTGCCCCCGCCNTTCGTGGCTATGTCNAGCGTGCGGGTCTTGAGCTCGCTCCAGCCGTCGGCGGTCCGTGCCCGACTGCCGTGGATCTGTTCGATGTACACGTCGTAGGAGTCTACAAAGCCGGTAGTCAGACCCCAGGCGACGTCCCGCGTATAGCCCATCATGAAATAGGGAACGCCTGGGAAGGCCGCGCCAAATGCGTCCCAGTCGCCGGCGTGTAGGTGCACGTAAAAGAACGTGTTCGGAATGCTATGCGGCTGGTGCGGATCTGTGGCNAGCATGGGTTTACNCGAAGCGGAAAGCCCGGCCCGAATGGCCCAGTTGTTGCTGCCGGACAGCGGCAGCGCGCTCAGTTCCGGGGTGACCGCGATGGGGTAGGCG
Organism: Gammaproteobacteria bacterium; assembly: GCA_002714125.1. The sequence continues at coordinate 6,281 of PAWP01000031.1, forward strand.
AGTGCCAGTGGTGCNGGGTCCAGCGCGCGCAGTTCATCGCGATGCAGCGACACCTGTGTGGCGTCTTCGCGGGAGAAATGTAGAACCTGATCTCGAAACCGGCGGATGCCATGAGTCGCCATTAGGCGCCCGAGCACCATCTTCTCGGTCCAACTCTTGTGCTGAAACCAGGACGTGAAGCGATAACGCGCNGCGACATCTTCCCGGGTGAATTCACGCGGCTCAGCGCCTGCGTGCACAAACTCGGGCGGCGGTGTGTCGAGGCGCCGGACAAATGCGTTCAGCCCTTCAAGATAGGCGTCGGCGATCCAGTCGCCCATGCTTGGGACGAGCCCCGTGCGTCTACCGTCCACGTTGCACGCGGCCTGGATGGCGTCCTGCGGTACAAAACGTTTGCCGAGCAGCGCGGCCGCCTCCGAGTTTGCGTANGCGCAGGAAAGATGGATCTGCCAGAGTCGCTCTGACCCCGCCGCATAGCCCATTCCGCGGTATGCATCGGCAACGCTCGAGGCGTAGACGTGGGCTACCCCGGTGTCGTCCCAGAGAATATCGAAAGGCGCTTCGGCGCCCTCGATCTGCGTACTTTGCGTCGCGCTCATTNCCACTGCCTTTTGTTTCCTGGCTTCGTCAGGCGCGCACNATAGCATGCGCCCCGTCAGGCCTTTGTGTATGGTGCGCGACATGACATCGTACTGCCGTTGCCGCGNGTTTTGCGCATCTTTGCAGGTCATTTTGACCATGCTAATTGGGGCGTTCGGGCTCGTTCCTTCAGCGTCGTCGGCGGATCTTGCGGGCAATATCGAGCGCGAGATCCTCGAGCCGCTGGCCGGGGATGCGCCTGGTGCGGCGGCAGTACTTGTGCTTGGGGGTGAGGTGGNGAGCATGCGGACCTGGGGCGTGCGTGACACAAGGTCCGACCGGACTCCGATCGATCACCAGACCCTCTTCCGAGTGGCATCCATTTCAAAGACNTTTGCAGGTACCGCCGGAGCGCTGCTGGTGCGCGAGGTGGATGTTGATTGGCAAACGCCGATCACCAGCCAGATCGACGGCCTGCGATTCAAGAAGAACGAATGGGGCGAGCGNATCAACCTTCAACACGTGTTGTCCCAAGGCACCGGCCTAATGCCCCATGCGTATACNAATCTGATTGAGGACAACCAGTCCTTTGAGCNGATCCTCGGCAAACTGCACAAAGTCGACTTCATCTGCGCCCCGGGTGAGTGCTACAGCTACCAGAACGTTGTTTTCTCATTGGTGGGTGAAGTGGTCGAGGAGAAAACTGGGCTGCCCTACTCCCGCTTTGTTGAAGAGCGCATCTTTCAGCCACTTGGCATGCAGCGGGCGTCGATCGGCTACCGCGAGTACATTGACGATGCCAATCACGCGCGTCCGCATATCTGGACAGGGGAAACTTGGGCGAGCACCCGGGTGACTCGCGAGTATTATCACGTACCGCCGGCGGCTGGGGTGAATGCCAGCATTGACGATATGCGTCGCTGGCTGCTCGCGCAGTTAGGTCGAGTCCCCGAGGTGTTGCCGGTGACGGTGCTCGACGAAGTACAGTCAGGCGTCCAGGCAACCTCACGCAAAAAATCACNCTACCCCCGCAATCCGAAATTAGGCGATGTGCATTACGGCCTTGGCTGGCGCATCTTCGAATACGACGGCGTTGCGGGGTTTGTGCACCACGGTGGGTACGTCCGGGGGATGCGTTCAGAGATGGTCTTCAACCGAGAAATCGGTGCGGGTCTCGTTTACCTCACAAACTCCGAACCCAACAAGCTCGGGCGGATAGTCTTTGAGTTTGCTGACCATCTGCTTGCCGCTCGGCCCGCGAGCCAGGCAGTCGCCGCCGCGGACTGACAGGGTTTAGCGGGAGCNCACATGCTTGGCTTGNCGGACNCTGCCTGGACGATATGCATCCTGCTGGCGTGCTTGTGATCGGAACCAATGCTGCTCATCGCAAGGATGGTTTACTCTCGGCTTCCAGTCCTGGCAGCGAGGTCGATCGACATGACTCAAGCAGCAGCCGATGGCCGCGAAACCCCCAATGACTATATCCGCGGTCACTACACGAAGTACGAATACCAGGTACCCATGCGGGACGGTACCCGACTAATGACTCATGTTTATGTGCCGAAGGATGACCGGCAGACATATCCGGTGCTGCTGCTTCGGACACCCTACGGTCTGCGACCCTACGGCGTTGACAGTCACGCGCGCGAGCCTGCAAGAATCATGGATCACTATGCCCGCGAAGGGTTCATCTTTGCCTTTCAGGACGCTCGGGGTCGCAATGGCTCGGAAGGCGAGTTTGTGCAAGTGCGACCGCACCAGCTTGATAAATNGGGGGCGGCATTTGATGAGTCGAGTGATACCTGGGATACCGTCGAGTGGCTGACAGCCAACGTGCCATCAAACAACGGCAAGGTTGGACTGACCGGCGTGTCCTATGACGGATTTTATGCCGTGCATGGCCTGCTCGATTCGCACCCGGCCCTCAAATGTGTGTCCCCGCAGGCACCAATGATTGACTGGTTCATTGGTGACGACTTTCACCACAACGGCGTGTTCTATCTTGCGGGCGGGTTTGGTTTCCTGGCAATGATCGGCCAGAAACTAGTTAAGCCGACTCGGCAGTTCCCAAGACCTTTCGACTATGAGACCCCGGACGGCTACGAGTACTTCCTGAACCTTGGCCCGCTTCGCAACGTTGCGACCGTCCTTGGTGAAGACGTTGGTTACTGGGAAGAGCTTGCGGCGCATGGGGCCTACGACGCCTATTGGCAAGCGCGAACGNCGTTGCCACATCTAGCCGACGTGCAGCCGGCGGTCCTCACTGTAGGTGGGTGGTTCGATGCCGAGGATCTGTACGGTCCGCTCGCACTGCACGACGCGCTTGGTGCACAGAGCGGCACAACAAATCGGCATCTGGTCATGGGACCCTGGTCACACGGTGGTTGGCATCGAGGTGAAGGTGACGCGTTGGGTCCGGTGAAGTTCCACCAGAAGACTTCTGAGTGGTATCGCCGTGAGATCGAGTTGCCATGGCTGAACCATCATTTGAAAGAGGGTCGAGACCCGGAACTAGCCGCCGCAACCTGCTTCGAAACCGGTACTAACATTTGGCGCCGGTTTACCCAATGGCCTCCCGCGGAGGCCGCAGAGACTAGGTTCTACTTTGCCGAGGACGGCTTGTTGACGAACGACGCACCTCAGGCTGATGTAGGATTTGATGAGTACGTCAGCGATCCTGCGAAGCCAGTTCCCTACGTTCAGCAGATTGTGACGGGCCAGTCGCGGGAGTACGTGGTTGAAGATCAGCGTTTTGCCGCGCGGCGCCCGGACGTGCTGGTTTACGCCACCGCGCCGCTTGAAGCCGACCTGACGGTAGCCGGCCCGCTGACAGCAAGTCTGTGGGTATCAACCACCGGAACGGACTCCGACTGGGTTGTGAAGCTTATCGACGTCTACCATGGTGACCACCCTAACCCGGACCCAAACCCTGCTGGGTTTCGTATGGGTGGCTACCAGCAGCTGGTACGTGGCGAACCTTTCCGCGGCAAGTTCCGAGACGGGTTCGAGGATCCGAAACCCTTTAAGCCTGGGGAACCTGCTTTGGTTGAGTTTGTCCTACCGGACGTTTTCCACACATTTCGCCGCGGCCATCGCATGATGGTGCATGTGCAGAGCTCCTGGTTCCCGCTGGCAGACCGGAATCCGCAGACCTTCTGCGACATATATACGTGCGATGAAAGCGCATTTGTGAAGTCAACCCAGCGCGTCTATCGCGAAGCCGGACGGGCGTCCGGCATTTGGCTGCCCTTGCTCCAGTAGTACGGGCCTGGTGCGACCTGCGACGATGGCCCAAGTGGTTTAGGCAGGACTGGCGTACATTGGAGCAACGGTGCGTGAATCTGGCGTGGGACAAAAAAGAATGATGGTTTCCGCGTGAACTGCCAGCAAGGTGTTAGGCTTTGACGAAAAGTGAGTTCCCCGCCTATGCGCGACCGGCTTTGCATTCACGGCAGCATCATTCATTTGACGCTGGTGCTCTTGCTTCCGGCGTCTATTGCGGTTGCCGCGCCCTGTGACACCCTCGAATACCAACATGGCATCTCGCATCTGCTGCCGCTGAAATACGGGCCGCATGCAGAGCACACTGATTACACTAACCCGGTAGCGCCGAAGGGTGGTGAGATGCGCGTTCCGGAGATGGGCACGTTCGACAACTACAATGGCGTGATAGAGAAGGGCAGGATGGCCGCCGGTTTCGACATTGGGGGTGGGCTTGTCTATGACCGGTTGATCGAAGGCTCGGCGGACGAGCCGATGTCCCATTACGGACGCCTGGCTGAGGGAGTGGTGGTGGGCCCTGAACTTGCCTGGGTTGCCTTCAAGCTACGGTCGCAGGCCCGCTTTCATGACGGTGAGCCAATCACCAGCGAAGACGTGGTGTTCACGTACGAGACGTTTCTTGAACATGGCTCGGTGGCATTGCGCACCGCACTCTTCGATCTGGACCGTGTGTTCGCGATCAACCGGCATGAAGTCTGCTTTGTGATGAAGACGGACGTCGAGATCAATCCGACGTTTGCGTTCACGCTGGGTGGTTTTGCGATCCTGCCTAAACATTACTGGGCAGAACGCGACATAACAAAGACCTCAGTCGAGCCGCCACTCACGAGTGGCCCCTACCGACTCGAGTATGCCGAGATCGGGCGCGTACTGGTTTATGAACGGGTGGAGGATTATTGGGGCCGTGACATTTTCATCAATAAGGGGCGTTACAACTTCGACCGGGTGAAGTTTGATTACTTCAAAGACGAAAATGTAATGGGTGAAGCGCACAAGAGCGGTGTTTTCGATGTGCGCCAGGAAGGCGTGTCGAAAAACTGGGCAACCGGTTATGACTTCCCGGCCTTGCACGCGGGGCTGTTCAAGAAGGAATTGCGACCGCTCGATCGGCCCGAAGGACTCTGGTGGCCTATCTTCTGGAATCTGGAGCGCCCGCCCCTCGATGACATTCGGGTGCGCGAGGCGCTCTGGCTGCTGTTTGATTTCAAGTGGACCAACCGCGTGCTCTTCTACGGCTTTTATGACGTTGGCGAGAGTATCTTCCAGAACTCACCAATGGCGATGCAGGGCCTGCCGAGCGAGAAGGAACTGGCGCTCCTCGAACCGTTCCGCGATGAGGTTCCCGAAAGAGTCTTCACCCAGGCCTACGCCCAGCCACCGTCGACAGGTGAGGGTGTGCAGCGCGACAACGTGGCGCTTTCGCTGGCACTCTTCAAGGAGGCCGGCTGGGAGGTCCAAGATGGTGTGATGCGTCATGTTGACACGGGTGAGGCCCTTACGCTCGACTTTATCGGGGTTTCTTACTACTCCACCCGGCAGTCGCTCTCCCTCCGGGAGAACCTGGACCGGGTTGGCATCAAATCAACCTCCCGTCACCCGGAGGTATCGAATTGGTTGTTTCGTTCGCGGCAGGGCAAGTTTGATGGCAATACGGTGCGCCTTTTACCTGGGGTGAGCCCCGGGCTGCAGCTCAAGAACTGGTTCGGCAGCGAGGCGGCGGGCAAAGACTACGGTCAGAACTGGATGCGACTGCGCTCACCCGTGGTGGACTTTCTGATAGAGAAAATCATTACGGCCCAAACTGCCGAAGATCTCTACGCGGCAACTAGAGCGCTTGATCGCGTCATCTCGTGGAACTTTTACTTCATCCCGCTTGGAGCTCAGCCGGGTTATCGGCTGGTCTATTGGGACCGGTTTGGCGAAATCCGGGCTGATGATTTGAACCGCGTGCCCTTTATTGACACCTGGTGGTTTGATGAAGACAAGGCGCGCAAGATTGAACAAGGACTTGAGCGGCTTGCGTTGGGTGGCTAGAAGTTGGTGGTGGTCCACTGGCGGTTTGGTAGTCCCGTGGCTTCTGCTCGGTATGCACGCCGAGGCTGACACGCGGCTTTCCAATATCTCCACTCGCGGCGTGGTGGGTACGGACGACAATGTCATGATTGGTGGGTTCGTGATCCGCGGGGCGCTGCCGGTGAAGGTGGTCGTGCGCGGTGTAGGTCCAAGTATCCCTAGCGGTTTTGTGGCTCCTGACGAGCAGTTGGGCAATCCGCGATTGGACCTCTTTTCGAGTGCAGGTGAGATCATTGCCCGCAACGATAACTGGCAAGACGATCCGGCGGCGGCGCAGATTCCTCCTCAGTTGCAACCTCTGCATCCCGACGAGTCTGCAGTTACTCTTGCGTTGCCGCCGGGGGCTTATACGGCGATTGTTTCAGGTGTAGGTGGCACGACCGGTGTCGGATTGGTTGAAGTCTTTGAGTTGACTCCGGCTGGAGAGACCCGATTCATCAACATATCGACTCGGGCGCGGGTTGAAACGGGCGACCGTGTGGCGATCGGTGGCTTGATCGTTAGTGGCAACACCCCTCGTAGCTATGTGCTGCGTGCCCGGGCAGGGAGCATCCCGGCAACTGCGGTGGCGCCTGGAGACCTGCTCGCCGACCCGGTGCTGCAGTTGTTTCGGGATACCACTCTGATTGACGAGAATGATGATTGGGAGAACCACCCTGACGCGGCGGCCATCCCGTCAATATACCGGCCGCAGCGCGCGGAGGAGGCTGCGATCCTGGTCACGCTAGATCCGGGTAGCTACACAGGCATAGTCAGCGGTGCCGACGGTGGGCAGGGTATCGCGATCGTCGAGGTCTTCGAGGTGACTGTTGATCTGGCTGACCTGAGTCCTGGGGCGGATCTGCCTNTGGAGTCGCTGACGCTGCNGTCGGGGTTCCACATTAGCCTCTTTGCCCGTGTGACCAATCCGCGCCAGATGGCGCATGGGGCAGATGGCACCATNTACGTTGGCAGTTTCGAAGCNGGTGCGGTGCATGCGGTGCAGGACCTCGACTTTGATGGTAGGGCGGAAGCGATCCACACGATCGACACCGGACTGGACAATCCGACGGGGGTGGCCTGGCGTGACGGGGATCTGTTTGTCGCTGCGGTACACAGGATCCTGCGCTACCCGAACATTGACGCGCGCCTGACGAATCCGCCTGAGCCCGAGATTGTGACGGCCAGCCTGCCCCANGATGCCCACCACGGTTGGAAGGTGCTGGGGTTTGGACCGGATGGATTGCTCTACACAAACGTGGGCGCACCCTGCAACGTTTGCGAGNGGGATGCGATCTACGCAACCATTGTGCGCCTCGATGCGGATGCCAGTGGCACGCCACCGGTTACGATTGTCGCTTCTGGTGTGCGNAACACGGTGGGTTTCGACTGGCACCCGGGCACCGGCCAGCTCTGGTTCACGGACAACGGCCGCGACTGGCTGGGAGACTTCATGCCGCCAGATGAGCTTAACCGGGTCAGCGCACTGGGCGAGCACTTTGGCTTTCCCCATATTAACGGTAACGCGATGCTGGACCCGGACTTCGGTTCAGGTCACAACCCGGATAGCTACACGGCACCAGAGTTGGAGCTGGGCCCGCACGTTGCCGCGCTTGGTATGGCGTTTTACTCGGGGTTTGCGTTCCCCGGCGCCTACGTGAACCAGATGTTCATCGCGGAGCACGGTTCCTGGAACCGTTCCCAAACAGCGGGACACACAGGCTATCGCATCACCCTTGCGCGAGAGCAGAGCCCAGGCAAACTGGTGTATGAGACGTTCATTGAGGGCTGGCTTGGGGCCAACAACGAGGTTTGGGGCCGGCCTGCAGATGTGATTACNATGCCGGATGGCAGCCTACTCATTGCGGACGACCGGGCAGACGCCTTATACCGTGTTACTTTCACCCCGTGAGGTCGGCGCTGCTCAGGCAAGACCGTCCAAGGCTTCCTTAGGGTCATGGTGGAACAACAGGCGNTCCNCNCNCCAGCCGTACTCTCCTTCGCTGACTATGATCCCTGCGGCTCTCAGCAACGAAGCCGCCGATGACTCGAACAGCGCGGGTTCGAGTTCCGCCCAAAGCGAGGCAAGATCTTCCGTGAAGAGGTTGAAGGCGATCCAAGCGCCGCCCTNGTCTACGTCTATTTCCGGGAAGCGTTCGATTGCGTGCATGGCTGCCAGCAGGGGTTGGCGGTCAAAATTCGGNGCACGGCCNAGCAGTATCTGAATACAAAGGCATTTGATCATTACCAGCGTATATCAGAGATCGTCCAGCGCTGGAAGCNCCAGCGGTGCCGTGTTCTGCTCCTGCGCATGGGCTCAGACCTACCAGACAACGGCAATCAGCTCTTTCTCTGTGTATTCGGAGATTCGTACCTACATCAAGCTGAGACAGGACGTTGCAAGGCNGGACTCGTTGCACGTCCGGNCGCCAGCATCGAGCGTAAGCTCGACGATCTGTGTTGCCAAACCGCTTCGCATCCCGCTCNTACGCGAGGGGTGCTGATACCNTCGTAGCNTAGGGCGACAGGGGTCGCGGTAACNTTTGGGAGTGGGCCGTCGGGTTTGCGATNAGCATAGGTCTGACTTTAATCGNAGGCCGAGAATCNAGNTCTCGNATNGCGACAAGCCGACAAACATGAAACCATACCTGGCCGTNCAGCTGTNNGGNATTTNNTTTGCCNGCCGGCAACAGGGAAANAATTCGNGCGCTGTTGAAGAACATCGAGACNGGTGATCCAGGTCCTGTCGCAGTGGTGAACGAAGGCCGCTACATCCAGCAGCCGCAGATGGAAACCGGCAGNGAGGCGCTGGCCCCCTCTTCAAACGGCCGTCACTGACGTCGCTGCAGGTGAACGTCGTGCGCATCTTAGAAGACGGGGACTTTGTGTTTGGTCACACCGAGTACAACTCCGCTAACAGAAAGGTCGGCTTTAATGCGCTTCGTTTTGAGGCACGTCAAGCATTGGGACAACACACAGAAACCTGCAGGATCTGATGTGGATGGCGGGTCCGTGGAGAGTGGGCCGACCGATGCAAATGACCACGCAGCGACGGACTTCAATCGAGCGACCGACAGCAGCCTCATCAGAGAGGTGTTTTCTTGCGCGCTCAACACTGCTCGAAGCGTTGGTGGCGGCGAGCTATGTCGAATACGGATCCTGAGCGGTGCAGCAATATCGATGAGTGGTGCACTGAGTTTGATCCCGCCGGGTGCGCTGAATATGTGCAGCTGCACTTTGTGCCGGCAGGAGGCGATTTTGTCCTCAGCGTGAGTGAAGATGCGTCCGGTGGTATCCCTGTGGCTCTGTATGATCTGTTCCGGCTACAGNCAGATGGCCGACTACTGGAATTCGAAAGATAAGGTTGCGCCTGNGTACCCTTGGAAAAACAAGAACGGCAAGTTTTGAGGTAAATGGAATGAAAACGGGGCGCGAACCTATGCTGGACATTGTCTATACGCNGCCGGAATGTTTGATCGAAGATTTTGCCAGTCGNGGGTTGGTGGTACTTGCGCCGAATGCGCTCGGGGTGTCCGCTGGTTTGCACCAGAGCATTCTTGACAAGGAACGCGCAGCGTTCCGTGCGGGTGAGCGGGTCGGGCCAGGCAACGTNCCGGAGATCCTNGAATTGNTGGCTGCGCCGGGCCTGGTTGAGGCCTGCGATCAGCTGGTAGGGGAAGACTGGGCGATCGTGCCCTACACCCACAACACGCCGTTCCTGTCAGGTGCGGTCGATCAGCACTGGCACAAAGACGATAGCGGTCCATTCAACGGTCGCAAGCAGCGTCATCACCATGCGGTGCAGATCGAGATGCTTTACTACCCGCAGGATGTACGCGTTGACATGGGCCCGACGGCTACGGTGCCGTATTCCCANTACTGCACGTTNAATCATGAGGAGAACCACGACAGCTTTGCTGGCGCAGATCATCTTGATTTTGCCTACCACATNAGCGGGATGGAGCTTAAGCCAATCAGCGGGCCCAAGTCGGAGTATCCCATCGAGGATATTATTGCCGGACAGACGGCCCATGATGTACGCATGCGCAAGGCGGTACTGGACCTCGACTGGCCGGTCAACGAACCATTTGAGGTTGGACCCCTGCGCCAGGGCAGTGTTGTGCTCTACTCACACAATCTTATTCATCGGGGTAACCATCGCAGGGATGATTGGCAGACCTGGAAACACAATCCTCGCTTCATGTGGCGCTTCTGGTTGTTCCGTACCCACGAGCCAAAAACGAGCGTGCTCATGGCTCCGGCATGGCAGGGCCAGGATGACCTCACTGGGGTCAACCGTGACGAGGCGACCGATGATCTACTAGCGATCTGGCGCTATCAGGACCGTTGGCTTCGTGGTCACGCGCGTGATGCAAAAGCGGCGTCAGGTGATCCCGATGCTCTTGCGAGGCAACTGCGCGTACCGGGCGAGTCCGCTGAGCCGCAGCGCGTCGGGGGTGCCTATCGGCTTGCGGCACTGCAGCCTGAAGTGGCGTTGCCAATCCTCCGCGAGGCGCTCTGGCATGAACGTGAAAACGTCCGCCGGGCTGCCACATATGGACTCGTGGCGGTCGGTGGGGCGGCAACGGCGGTTTTCCTTGAAGCAACGCAAGCGTCCCTTCGTTGGGTGCGCAAGGCGGGTGCATTCGGGCTTGGAGAGGCTGGTGAGCTGTCTACAGAGAGCGTTGCTGCCCTGCGTAACCGGCTGTTGGAAGACGCCTCGGTATACGTCCGCTCAGTGGCGGCATCAGCCTTTGGTTGTCTTGCTCGACGTGCGATTGCAGCTGGCCAACTGGCTTTGGTGCCGGCAATCACCGAGGCCTTGCTCGATTCCCTTTCGTGGGAAGAGAACCGTCTTGGCATGGATCGAGCTCAGGGCCGAAGCATCAAGTTTGTGCGCCCAACTGATGAATGTGATGTCTGCGAGGGTATTGGCATCGACTACGGGGAAGCTCGCTTCGACCCGGTCCGCTCGGCGGTGCGAGAGAATGCGCTTTGGTCGCTAGTGATGGTGTCGTCCCATGGGGTGGCGGTGCTCGGTGATGTCTACAAGCGAGCGGTCGCGGTGTTTAGCGAGATCGCGGAGACGGACCGGAATATTTTCAACGTGGGCTTTGCCCTCGACTGCCTGGCGCGCCTTGCACGTGACTCTGGCGACGCCACCGTCCGGCAGCAGCTTGAGGGATTGTTGGATGCGTTACCTCTGCATCCTTGGGACACCATGGGGCGGTCTGGCGTCACGCCTAAAGCTACAGTAGTGACGGTTGGGTAAACCTAAGCGGCATGTTGCCGAAGTAGGGTTCTGACTGGCTGAACGATTCCGGCAAGTTACCGATCTTTAACCCCTGTCGCACGGGTTATGGTTGTCAGCCTTTGCGTTTGAAGCGGATGGTGAATAGTGGGTCCTGCGCCTGCTTCATGTAGCGGACAGGTTTCGCATTGAAGCCATAGCCACGGCTTTCGCAGGCACGTAGTTACCCGAAGTGCTGGAACATGTTGTAACGCTTGGCCATCGGTTTGCGATCAGCCGGCGCCACNACGGTGTGTTCATCGAAACGGCATCCACAGATGCTGTCGCCGCCGGGGGTATCCGCGATGATCTGTGGCGCACCACTANNAGCTTGTGCGACGACTNTACAACCTGTGCGGCTCGGGATTGTTGAGCGTTTTCTAATGTCTCCGTAGGGACTGCGGCCGCTTGCTAAAGCCGGCGTCCCACTCGAATTGCGTCGCTGTTTTACTATTACCTGCTCTGGTGTTTTGTGAATCTCGGCGGGACGGAAATGGTGGCTGAGCGACGCGAAAACCGCGCACAAGATCTATCGATTATCGCCCTGCTTGCGCGAGATGTGCCCGAGCAGGTAAGCGTTGGCGATGAGGCCAGCACTAGGTCGCCTGACCAGGATGGTCAGAAGCGGCTCATTCACTTTTGCGGTTCTGGTGCGCGCTCCTCAAACATGAGGTCCCGATAACATCCGTTCAAATGTCCGCCGCTGTTGTCGGCGTCGGTCATGAAACCAATCCCAAGTTCCAGGGGGTCATGCAGACCAAAGTGCAGCTCAAGATCCGCCCTAACGTCTGCGCGCTCCCTCCACCAGGTATCGCTCTCGCCGTGTTGCATGGGGATCATGATGGTTTGGGTGTCGAAGGGGTTCGGCCACGGGGCCTTCAAGTCGGAATGGCCCCAGATGTAGACCAGGGTGGCTGGGCGCAGCCCTTTGCGGGCAACGACATAGATGCGTGCCGGGAAGTCGTCGCCGGCGCGGGTCTGCTGGGGCAAGTCAGGCAAGGTAAGCGGCACGCGCCAGCGCCAGGTAAGGATTGGGGTTTCTGTCAGGTCGACCTTTACCCGCCGCATTCGTAAGGAAGCACTTGCCTCTGCCTCGCCGCATACGTAGCTACCAGCGGCGTCCTGTAGCCAGGTGTAGCGGGTTTCGCCTGCGAAACTGTGGGTGTACCAATCTGTCTCCTCGCTGAGCAGGTTGGCGTCCGAGTGCACAGTATGCACCGCTAGGAGTAACACCGTAGCCATTAACTTTGTTGTACAGGTAAGCGTCACGCGGCTTCACGGGGTTCTGCGTAGATCACGGAAGCCCCTAGGCTCCCATTCCCGGAGTGCTACCAGCAGGCAGGTTCCGCTGCTGGTGCGCCCCGGNGTCACTTCATCGGAGCGGGNNCATTCGTCAAAGAGATCCAGCAGTTCGTTGAGTTTGCTNTTGATGCGCTCATTGGAAGACTNCGACAGCAGCCCCCAGCTAAAGCGGTGGGCCTCGCCTGGCTTGTCGAAGCGGCCTGCTAGGAACTCGTGCTGAACATTTCGGACAAAGAAGCGGTGAATCGGCCCGTTCGGCAGCCAGGTGAACGNACGAGAAACCCGCAGGCGGATGCGGTTGCCGGGGAGCAGATCGAGGATTCCGAGGCCGTCGAGCTTTGCGAGCGCACGGATNAGTTCGTGCTTGGTAAGGTCGTAGTGTTCGAGTATCTCGTTGAAACTCCAGCGNTTGTGTACGCAGATCGAAACAAGCAGCAGCTTCGGGTTGCTTACGATCTCTCGTTCCTGTTCTTCAGTGAGGTTGCGCAGGCGCATGCGGTCGGTCTCGGCTTCGCGGGCAAGTTCGAGGAAGTCGATGNCCGCCAGTTCACACACCGATTCGAGGCGCTCCATCGTGAGACCCCCGGCGGAGAAAAGGCGTTTGACGCTGCTCGTGCTCAGTTTGAGGTGGCGGGCGACATCNTCGTAGGTCAGGCCACGTTGACGGAGCTGTTGCTTTAGGGNGNTCATGAGGCGTTCCGTTTGTTGCATGGCACGATCTCATCGTAGTGTGGGTATCGAAATATAGTACCGACAAAGGCCCAGATAGCCATCATTCGAATCGCCGCTGCGAATATCGGTACCCGGGTCCAGCTTGCTCGCGACGTACTGCCCGGAACATCTAACCATNAACCTGACACTGATCGCATTGCGGATCTGACTTGCCATNCCGCTCTTCGAACGTCTGCGNTTTGGATCGCGNCGGGTTTGGTGCAGAGAAAGNGTGGCGTNAGNGGCGGGCTTCAANCTGATGCAGACCTGCGTTGCATTGGTCGGNNAGGCCTCTTGNANCCGCAGGACGTTCGCTCCTGGAGCTGGGCGAGGGGCNGNTGNCTCTAGCTGCGGGCTGCCTTCTGATAATGTTCGTCTACTACTTGTCGCATCGCGCCCGGTATGAAATCCCTCAGCTTTGGCACTTGCTGCATTGGTAAACCATTCGTCCTCCCGCATGGANATGCTGACAAGNTCNTANAAACATCCGCTCGAACGGGTCCTCAGCGGTATCTCGTCGTTCGGTCCACGTTGGGACCGANCGCGCACTACAACGGCAAGACTCCGTTNTGGCGGCGAGAGTGGCNTNTGCCATGCCGCGGTGCGAGATTGCTCTTGCAAAAAACCGGACCCAGCGCTGAAGTTTTGACCCATNCAGGCAGANGGGCTCGATGAGGNNGACGCTGCAAGCTGNCGANTTATNGTATTAGACCAAACAGTGTNCAAGAGCACGNCGCTGATCCGGTTGCNCGACTACTTGNGCGGCCTTAGGGCGCTGCTGGGACGAGGTTTGAGGCTGATTCCAGCTACGATGCGTGACTGGCTTTACGACGGTCTCGCCCGCGTGCGCCGCGAGCTGGCCCCGGCGCCTTTGCCTGCTACTGTCGCCGGAGCCGTGGGGGGAGATATTGTTTTAGCCCAGAAACGTCTGAGTGGAATGCCGCCAACGACCGGAGCGGAAGACCGGTAGGTCGCAGAGATTGTCCGCAGCGCCCGTCGGGTTGACCCGGCTGTTCAGCACCACACGCACGTCATCGGTTGTGTTGATACCCACNCGATGAGCGCNGTGGGNTGCAACAAACACAACCATCCCTGCCTGCGGCGTTACCGCAACCTGGTCCGGGAAGTCCTCATGGTTGGGGCCGTCGCTCTCGAAACCAAAATACCGGTGNGAGCCGGGCAGNACGTACAGCTGGCCCTGNTCGGCTACATAGTCGCGGGTATAGACCAAGCGGTTGAGTGTGAACGCGCCAGAGNCTACCTCACTCGAGTCCTTGTGCCAGCCCTGGCCGCCGTAACGCGGGGTGCCAAAGGCAAACCCGTACAAGCGCTTGAAGTGCTCGCCAACCAACTGGCTGGTTGCCGCCTGCATGGTGGGTAAACCATACAGGGTTCGGAACGCTGGCTCGCGTGTCACTGGAATCGCCTTCAGGTGCACATCAAAGCGCCTGCGATATTCGCTCGATTCGCCGCCGCCGAGTTCATCCCAACGCGCCAGGCAGCTTGCTACGAGGTNATCAACGGGCTTTAACTGATCTGGGCTGAAGAAACTGGGCAGGATCAGATAACCCTCGGACTGGAAATGTCTGACCTTGGCGTCGGTAAGCACGGTTGGCCGCTATTGTTCTCTTATGGGTAGCTTAGCGCACGCGTGGGGCAGGGTGTTGCGCCTTGAGNCTAATCCCACGGACAATCGNGNNACCACCCCTAAGGCGCACGCTATGGCAATCCCGGATACTTATGTTCTCTACGGTGGCGAGCTCAGCTACTTTACGCGCAAGCTCGAGTCGGCCCTGCGCTTCTATGGCGCGTCCTTCGAGTTCCGNAACAAGGGTAAGTACAACCCTCAGGACATCGAGCATCGGTCCGGCACACACCAGGTGCCCGTTCTCCAAACGCCCGAGAATTGGATGATAGGTGATACCACACCCCTGATGCATATGCTCGATGAACGCTTCCCGAAGCGGCGTATGTTCCCGGCGGGCGCTCTCGGGATTGCAGTCCATGTGCTTGAAGAGTATTTCGACGAATGGATCGCACGCACCATGGTGCACTACCGCTGGCACTACGAGGAAAGTGCAGTCTTTGCCTCGGAGATCATGGGTGGTGGAAACGCCGAGGCTGCCGCGAGNGTCCGTAACTGGGGCCCCAGGGCTTGTCGCGCAACGGGTACGGATTCCGTGAACCAACAGCGTGCCTGTGAAGAAGAATATGTGCGCATTCTTGCTGCCATGGAGTCTCAACTGGCCGAGACGCCCTTTATGCTTGGGCACCGGCCAACGGCGCTTGACTGCGTCTTGCTTGGCGGGCTCATTGCGCACACGTGGAATGATCCGGATCCGAAACGCGTGACGGTGAACTACCCCCGTGTTGTGCAATGGTGCGAGAGCAACGCTTTCGAGTGGCAAGGCGGCGGCGATCTTGCGCCGTTTCCGGAACTCACGCGTTTTGCCACCTTTGTGCTTGAAGAGATGCGGTCGACCTATCAGCCCTATGTGCTTGGTAATAAGGCAGCGCAGGCGGCGGGCGCCAAGGCTTTTCACGCACACATTTATGGCGAGGATGTGAGCTATCTGTCGCGCTCTTATCCGGAACAGGCCCGACGCATGGTGACGAACCGGCTTCAGCACAATCTGTCCGCTAGCGAGAGAACCCAGGCACTGGCCTGGCTTGAAGAGGCTGGCCTTGGGTGTTTTCTGACAGGGTGAACCCTTAGCCGGGCGCTGATGCCCGCGTATAGCGACCTTAACAATTGAGTGACCAATCAACCTGGAGTAAACACAATGAACGACATCGTCAATCGCAAGGTTGTGATGGTCCGTAGNCCACAGGGTGTGCCTGAGGTGTCGGATTTTGAGCTGGTNAGGGATAGNCTNCGGACACCTGGCGCCGGAGAGATGTTGCTGCGGACCCGCTGGCTGACTCTTGACCCCTANATGCGCTCAGGTTTCATGGCCCAGGCGGAGAATGAAGGCGAGACGGTCATTGGGGGCACGGTCTCAGAGGTTGTGCAGAGCAACTGTGATGGCTGGGCGCCCGGTAATCTGGTGGTGGGCTATTACGGCTGGCAGGAGTACAGCATCGCGCGAGCTGAAGACGTGCAGTGGAACAACCCAGGCATGCCAATTGAGAAGTGGGACGGGTCGCTCGGCCCCGCCTCGACCGCGCTTGGGATTCTGGGGATGACGGGATACACGGCATATGAAGGCCTGCTCAACCAGGCAAAGGTCAAAGCGGGGGACACCGTTGTGGTCAGTGCCGCGAGCGGAGCTGTTGGTCAGGTTGTAGGCCAGCTGGCGAAGATTCACGGCGCCCGAGCGGTAGGCATTGCCGGTGGATCCGAGAAATGCGCCTGGTGCGTGGATGAGCTTGGGTTTGATGCCTGTGTCGATTACAAGGCGGGGTACCTGCCCAGGGACCTCGCCAAAGCTGCACCAGACGGAGTCGACATCTATTTTGAGAATGTGGGTGGTGACGTGCTCGAGGCAGTCATTCCGCTCTTGAACGAAGGCTGCCGAGTTCCGATTTGTGGATTCATTGCGCATTACAACCTTACCGAGCAGGAGCGCCGGCCCACCCCATTGCAACGCCTGCGTGAGATTGGACTGCCAGTACTTGGCAAGGATGGTAGCGAATCTGGTTTTGCGTTTTTTGCCTTCTCGCAGTTGTCGGCGCAGCATCCGGCGGCGGAAAACGCGTTGCAGGAAATATCAGGTTGGATCAAATCAGGACAACTAAAGTATCGCGAGAGCGTTTCTGAGGGTATTGAGTCATGTGTGCCAGCGTTCATTGGCATGCTGGGCGGCGCGAACTTTGGTAAGGCAATGGTCAAGGTCTCCTGATGGGCGAATCCCTGTCGGTGCAGGAGGGAATTCATGGCGTTGCCACCGCGCACATGAAAGAATGTTCTCCAATCAGGGGCACCGGCGCAGCAGATGGACGACAACGAAGAGCAGAAACTCCGGGACGACGTCCGCTGTGAGGTCGCCGTACAGACCCTCAAGGACATCCTGATGCGCGCCGATGAGATGAGCGAAGGCACATATACGTTCTACGATCTTCTGGGCTATCTGTTCGAGGATCTGATACGTGATGGATCTTGCCCTGCTTGCATTCAGGAAGTGTTCACCGCCGTGGTCAATGATCTTGGGGTAGATGTAACCAATCACCACGCCGAAGATCACTCGGTCTTCCATTGATGCCACACGGAGATGGCATCCCGAACCGGGCACCCACCTGCCGTTCCTGCAGACCACACTCGACCTCGTCCGTGGANTGCCCGACCCGGCTACCGCGCTGCGGTACGAGGCGAAATTCGCCCGGTTTGGGTGGTACTCTGTCCCTCGACTGATAGCCGGGGTAGCGGGAGAACAGCATGCTGGAATCTGCGCACAGCAACGGTCCGCTGGCCGGACTAAAAGTACTTGATTTGTCCCAGGGGATTGCAGGCCCGTTCTGCGCAAAGCTGCTTGGTGATCTGGGTGCTGATGTGGTCAAGGCGGAGCCTCCAAAGGGTGATCGTAGCCGAGCGGAGGGGCCTTTCCCCGCCGGCGCGGAAATGGACCCGGAACAGAGCGCGGGCTTTTTCTTCCTCAACACCAGTAAACGGGGAATCGTGCTGGACATAGACGATCCGGGCAGCCAACCAACGTTGGCGCGTCTGGTGCGCAGTTACGATGTGGTCATCGTGGATGGTTCTGCCGAGTCGTTGGCAGCCCGCGGCTTGAGCTACGCTACTTTCCGGAACTGGAATCCTGCGGTGGTGCTTACCACCCTCAGCAGCTTTGGTTCATTCGGCCCCTGTTCCGAATGGGACGGCTCGCACTTGGTTAACTGTGCCGTAGGCGGATGGGCACATCTCTGTGGGGTCCCCGAGCGCGAACCCCTCCAGGCGGGAGGTCAGATCACTGAAACGCTGACCGGTGCGTATGCGGCGGTAGCGACCCAGTTGGCGGTGTTCGGGCGCGCACGGCACGGGCATGGCGAGCATGTTGATGTGTCTGCTCAGGAAGCAGTTTTGGCCGGTGCCCAAATGCCAACCCTGCTCTACGAATACAAGGGCATTCTGCCTGGCAGATACTCCAGCATCGGCTCCGGTGCCGGTGCCGCATACATTCTGGAAACCGAGGAAGGTTACATTGGCCTGAATGCGCTAACGGGTCCACAATGGCGCATGTTGTGCGAGTTCCTTGGTCGGGCTGACATTGCTGAGGACCCGCACTACGCGGGGATTTCCTGGACCAATCCAGATGACCGCCTTGAGGAGATTCGGAAGGTCTTCCGGGCCGCGCTCGCGGGGCGCACTGCAGAAGAGCTTTTCCACGAGGCGGAAAGGCACCGAGTACCCTTTGGACTGGTGCCCGATCTTGCGGGCCTTTATGCCTTCCCGCCGCATCTTGAGCGTGGTTTTTTTGTTGATCTTGAACACCCACGCGCGGGAACTGTAGCGGTGCCGGGCATCCCCTTCAAATCAACTACCACCGCGGCGAAACCGTTCCGGCCACCTTTGTTGGGGGAACATACCGAGCAGGTCCTGTCAGAACCAGAAGTGCACGCGCCAGCTGCATCCAGTGAGAGCCACGATCTGCCGCTGGCGGGCATTCGCGTGCTCGATCTGTCGATGTTTTTTGCCGGGCCGGTCGCGGCGCAGATCTGTGCGGACGCAGGGGCCGAAGTAATCAAGGTGGAGTCGCTGCAGCGTATCGACGGTTGGCGTGGTGCGGGTACGGGTGGGGAAGATGAATTGCCGAGTTATGAAGGCTCGCCCTACTTCAACTGGGTGAACCGCGGCAAACGTGACGTGACCCTGAATCTGAACGATCCTCGCGGCGCGGATGCGGTTAAAGCGATGGTTGCCGAGGCCGACGTGGTCATCGAGAACTACACGCCTCGGGTCATGGGTAAGTTTGGGCTCGATTACGAGCGGCTCAAGACCATCAACCCGCGCATTATTATGCTGTCGCTGTCAGGGTTTGGCGCGGACACTTCATGGAAAGACTATGTGGCGTTTGGAATGTCTACCGAACAGATGTGCGGTGTCTCACATCTGACGGGCTATGCGGGCGAAGACCCGATCTTTACAGGTATGACGGGGGGCGATCTTTTTGCCGGGGTCATGGGCGCGAACTCGCTCTTCGCGGCACTCTTGCATAGAAACCGGACCGGCGAAGGCCAGTACATTAACCTGAGCCAAATGGAAGCGTGCAATCTCTACGTTGGCGATGCCATGGTGGGTCATGCCCTCGCGGGCGTTGACCCGGGCCGCACCGGTAACCGCCATCAATACTATGCACCACAAGGGATTTATCCGTGTCGTGATGAGATGTGGCTTGGGATTACCGTCAAAGACGATGCGGCGTGGGAGGCGCTTGCAGAGGCTATTGGACAGCCCGAGCTAGCTGCGCGTTTCACTGACGTGGGCACCCGCGCGCGACACGCAGATGAGATTGATGCTGCCATCAGCACTTGGAGCGAAGGGCAACAACACATCGAAGCTATGGCGTTACTGCAGGCAGCTGGGGTCGCTGCGGGTGCAGTCATGCGAGGCCCTGAGTTGCTGGCTGATCCCCACCTTGAAGCAAGAGGCGGCTTCCTTGTTCAGGACAGGCCTGGTCTTGGGGAGAAGCACTACCCGAATCAGCCCTATCGCTTCCTGAATGCCCCAACGCCGCCTAATATTCGAGCGCCGCTCCTGGGCGAGCATCTCTCCGAGATCCTGACTGAACGTGCAGGTTTGAGCGATGACGACATTGCTGAACTGATCATCGAAGACGTCACGGGTACCGTTCCTTTGGCGGCACGCTGAAGCAGGATTCGCCCGGAACAGGTTGGGCTACCGTGCCAGAGTGGCCTCGGTGCTCGGNGGGCAAGCAGGATTTTGTGGCTGGACGTTGCAGGGTTCCGCAATCAGCCGTGGTTGCTTCTTGTAGGGCCAACTTCAGCGGCCGCAACGGGCGCCAAGGTCACCAAAACGACCNNCACCNCTCAGGNGACGATGCTGGCTGTCGGCACCATGGGAACTGCGGCGCTCTGGTCTAGCTCCTTCACCCTGACTAATCCGTTCGGCCCTGTGTTCGGTGCGACGCTCGTGCAATTCCTCACGTTTTTCGTCGCTCATGTTGCCGACAGGTTCGCGCGCTCTGTTGCGTCGTAATTCGCGCGTCGCGGCCCGTTCTTTCGGAGTCATGGGCTGGATTTCGGCCTTACGCGCTTCCCGCTCTTCATCGTTGAGGTCGCCTGCGGGAGCTGCCAGCATGAAGGCTGTGGGAAAGGTGCCGGTAACACTTCTGAAGGGTCTGAACATGCCCGGTCTCTCGTTGTGGTTGTGAGCCTTCTTACGATAGAGACCGGTACGTCCGTCGTTTGCACCTGAACGCCGGCTGAACTGCGGTTTGAGCGAAGTAGCATCGTTTGTTTCCTTCGTAGGTACAATCATCTAGTGTGAATCGGGTTGCGGTTTGAGTTGCCATGCCGCCCATGAATATGAATGGTGCGCGCTTGTAGACCTTCTGAGGGCAGCTTAGCCAGCACAGGGCAGATGGCCATTAGCAACGTCGAGGAAAACCCGAGTATTGCCGAAGCCATTGTGAAAATGGTTTCGGCGACCGGAATCAGTGTCTCGCTGATTGTCCTACCGTTTCCGGAATTTTCCTTCGTTACAGCCGCATTGAGCCCGCGCGACTTTCATGGGTGTCAGACCTTCATGAAGGCATCAGCGTTGATCAAGCGTTTGAACGAATCGCGTTGGATGTGCGTCGTGACGTAGCGTGTAATGTTCGGGTGGCTTTGTTCTGGTAGTGACTCTCCGGAGTACATCATCTGGATGAACTGACAGGTCACGGCTACGTCGGCAATGCTGAACGCATCGCCGCACAGGTAGGTTTTTTCTCCTAACTCGGCTTCCAGATAAGCAAAAATGGGAGGCTGCGCCTTCTCCGTAATGGCCGCGATCTCCGCCTCGTCGGGTTCTCTGCCGATCATCTTGACCGCAATTCGGTTGAAGAACAGTGCTGAGGTCGCCTTTGGCAGCTCGTTATCGGCCCAGTCTTCATACCAAAGCGCACGCCCATAGGCACCGTCATCGGTTGGATACATGTGGTGTTCCGGGAAACGCCTTTCCAAGTAGCCACAGATCGCGGAGGAGTCTGGAATCGCTAGGTCGCCATCGGTCATTGCCGGGATCTTGCCCAGTGGAGAAATGGCTAAGTGGGATTCTGGCGGCGGGAAAGGCGAGACCGGGTTTACCTCGTGCTCGATGCCTTTCTCGATCAGGCACACTAGCGTTTTGCGCACGTAAGGTGAAATGGGTGAGCCGTGAATAGTGATCATCGGTGCATCCTGTTCAAAGTCCGTAAATTGACTTGACGTTGTTATAGCTGATGTTCTGTCGTACCTCATTTGGGGAAAGCTTAAACATCTCGTTCAGCACACCACCGGAACAAGGCCAGGTGGAGTCTGTGAGGATAGTCCGAACCCCACATCAGTGTTTTTCCCCGATCAGATCCCGGGTGTGCAGTGTGGCCTGATCGTCCTCGATATTGGCGTAGCACTGGCGCTGCCATATCTCATGCACGTTTTGTGGTTTTGGCATACCGGGGTTGGTTCCATGCTCACGTTTCCAGGCCTGATCAATCCGTTCGAGCCAGTACGCAATCCAGCCGGCGTTGAACTCGGCAACCACCAACTTTAGGTTGGGATGGCGTTCACACACGCCGTGACACATGAGCTCAACCAGGGTGACCTGCACCAGTGCGGCCGTGTTGCCGTAAAGGGCGATTGAATCCGTAGCCGCCCATTCTTTCAGCCATGGGGGCGAGTGAGAAGTGCAGCCCACGTGGAAGGACACCGGTGCGCTGGCTTCTTCCGCGAGGGCCCAGATGGGTTCGTATACTTCGTCACTGTAGCGGGTGCCTTTGGGGGCGTTGCCGGGCACGATGACGCCTTTGTAGCCAAGGGCCATCACGCGTTCGAGTTCGGTCATTGCCACGGTCGGGTCCTGCATGGGCAACGCTGCAATACCATACAAGCGTTCGCCTGAGTCGGTGCAGAAGTCGTGCAGCCAATCGTTGTAGTTCTTCTGCAGCGCGACGAGCAACTCCACATTGCGCATGCTGAA
>PAWP01000032.1 GCA_002714125.1 Gammaproteobacteria bacterium
ATTGGCTCTCCTGTACAACCCTGCCATGTGCCTGAGCGTATCGCGACGCTGATCTGTTCGATGCGCGCAATGGTGTCCCGTACCGCTCCGGCAGCTGGGTGCTCCGCGGGCCGCAACGTGCGGAGCAACATGTGCAGCGCGGCGCGATCTTCACTGGCGTTGACGTGCTCACCGCGAAACAGCGCCTTACGTTGTTCTTCGAAGTTGACACTNTCGGCCAGCGNGTACAGGTGTTCAAACGTTTCCGTACTCGCAAGACTGCGCGATACATCCAGTGTCAACCCGCCACCGNTCAACGTACGCCGGGTCAGCCGGTCGGATTCGAGTTCGAACAGCTCGGCAATNGTGGTGGCCATCGCGGCGCGGTGANGGGCCAGGGCCCGCCATGCAGGTAGNGTAGTGACATCCATTCCCGACTCAATTCGNCTGAGNAACAAGCAAGNTAGATAATACCGGGCGAGGGGTTGTAATAGTGCCGCCCNCTCCGNGTTGCCAATATGACCTTCAGCAAGGCCTCGTAGTCTGAGTCACTGTTCACAAGGTCGATCTCTGCAGCGTTGACAATCAGGAGGGCGTCGTCGTAGTAAAGAAAAAANCTTGNGTAGGCGTCTGAAAGGGTCTGCAGGTACTCAGCCTCAATCTGTTGTTCAGCCTCGACGCCACGGCGAGTGACCCGTTCTAGGAGCACGTCTACGGGCGCCTGCAGGTACACGACAAGGTCAGGGGTAGGTGCGTCGATAGTTAGATGGTCGTAGATGTTCTCGTATAGCTTCAACTCGTCCTGATCGAGNTTGAGTTCNGCAAACAGNTGGTCCTTCTCGATCAGAAAGTCCGCTACCCGGACGGGTTGGAACATNTCGGCNTGGCGTAGNTCCTGAATCTGTCGGNCACGATCAAACAGAAAGAACAATTGGGTCGGAAGGGCAGCCGCACGCCGGTTTGCGTAAAACCGTTCAAGGAACGGGTTTAGCTCAGGCTTTTCGAGAAANGTCTCGTAGTTCAGCGATGTGGCAAGGCGCTTCGCAAGGGTTGTCTTGCCCACTGCGATAGGTCCCTCGACCGCGATGTAGCGAGGCGTNTTNTGCATGGTGGCGGTTACAACAAACCCGGAGCAATTGCCTGNGCAACCATACCAGAAGTTGGTACGCCCNCCGCGTGTAGCCTGGGTTTNGAAGTTAGTGTCCCCCAGGGTGTGTGGTGTAGNGATGGATCAGAAGTAGAAGTACGTGAGTANAGCCATGGCTACGATGGTTACTCCGATGGTCCACCATAGCTGGCGTAAGGATTCCGCCGAGTCGGTATGTTCAAGGGAGTCGGAGTGCGCGGCGTCGCGTTCGTCGGGTTCCATCACNATGTGTCCGCTCAGAAGTCGCCTGGAAAACCATGTTCGTTGCCCCGAACGTTGCCATTCGCNGTGGTNCTGTTGGGATCAACGTTGCTCTTGNTGCCGCTGCCCTGTTTGGGTTTGNGTTTGCGGGACCGCCTGCGGCGCCTGCCGCCGTTATTGCCGGCAAGGTTGCCGTTGGCTGCCTCGCGCCCACCGCTGTGACCGCCTTGGCTGTGTCCGCCACGTGTACGGCCGCGCCCATCACCGCTATGACCGACAGGTTGCAGGCTGTTGGCCATGCTCTTCTGAACGTCGTTGGTGGCATCCTGGTAGTCGGTCCACCATTGGCCCAGACCGTCGAGCTCTTCGCCTGAGTCTTCGCGCAGAATCAGGAAATCGTAGGCTGCGCGGAAGCGGCGGTGTTCGGCCAATGCGGCTGCTTTCTTTCCTGCCCTTTCTGGGAGTCGGAATTGCAGCTGCCAGATATCGCGCATCATGCCCGTGAAGCGGCGGGGAATGGAAATAATTGACTGCTGATCGAGGACCACGTTGTTGGCCGCTTCGTGTGAGGCATCGTAGCTCTGCATCCCGCTGGCTATGAGTTGTGCCTTCTCATCGACAAATGGTGGCCAGAGGAATGCTGCGAAGACGAAGGCGGGCGTCACCGACTTGTCTTCACCAATTCTTCGATCGGTGCTCGCCAGTGCGAGCTCCATTAGTCGGAGGGACTGCTTGTCTTTCGAACACTGACTGGCTGAGGGGAACATCCAGTCGAACAGTTCGTACTCCCGGAAACGCTCGAAACATTCGACGCCCGCGCCGTTCATAAACAGCTTCAGCGTTTCTTCAAAGAGCCGCGCTGGCGGAATTTCCTGAATCAGATGTGCCAGCTTGCGGATGGGCTTTTCAGTGTGCAGGTCAAAGTCGAAATTCAGCTTCGACGCGAAACGGATAGCCCTCAGCATCCGTACGGGGTCTTCGCGGTACCGCGCTTCCGGGTCGCCTAATAGGCGAAGTTTTTTGCCCTTGAGGTCTTCCAGGCCACCTACCTCATCATGCAGGACGCCGTCTTCAGGATCGTAGTAGAGGGCGTTGACGCTAAAGTCNCGGCGTTCTACATCCTCGTTCAGCGAGCCGTATNCGTTGTCCGACAGGATCAGTCCCGAATCGGTTTGCTCTGGTTGGGCGGCTGCTCGGAAAGTCGCNACCTCAATGATCTCGCGGCCGAAACGCACATGAACGATCCGGAAGCGCTTGCCAATCGCACGAGAGTTGCGGAACAGCTCTTGCACTTCATCAGGCAGTGCATTTGTTGCGACATCGAAGTCTTTGGGTGTGAGACCCAGTAGCAGGTCGCGAACGCCACCACCTACCAGGTAGGCCTGGAACCCGGCTTCCTTCAGCCGGCGAATCACCTTGCGCGCGTTCAGGCTGATGAGACTGTCATCAATCCCGGGNCTATTGTCNNCGGCTTTACTGGTAGTAGCGTTTTTCCCGGTGGGTGCTGTTTCGCCGGTTTTANGTGCGTCAGACACGGACTGGCACCTGCGCTTGCAAGGGCGTTTGGATGTTTGAATCAGATGGGGTGTCGAAGTTAGAAAAGAAAAAGGGAAAAGCATGCTTTTCCCTTTTAGCGAGCCAGTTTTTGTTTTTCTTGTTGTCGTTCTTTTTCTTGTTATTTGTTACCGCGGATAGCCCGTTCAGCATTTGGTTGGGCTTATCGCTGCTGATCGGATCCCTTCGTATCGAGGGCTTGCGCTCAGTCGGTATATTGCCACCCGGTAGAAGATCAGCAGTTTTCATGCCAAAAATATAAACCAATAAAAATCAATCATTTAGTGTTATTGTTGGTGTTCTCGCCGGCTTGGGTGTAACGTTTTGTTACACGAGTATGTGTGGAATAGTAACAAACGATTTGAGCGATTGGTCAGGCCTTGCGTGATGTCCGTTCCCTTGGAATGTTCAGCTTCTGGCGCTTCTCCCAGAGGCTCTTGCGGCTGATGCCCAGCATCTTTGCCAATTCTGTCTCGGTCTTGTGATCCTGGTTTTGCAATATCACCTTCTGCAGATGGTCTTCGATTGAAAGACCGTCCGATGCTTCTAAGGTTTGCTCATTGCTACCTGCCAGGGCAGTGGCCATGGGTTTCGCGGCAGCGTTTGGCGGGGTGTCCGCATCTGGTTCTATGCCCAGCAGTTCCGGTCCTATTTCCGTCCCGTCACACAGGATCATAGCGCGCTCGATGGAGTTCTCGAGCTCTCGGATATTGCCCGGCCAGCTATGGTTTGCGATCAATGTCTCGGTGTCAGGTGCGAAGTACATGTTGGCCTTGCGTAGCGTCTGTGCGGCACGGTCCAGGAAATGCTGCGCTAGCGTGAGGATGTCCGGCCCACGTTCGCGCAGTGGCGGCAGGACCAAGCGCACCACATTCAGCCGGTAATACAGGTCTTCGCGGAATTCGTTTTGGCGCGTCAGGGCGCGCAGGTCCCGGTGGGTGGCCGTAATTAGTCGCACCGATACCTTTTTGGTCTGCACCGAGCCAACTCGGCGCACTTCGCCCTCTTGCAGTACTCGGAGCAAGCGGGCTTGGGCATCCAGCGGCAGTTCGCCGATTTCATCCAGGAACAGCGTCCCGCCATCGGCAGCTTCAACCAGTCCCACACGTGCACTGGTCGCGCCGGTAAATGCGCCTTTCTCGTGTCCGAAGAGTTCGCTCTCGATCAGGCTGTCTGGAATCGCCGCGCAGTTGAGCGAGATCATTGGCTTGTCAGCCTGCAGTGAGCGGCTGTGTATGGCTTTGGCAACCAGTTCTTTGCCCGTACCTGACTCACCCATCACGATTACGGTTGAAGATGTCGGCGCAACTTTGGCTATACGCTCATAAACCTCGCGGATACCGCTGCATTCGCCGAGCATGCCATCCATGTTGCAGGNGTTGCCTGCGTCATCNTCGGCGTCGATGAGCTCGTGGATCTTGTTCAGCATCTCGTCGTATTCGAATGGTTTGGCGATGTAGTCCGCCGCGCCCAACTTCATGGTCTCAACCGCAGAGCGTAGGCTGGCGTATGACGTCATGACAAGTACTGGTACATCGCCGGCACGTGATATCAGAACCGTTCCCGACGGGCCCGGCAATCTGAGATCCGTAATGACGAGAGCGAAGTCGTGCAGATTATGCTGCAGAGCCTCTTCCACCGATCCAGCTTCAGTTACTCTGTATGATTGTTTGGAGAGGAAGCGGGAGAGAGCGGTACGGATGACAACCTCGTCTTCGACGATGAGTATCCTGGACCGTTGCATTTACCTTCAGGCCGTTGCGCTGACCTTGTTACGAAGTTTGAGTTGCCGCCCACGCAAGGTGTTAATCAGCAGCAACTGATGAATGTGCTGAACTTAACACAACGTCATTGATCGAAGTCAAATCCGGAGCGCAGGGAAAACGTAGAGTGACGCGTGTGCCCTTCTGAAAATCCTGCGGCGGACTCGACGCGCTTATTTGCCCCTGATGCTCAGCAACAATGGTCGTCACGATGGCAAGCCCCATGCCGGTGCCTTCGCCTGGCTCTTTTGTGGTGAAAAACGGATCGAATACCTTACTCAAGGCGTCGCCCGGGATGCCAGTGCCCTGGTCGTCGACGTGGCAAACAACCTGNCCCGATTCGACACTAGCGCGAACGATAATTTNGTCGTCTTCTGCCGAGGCGTCACGCGCGTTTGCCAGTAGGTTTACGAATACCTGGGAGAGACGCTGTGGATCCCCTTCGATGACTGCATTATCGGCGCAGCGGTTGATGAAGCGCACTTGCGTATCGTTTTCAGCCAGTGACAGCAATGCGATAGCCTCATCGACGCACTGGCTAATCTCGACCGGCATCATCAGGCGGGCAGCGTCGCTATGTCCCCGGTGGGCAAAGCTGACCAGCGCTTGAAGAATCGAGGATACCCGTGTGGTCTCGGTGAGTATGTCGTCTGCCAACTCCTTGTGCTCGCTACGGTCGGCCTCGAATTTGAGATTCTGCGCCAGGCACGCGATNCCGGTAATTGGATTGCCAATCTCGTGCGCCACGCCCGCGGCCAGCTCACCAATCGCGGCAAGCCGTTCGTTGTGCAACAGCTGGTTTTCCATCTGCGTCGCCTCGGTAATGTCGTCTATGACGAGTACCAGGTCCTGGGTTTGGGCGTTGTCGGTTTGATCTACCGAAGCTTTGTGCAGGTTCAGAGTGCGAAGTNCGCCCTCAAAGNTCACTTTCACGCGGAGTTGGTGGGTGCGATCGCTTCTTGCGAATTCGTCCAGCAGTTTGCCCAAAGCCGCCGGCAACGAAGCGAGTGACGAGCCCACGCTCCGGCTTGCCGGTACCTTTGTTACCTNTTCCATGGCGCGGTTCCAGAGGATGATGATCCCATCACGGTCAAGCGAACAGGCTGCNGATGGCAGGTCTTGAAGGATCTGGCGGTGGTAGCGCCTGAGCTTGTCGAGCTCNGCGGCGAGNCCCGTCAACTGTGACTGGTAGTGCTCGAGTCTATGCTCGATGGTATGAACGCGCTCGGGTGCAACCTGACCGGGTCGCTCCTTGTAGGGCACAAACTGATTGACCACCCTGTGGGCAATTGTTTGCCCTAGNAAGCTGGAGAGGCTGGTTTCCATCTGATCGCGAATNTGACGCAGTGCGTCTGGCCTAGTTTCATCTTCGCTTAGGTCAAGTTCCTGTAGGGCCTGGGTGACAGCAAATTCCGCGCCGCTCGGCCCAATTGCCTTAGCCAGTTCATTGCGGAGGTCCGTGACGCTGTCCGCGACGAGCTCACCGCGGATGCTCCTGATGATGGAATTGGACTTGCATTCGGCGGCGGCATTGAGTTCTTCGCGTGACTGCCGCGTCAGTAATGAGACGATTACAAAGACCACNCTGTTCGCTGCGAGCGAGAGTTTTGCCGCACTGTCCCACGAGGACTTTGCCAGTTCGTAGGGCAGGGGGATCGATAGCGTCATTTTGGCGATGACGATGTCGTAGATGAGGGGGGACATCAGTGTTGCGAACCAGACTGCGAAACCGGCGGCAAGTCCGGTAACGAACCCTGCGCGGGTCGCACGCGGCCAAAGGAATGCNCCCGNGAGTCCGGGNAGAAACTGCAGCGCGGCGACAAATGCCATNAGCGCCAGGCTGATTAGGTTTTGTTCCACGTTGAAAAGACGGTAGAGCCCGTAGGCAGCGAGGATGATNCCGCCAATGAGTACATGTCGTGCTACNAGCAGCCGTGANACAATCCGGCTGTCGCGGCCGGGCGGNCGTAGAAACGGCAGAAAGACATGGTTGAGTGTCATCGATGACAGCGCNAGGGTCGATACGATAAGCACGCCGCTGGCTGCGGCCAAACCGCCAATGAAGGCGAGCATGGTAAGTGCTGGACTTTCGAGATGCAGGCCCATNCCGAGCAGGTAGTACTCGGGGTCCGCGGTTAGCCCCGCAAAGTCTGCNGCCCAGACGACCGGCGCGATGGCGAGGCTCATGATCAGAAGAAAGAGNGGCACTCCCCAGCGCAGACCGGCCAGCACACGCTCATCGTCGTTCTCAGTGAACAGCATGTGGTATACATGGGGCATCGCGACGACGCCGGCAAAAAAGAGCAGNAATAGCGTTCGTGATGANCCTTCGGACAAAAGCCCGTCGTTGACTTCGGTCTGAAGCGCGAGCCAGGCATTGAGCTGACCCACGCTGCCAAAAACCCCATAGATTGCGCAGCCCGCAAGCGTCAGCATGGCGACAAGCTTGACCAGAGATTCGAATGCAATGGCGACCACGAGGCCATCGTGTTGATATCTCATGGAAAGGTGGCGTGCACCAAACAGGATCGCGAATATGGTCAACATGGTGCAGAACGCNATGGCAAAGGTGTTCTGTGAGAGGTCCTGATTNAGCATATGGATTGTTGCCGCGGCTGCCTGAATCTGCAGNGCGATGAGTGGCAACATGCCAATCAGCATNAAGANCGTAACGACTGCTCCAACCCACGGGCCNGGATAGCGAAAGGCGAATACATCCGCAAGCGAACCCAACTTGTGCCGCTGCGATAGGCGCCAGAGCGGGTTCAAAAACACGGGGGCAATTAGGAAGGCAGCGCTGCCACCGATGAAGTAGAGCAGATAGCCTGATCCGTAGGTNGCGGCNAGNTTCATTGAGGCGAAAAAGGCGACGGANCCNGCGAATACGCCGACCGCGAGTGTGCGTGTGACGGTGCTATGCACAATCCCGGCGGGGACCCAGCCGCGGTCCGCGGCAAATGCCGAGCCGAATAGCAGCAGCAGATAGGTGAGCGCAAACCCCGCGAGGCTGGTGAGTTCGAACATGGTCAGGNGTCTCTTGACTGCCGCTCGGTTTGGTTTTCCTCGTCGGCGCTGCGACNGTCTGCACGCATATGTAGCCAGGCGCAGAGCGCGATCACCATCAGCCAGGGCAGGTAGTGCCGGTACCAGTAAGGTGCGCTGGCCTCGAGCCAGGTGCCGATGGTCGGGCTGAACACAAAGAAGCCCAGCACAACAAACAGCACCAGCCGTTCAATGAACATCCAAGGCCCTCCAGACGTGCGGCCCTCAAAACATCGTTTTAGCACGAGGCAAAAGGTGCTGCCNGCCTGNCCGAGTGGATCAAACGACCGCTTTGCCGGACGCATTCACGGTTTGTGCAAACCCCGCACGAGTCGGGTCCCAGCGGCTGATTGAAGCGCCCATGATCTCCGCCACCGGTGCGGCCGGATTGATACCAGCCGTGTCCTGGCCGAGGCAGCTTAGCGCGGCCAATAGCGTTGGGCCGGGATTGTTTGGGTCGACGGCCTTTGCCCCTGTCTGCTTCGACAACTTGCCGCCTTCGTCATGGACTACGGTCGCGCAATGGCCGAAGGTGGGTTGCGTCGCCTCTAGGGCTGTATAGAGCGTCAGTTGCCGGGGAGTGGAGTTGAGCAGGTCATTGCCACGAATCACATGGCTTACCTGGCTAGCGATGTCGTCTACGACTACCGCCAGTTGGTACGCGAAGAAGGTGTCTTTCCGCCTAACGATGAAGTCTCCGATCGCGGACCAGTCGAACGTGACGGGTCCAATTAATCGATCGGAGAACGTCACCGTCCCCTCGGGCACACGCATTCTGATCGCGTAGGGCTCTTTCGTTTTGGCGAAATTCCGCGACCTGCAGCGGCCGGGATAGGCGCCGCTGAAGGATTTCCTNGCGCAAACACACGGATAGACGTGTTGGCCTTCCTGGAGTAGGTC
Organism: Gammaproteobacteria bacterium; assembly: GCA_002714125.1. The sequence goes on from PAWP01000032.1 coordinate 8,587, forward strand.
TAGAGCCTGCGCATAGGCTTCTAGCCGTGTGTGCTGCCAGACAGCATCTGCGTCCCACTCAAAGCCAAATGCCTCCAGGGTTGCCAGGATCAGGTCGCCGGCTCCTGGCTGTTCCCGGGGCGGGTCGAGGTCTTCTATACGTAACAACCAGCGACCGTTGGCGGCTCGGGCGTCCAGATAACTGGCAAGCCCCGCGACCAGGGAACCTAGATGCAGAGCTCCGGTTGGTGAAGGTGCAAATCTCCCAACATACGTCATGGGCGTCGAGGATCCTGGTTGTGTGCTATTGAATCAGCGAGCGAGATCTGACCACACTGATGACCNGACAGCGGAACGGCTGAGCAGGATAGTTGCTGCTGGGGCCTGATCGGACTAGCCGAGGGTCTGGCGTTCCTTGATCTCATCGAGCGTCTTACAGTCGATGCACTGNGTCGCGGTAGGNCGGGCCTCAAGGCGGCGGATGCCGATCTCGATNCCGCAGGACTCGCAGAAGCCGTAGTCGTCCAGACTGATCATCTCGAGTGTGCTGTCGATCTTTTTTATTAAGCGCCGCTCGCGATCGCGCGTCTTTAGTTCGAGACTGAACTCCTCCTCCTGACTTGCACGGTCGGAAGGNTCNGGGTAGTTGGTAGCCTCGTCGCGCATATGGGTCACCGTCCGGTCGACCTCCTGCATCAGTTGGAGCTTCCAGTTATTTAGGATGTNGCGGAAGTGGTCCCGCTGGTCTTCATTCATGTACTCCTCACCCTTCTTTATTTTGTAGGGTTCGAAGGAGCGGGTCAGGCTGCCGTCGCCGGTCTCGCCNTTGGCGGCGGTCGGCTGGGCNTTGGCTTTTGCCGGTTTGGCTTTCCGGGCTTTCGCTGCAGGTGCTTTTGCCTTGGCNGCAGCTTTNGCNTGTGCCTTTTTCTTTGCTACGGCCTTGGCGGCAGCCTTTTTCTTCGGAGATTTTGCCTTTGCTTTTGCTGGTGTTTTGGCTTTCTTTGCAGGCGTCTTCGATTTCTTGGCTGCCATACGGTTCCACTATCCCCTGCGAATAGTCGCGGAAAAATCGAGCGGCGAACGTTACCAGATGACTTTTGCGACGCCAAGGGAATTCGCGTGGGCTTTTGCTGGACTATTGGCCTCCATGGGATGGGTGAGTTCCTTGCGGAGGGGTTGGAGAGCCCCATGCGGCTGGACACCTTCGTTGGAGTAGGGAAAAGTGCGCCCTTGCACGGGTATGGCCTGCTTGCGCAGGGTTGGCAATAACGCCCTTGACTCTGGAGCCGTGCACGCTGCTTAACCTGATAGGAAGTAACTTGCCGCAACGCCTTTATTCACGCCGTCTCAAGGCCATCGCGCCTTTCCGTGTCATGGAGCTGCTCGCTCGCGCGCAGGCACTCGATGCCGCTGGGGTTGATGTGGTTCATATGGAGGTGGGTGAGCCGGACTTCGCTACGCCGCAGCCTATTCTGGAGGCTGCTGCCGAAGCGGTTAACGGCGGCCTGACCCGCTACACAGCCGCGTCCGGCCTTCCCGAACTGCGCGCAGCGGTGGCGGGGTTCTATGCCAGTCGTTATGGCTGTGACGTGGGCCACGAAAGGATTTTGGTCACCGCAGGCGCGTCGGGCGCGCTGCTGTTGGCCACCGCCATGGTGGTGGAGCCGGGAGACAATCTCGTCATGGCTGATCCCGGTTATCCATGTAACCGCCATTTTCTACAGACCTTCGGCGGGCAGGCACAGCTGGTTGCTGTGGGGCCTGGTGAGGATTATCAGCTTAACGGCGCCCTCGTGCAGGGGGCTTGGGATGAGCGAACGCGAGGCGCGTTGCTGGCATCTCCAGCAAACCCGACGGGTTCAGTGATTCAAGAAGGCGCGCTGCGCAAAGTGATTGAAGTCGTTGACGCGCGCGCAGGGTTCCTTTTGATGGATGAGATTTACCATCAACTCACGTTCACCAAAGAGCCGCCTCGCTCGGTCCTGAGTCTGACCAATGATGCTTTTGTCATTGGTAGTTTCTCCAAGTACTTCGGCATGACAGGGTTTCGACTTGGCTGGTTGGTGGTGCCTGAGGGCGCACAGGCTGACGCGCTTAAGCTCGCGCAGAACCTCTTTATTTGTCCCTCAACGCTTGCCCAGCACGCGGCCTTGGCAGCCTTCAATCCCGAGACCATGGCGGTCATGGAGGCACAGCGTGTGACGTTGCAGGAGCGGCGCGACTTCCTTGTGCCGGCTTTGCGAGAGGCTGGATTTGGGGTTCCACGTATGCCCGAGGGTGCGTTTTACGTCTATGCCGAGTTGCCCGAGGGGCTGGAGGCCGAGGCCTTCTGTAACACTGCCCTTGATCAGTATCATGTGTCGATCACACCAGGCACCGACTTTGGCTTCCATCGTGCCCAGGAGCACGTACGTATTACCTATGCGGAGTCTCTGCCGAGGCTCCAAGAGGGAGTACGGCGGCTGGCGCGAGCACTCAGGTGAAGTACGCAGCGCCGTTGGAACGGGGGCGTCTTGTGCGCCGGTACAAGCGATTCCTTGCGGATGTGACGCTGGATGACGGTGCCACCGTAACCATGCACTGCCCAAACACGGGTGCGATGACAAACTGCGCCGAGCCAGACAGCCTGGTCTGGTATTCCACTTCCAATAATCCAAACCGCAAGTACCGTTACACCTGGGAGCTTGTGGAGATTGATGGTCATCGCGTCTCGATCAACTCGGTGCGGGCCAATGCGATCGTCGGAGAAGCGATCAAAGAGGGCACNTTGGAGCAATTGAGGGGTTACGCAGAGGTCCGGGCGGAGGTGAAGGTTGAAGATAGTCGCTTCGACTTTGCGCTGAGCGGCCACCCAGACGATCCGCGCACCTGTCTGGTCGAAGTCAAAAGCGTCACGCTCCTGCATGATCCAGAGACTGGTGCTGGCAGCTTCCCAGATGCTGTGTCGGCGCGCGCGGCGAAACACATCGCGCACCTGACCCGCCTGACTGGCGCGCACCGGACGGTGCTGCTTTTCTGCGTGCAACACAGCGGGATCTCGTCGGTTAGGGCAGCACACGAGATCGACCGGGCCTGGGCTGAAGCACTTGCCGTTGGGGTTGAGAATGGCCTTGAGGTCATGGCCTGCTCTGCGCCGCCTACACCTACCGGCAGCGTGGTGAACGGCACGCTGCCGGTGCTAACCTGAACGCCATGCCAATGCGTCGTAGACAGCTGGTTGCTCTGCCGCTGCTCGGAGCCGGCGCGGCGTTGGCCGTTCTCGCTGCTGCGCTCTCTGGTCCGGTAAACATTGACCTCGCTGCGCTTGGCAGCGATGCGGTGGTTGCCAGCATTTTCTANGATATACGACTNCCACGTGCGTTGANGGCGGCCCTGGTAGGTTCGGGGCTGGCCTGCTCCGGCGCCGCCATCCAGGGGCTNTTCCGTAACCCGCTGGCGGANCCAGCGCTGATCGGTGTCTCAGGNGGTGCGGCATTGTTCGCGGGTATGGCGATTGTTCTCGGCGTGCCTGCATTCACCGCGCTTGGCGTGCCCCTCAGTGCCTTTATTGGCGGCATGTTGACTACCATGCTGGTGCTTTACATCGGCCGTGTAGGGGGCACGATCTCGCATATGCTGCTCGCGGGGATCGCAATTAACACGGTTGCCATAGCAGGGATGGGGCTACTGTCCTACGTCGCCACCGATGCGGCGTTGCGCACAATGACCTTTTGGGCACTTGGCAGTTTTAATGGCGCAACCTGGAGCGGCGTCGCCTTGGCTCTGGTGATCCCGGTGGCGACGGTGCTGCTAACGGCGCAGGGCCGTGGACTCAACGCGATGACGCTTGGTGATTCTCAGGCTATTCATCTTGGTGTTTCGGTTGGGCGGCTTCGCGGCTATGTGATCGTGCTTGCGGCACTGGTTGTGGGCGTTTCGGTTGCGATAGCCGGAGTGATCGCATTTGTGGGTCTGATCATTCCGCATTTGATCCGGCTTGGCGTCTCATCGAGCCATTACATTGTGTTGCCTGGATCAGCGCTTGGCGGAGCGCTACTACTGGTGCTGGCAGACACGCTTGGGCGCACGGTGGTCGCTCCACTCGAAATACCCGTTGGTATCCTGACCGCCCTCATAGGGGGGCCGTTTTTTGTATTTCTCATCCTCCGACAGCGNGCGAGGCTTGGGTTTTGATCGAGCTGAACGGGGTTTCTGTGCGCGTTGGTGAACAGANGATTCTGCGCGGGATTTCGCTCACNCTTGGGCGCGGTCAGTCCTGCGCCTTGCTTGGTGCTAACGGNGCGGGCAAGTCGACCTTGCTTAGTACGATAGGNGGCGATGTTGCAGCCACAGCGGGTCAGATCCTGCTCGATGGCCGACCGGTTGGTACNTGGCCATTGCNTGAACGCGCCCGGATCATGGGCATGCTGCACCAGGACACCACGCTCGATTTCCCCTTCGAGGTGGCGGAAGTGGTAATGATGGGCCGAACTTCTCATACGGACGTCAGCATGCGCGAGAACCTCGATGTCTGCACCGAGGTCATGGCGGCGTTTGAACTGACCGCGCTAGCTGAACGGAACGTGGTCACGCTTTCCGGCGGCGAACGACAGAGGGTGCAGATCGCGCGGGTGTTTGCCCAGATCTGGGACAGAATGGGCGAGTCATTGCTGCTGCTTGATGAACCTACCACCGCGCTCGACCTGCGGTACCAGGAACTTATTGCAGGTCGCATCCGTGACGTGGCGGATGCGGGCGGGACAGTCGTTGCCGCAATTCACGATCTCAATCTCGCGCTCAGGAGTTCTGATCACGTTGTACTGTTGCATGACGGCATCGTGCTTGCGTCAGGAGATCCGGCGGCAGTCATGAGTGAGGCTAATGTCGAGGCGGCCTATGGTTTGCCTGTATCACTGCTCGAGTCGGCCGGACACGGGCTACTGGTGGTGCCGCGCTGAGCGCAGCACGCTAGTGCTTGCTTGCGTCAACTTTCAGGGGTGCTTTGATTTCGTTGTCCGGTTCACGCCATTGTGTGTCTCTAAGTTCTTCTTCGCGAGGGTATAGGAGCACCCTGTTGGCTCAGAAGCTGAGCGTTTTCACCCGTTTGAACACCTATGGAGTTTCGATTCGGGCAAGACGATCTCGGTCTTGGACGTGGATTGCTTGCAGCCATAGCGAGGTAGTTCGGCCATCGTCTTCGAGTTCGTTCAATTCTTCGCTCACGAAGTACTCCAGGGCGTTACGCAAACGGGCAAAATATGAGTCTAGGGGACGCGAAGCTGTTGCCATCGGGCCGAGCGTTAAGCTGAGTGCGGGTGGGTCAAATATGGCGGGTGTGGAGACAATCGACGGGTTTGTGTTGACCCGACAGTGGCGTGAGCAGGGCGATCGGCAATCGCTTCTGTTCTGGCTTGTCACGGATGATGGTCCTGTGGAAGTCGAATTTACGGCGCAAGAATCAGTGGCTTTTGTTGTGGTGGATGACCATGGCGCGTTCGTTCAGGCTTGTGGTGGCTCAGTGCGGATGCGCGAGGCGGAGGTAGCGCTGCGCACCTTCAAAGGTTCAGGCGTGCGCGCCTGTTACTTCCCCACCCAACGCGATCTGAACGCGGCCCGCACCCGAGCGCGAAAAGCGGGCATCACATTGTATGAAGCGGATGTTCGTCCTACGGACCGATTTCTTATGGAGCGGTTCATCACCGGCGCCGTGCGGGTCGAGGGCACTGTTACAGCACGGGCTGGGTACCGCTACATGGGCGACCCGAAAATCAGTCGGAACGATTATCGGCCCCAGCTCCGGCTGCTCTCACTCGACATCGAAACGGGCGTCTCGGATGACTCGCTTCTGTCCGTCGCGCTCTGCGCGCCGGACTATGAACGGGTGGTAGTGNGCGGTGAGTCGGTATCCGGTAGNGCAGCTGGTGTTGAGTTTGTTCCTGANNAGGCAGCGGTNCTCAGGCGGACCCTCGAGCATATTGACGAGTTCGACCCTGACGCCATCATTGGCTGGAACATTGTTGGCTTTGATTTAAGGTTTCTTCAGCTCAAAGCCGATAGGCTCGNGGTTCCGTTTAACCCGGCACGGGATGGTCGTTCCATAGCCTGGCGGCATCCGNCCGGGACTGAGGAGCGCAACTACGCGCTGCTACCCGGGCGGCTTGTGCTCGATGGGATTGAGCTCTTGCGTAATGCCACTTACTCTTTCGAGAGTTTTGCGCTGGATGATGTGGCAAGCGAGGTTCTGGGACGCGGCAAGCTGGTCCATGATGTGGACGACCGCGCCTTCGAAATCGAAGAGATGTTTGCCAATGACAAGCTAGCACTCGCGCGCTACAACCTCGAGGACTGCCGGCTGGTCTGGGATGTATTCGAGGCAACCAATCTCATGGACTATGCCATTGATCGCACGGTGCTGACCGGGCTTGATATGGACCGTATGGGCGGCGCAGTGGCGGCATTTGATTACCTCTATCTGCCGCGCCTGCACAGGGAGGGCTTCGTTGCGCCGGTTGTCCATGAGGGCAGTATGGAGGCATCACCTGGCGGCTTTGTGCTGGATTCAGAGGCGGGCATTTTCGACGATGTACTAGTGNTCGATTTCAAGAGCCTNTACCCGTCGATTGTGCGAACGTTNCTGGTGGATCCGCTCGGNCTCGCGGTGGCTNGTCTTGGTGAGGCTGATGATCCTGTACCCGGCTTNAAGGAAGGTAGATTTTCTCGCGAACGGCATTTGCTGCCANGGATCATCGAAGAACTCTGGGCCGCGCGCGACGAAGCAAAACGCGCTGACCGTCCTGCAATGTCCCAGGCGATCAAGATCATCATGAACTCGTTCTACGGCGTGCTCGGAACGCCCGGCTGCCGGTTCTTCGATGCAAGGTTGGTTAGTTCGATCACGATGCGCGGGCACGAGATCCTTGGACGCACCCGGGATNTCTTGAATGAGCGTGGCTTCAAAGTCATCTACGGCGANACAGACTCCGTCTTTGTATGCCTGCCTTCAGGNTCCGNTGATCCTGATAATGCGGGCAAAGCGATCGAGGGCCTCCTNAATGACTATTGGGAGGACGAACTCGAACGCAGCTATGGGCTGCCGAGCCGCCTCGAAATTCAATATGAGACGCACTTTTCCCGGTTTTTCATGCCNACGGTGCGAGGCTCCAATAAAGGCAGCAAAAAGCGCTACGCGGGNCTTGTCGAGGGCAAAGGGCTNGTCTTCAAAGGNCTNGAATCGGTCCGCAGCGACTGGTCCCCAATCGCGCGNGCATTTCAGCGAGAACTCTATGGTCGGGTGTTCGAAGGTGAGCCCTATGCCGATTTCATTCGCGCGACCGTCCGAGAGGTCGAAGCGGGGCAGCGTGANGACGAACTTGTACTCCGGAAGCGGATTCGGCGGGAGCTGGATCAATACGAGAAGAACGTGCCACCGCACGTACGTGCAGCGCGCCTTCTGGAGGAGATCCGGGCGGCTCGGGGGCTCCCTGCGCAGTATCGCTTCGGCGGTGGTTGGGTTGAATACGTCATGACGGTCAACGGTCCCGAGCCCGCGCGCTATCGAGAGTCACCCTATGACTATGAGTTCTACGTGCACCGCCAACTTGCACCCATAGCAGACGCCATACTGCACTTCAGNGACGAAACGCTCGCAGCTNTNGTGGACCGTCAGCAGAGTCTGTTCTGAGNGCTATTGCTCTGGGTTAGGCCGGTGATGTTAGCGCTGCAGGTGTTTGGCAAAAACGTCCGCGGTCAGGCGGGCGCCGAAGTGTGAAACCACGGTCGCGGCCGACTTGTTTGCCAGCGTTGCAGCCTCCATNTGGCTTTGCCCCTGACTGAGGGCCCAGAGGTAGGCGCCCGCGAACATGTCCCCAGCGCCCGTGGTGTCGACAGGCGTGGCTTTGNTCCCTGCGACCGGTATNGCTTGACCTCTGTGCGATACGANGGCACCGGCNGCACCGCGGGTCACTGCGTAAGTGGGGCAACGCTGTGCCACCGCGCTGACCGCGGACTCGGTATCAGTGGCGCCGACCCAGAGCTTGGCCTCTTCTTCGTTGCAGAACAGTAGGTCAACGCCTCTGGCAACGATGTCGTCGAAAACAGGGCGGAAAGCGTCGACAATCGCCGGATCTGACAATGTCAGCGATACCGTAACGTTATTGGCGCGGGCGATGTCCTGCGCTCTGAACAAGGCTTCACGGGAAGAGTCTCCGGTGACTAGATAACCCTCCAGGTAGAGATACTTCGAATAGCTGAGCGCATTCTCGTCGATCACGGTCGGTGAAAGATCTCCGCTGACTCCGAGGCACGTCGTCATGGTCCGTTCAGCATCGGGCGTTACGAGCGAAAGGCACTCACCCGTGACTCCGGTGACTCGGACAGCTTCCAGATTTGTGGTAACACCCGCGGCAAGAAGGTCGGAAATAAAATAGTCTCCGGTATTGTCGCTCGCGACACGGCCACTGTAGTACGGGGTACCACCGAATTGGGCTACGGCCACTATGGTGTTGGCGGCCGAGCCACCGCTAGAGCGATTGACCGCATCGTGAGTCTTGGAAAGCTCGGCTAGGAGTGCATGCTTCTGCGACTCGTTGATCAGCGTCATCATGCCTTTGTCGACGTTGCAGGCGGCAACAACCTCGTCCGTTACCTCGAACTCGGTGTCAACGATCGCATTGCCGAGCCCGTACACATCGTATGTGGCCATGGGTTGGTCCCTATTCTGAACTTACAACTGAAGCAAATGCCCAACGTGCCGCCTCGACGGTCGCGTCGATCTCGGCGGCGCCGTGTGCGGCAGAAACGAAACCTGCTTCAAAGGGTGAAGGTGCGAGGTTGACCCCACCGTCGAGCATTGCGTTGAAGAAGTGATTGAACCGCTGGGTGTCACAGCCCATCACTGCATCGAAACCGTCGATGGGACCTGCGCTGAAGAAAAGACCAAACATGGCGCCTACCTGATTGGTCGTGAACGCAAGCCCTACGTCATCCGCGAGTGCAGCGATGGCGTTAACCAAGCTGGTAGCGGTCTTGGCGAGATCCGCGTAGAACCCGTCTACCTGAATGAGTTCCAGGGTTTTCAAACCGGCCGCCATCGCGACTGGATTCCCAGAAAGAGTGCCTGCCTGGTAAACGGGGCCGAGCGGGGCGACGTTTTCCATCAGATCGCGGCGACCTCCGCACTGTTCGAACGCGGGGAGTCTCCGCTTTCAAACGATGCCAAGGACGCTGCGATCTGAGCTCTCTATCGGAAGTTACGAGGCAAAACAGTTTGAGTCTCCAATTCGTTG
>PAWP01000033.1 GCA_002714125.1 Gammaproteobacteria bacterium
TCAGGTTGCAAATCTCCCCGTAAGCAGTGCGGGAAGGGGCAATGAGCACCAGGTGAACAGAGGGTTCATCCGGCGAGGCTCGATCGTCAAGCCGGAACTCGCTGCCAACAATCAGCTTGATGCCACATTCTTCCGCCGCCATGTGCGCCTTGACCGTGCCTGCCATCGAACACTCGTCGGTGACCGCAATGGCGTAGTAGCCCAGCGTACTGGCACGCAGCACCAGTTCTTCGGGATGCGATGCTCCACGAAGAAAGGAATAGTTGCTGATACAGTGCAGCTCTGCATAACGTACTGACATGGCAAAGATAGACGAAACTGGTTATATGTACAGTACATATAAATATATACAGTATTTATTCCAGAGTGCAAGCTTGTCATTGATCCCGGAAGAAACTTGCCTGTGAGAGCATCTCAGCTTGGCGGGCGCGGTGTCGGGCTGGGTGTGAGTGTGGGAGAACTGGCATTTCGGAATCACTGAGTGTGTTACAGCCTCTTGAGACTCGGCATGTCGGTTCAGGACGATCCATAACGNTCCGAAAGAATCAAAGGTCCTGGATNCCCCCGGAGTGAACAGACCGGGCGTACTGATACACCTGAGAGACAACGGAGTGGATGCTGGTGTTGGGCGCTTTCATCGAAACAATGTTCGGGCTGGTGACAAGTTATTTGCTTGCCACGCATACTGAAGCGGCCATCCACCGATACCATGCCCCATGGGGTTGAAACGGTTGTGCCGCTATTGCTCTATCCGCTCTTGAGCAAAACCATCCACCCTAGTGATTGGCATAGGTCTGCGGAACGCGATGGTGCCGAGTTGTCTCGCTCCATCACTTTGTCCACCATCGGGATGCGAATTGTAATTTCAACCTGCTTCTCGGCGCCGACCTGATCATGGGTTGCCACTGCAGACCAACGCTTCGGGAACTGCAGGACGCCAAGCAAATGGGGCTGATCTAACCAAACGCGCCGCTACCTGAGTGAATCATCGGCACGCCGGTTTTCACTCGGCGACTTCGTCCATCATGCGCAGTACCTCTGCCGCTGCCGCATAGGGTGTCACTGATCCGTTGCACACTTCTTCCCTCAGGTCGGGCAATCGCAATTGAACAGGTCCACTTCGCTTGAGCTTCGCCATCAGCATTTCCTGAATCAACTGCTCCATCCAGTCGACATTCTGGCCGGCACGCTTTTCGGCGAGCTTGTCGGCAGTTTCGGCGAGATAGGTCTGCAGCGTGTCCCAGATTTCGCCCAGTTGGGTTTTTTCAAGCGCCGAGCAGGTTAGTACCCGGGGTCGCCAGCCGCCCCCACTGTGCAGGATGTGAAACGCGTTTTCGTAATAGCGCCTGGTTTGTTCCGCCTGGGCAATGGCATTGCCGTCCGCTTTGTTCACAACGAGGATGTCCGTCAGTTCAGTGATGCCGCGTTTAATGCCCTGGAGTTCGTCGCCGGCGTTGGGGACAACAAGTAACATAAAGCAGTCAACCATGGCCGCAACGTCGTATTCGGACTGGCCCACTCCTACGGTTTCGATGAGGATTACATCGAACCCTGCAGCCTCACATAGCAGGATAGTTTCGCGGGTTTTCTCCGCGATGCCGCCAATCGCGCCTGAAGTGGGGGAAGGGCGAATGTAGGCATTGTCGATCCGGGACAGTTCAGACATCCTGGTTTTGTCCCCAAGGATGCTGCCACCATGGATCGGGGAGGAGGGGTCGACTGCGAGCACCGCAACCTTGCGCCCGCGTTCAACAAGGGCAACACCAAACGCTTCTATAAACGTCGACTTGCCGACGCCGGGGACACCGCTGATCCCTACCCGGATGCTGTTGCCGGTATCCGGCAGGACATCTGCCAGCAATGCCTGCGCGGCCTCGCGGTCCTCGTCCCGCGAGCTTTCGATCAGGGTGATTGCGCGAGCAAGCGTGCGCCGGTTACCGGCGCGCAGGGCGTCGGTATCGATCATTGCCGGGCGGCGGAGACGGCGTCCAGTACCTGGCGGGCCGCAACCGGGATTGGGGTGCCGGGTCCGAAAATCCCCCGCACCCCGGCCGATTCCAGAGCGTCGTAATCGCCCTTCGGGATCACGCCGCCGACAATCACAATGATGTCATCCGCCTGTTCACGTTTCAGCTCGTCAATCAATTGCGGCACAAGGGTGGTGTGCCCGCCGGCCTGGGACGAAACACCCACGATGTGTACATCGTTTTCAACGGCTTGTCGGGCCACTTCGGAAGGTGTGGAGAACATCGGTGACAGGTCTATGTCAAACCCGACGTCTGCAAACGCGGTGGCGATGACCTTGGCTCCGCGGTCGTGACCGTCTTGGCCCATCTTGCATACGAGCATCCTGGGGCGTCGGCCTTGCTTGGATTCGAAATCTTCTACGCCGGAAGCAATGTTCTGCCAGCCTTCATCTTGCGCAAACGACTCACCGTAGACGCCGGACACGGTTTGAGTCGATGCCTCGAAGCGGCGGAACTCCACTTCCATGGCGGCGCTGATTTCGCCAACTGTCCCCCTGAGGCGCGTTGCCCTGATTGCCAGGTCGAGCAGATTGCCTTCGCCGCCTTTAGCGCACTCGGTGATCGCCGACAGCGCCGCATCTACGGCAGCTTGATCGCGGGAGCCACGAATATCTCTCAGACGATCCAACTGGACCTTTAATACGGCCTCGTTGTCGATCTTGAGTACGTCGACTTCGTCCTGCTCAACCTGTTGGTATTTGTTGACTCCAACGATGACCTGTTGACCCTGGTCGATCCGGGCCTGTTTGCGCGCGGCGGACTCTTCAATACGCAGCTTGGGCAGCCCGGACTCTATGGCCTCAGCCATGCCACCCGCCTCCTCGATCTCGTTGATGAGCTCCCAAGCCCGTTCCGCGATACGTTGGGTGAGGGACTCCATCATGTACGAGCCGCCCCAGGGGTCAACCACGTCAGTGATGCCGGTTTCTTCCTGCAGGATGAGCTGAGTGTTTCGCGCAATACGCGCTGCAAACTCGCTGGGGAGCGCAATGGCCTCATCAAGCGCGTTGGTGTGCAGCGACTGCGTGCCGCCAAACACGGCGGCCATCGCTTCGATGGTGGTACGCACAACGTTGTTGTACGGGTCCTGCTCGGTGAGCGACCAGCCTGAGGTCTGGCTGTGGGTGCGTAGCATCTTCGAGCGAGGGTTCTGGGGATTGAATTCATCAACGATCCGCGCCCACAGGAGCCGCGCGGCGCGCATCTTGGCAATCTCCATATAGAAGTTCATGCCAACGCCCCAGAAAAAGGACAGGCGCGGGGCAAAGTCATCAATACCAAGGCCCGCGCCCAGCGCCGTGCGGATGTACTCTTTGCCGTCCGCCAGCGTGTAGGCCAGTTCCAAAGCCGAGTCTGCACCCGCCTCCTGCATGTGATAGCCGGAAATAGAGATCGTGTTGAACCGCGGCATGTTTTCAGTGCAGTAGGCGATGATGTCGCCAATGATTCTGAGCGAGGGCTGCGGTGGGTAGATGTAGGTGTTACGAACAAGGAACTCTTTGAGGATGTCGTTCTGAATAGTCCCTGCGAGGGCGCTTTGTTCAACTCCCTGCTCCTCCGCGGCGACGATGTAGCCGGCCATCACCGGCAACACCGCGCCGTTCATGGTCATGGACACCGAGACCTTGTCGAGGGGGATCTCATCGAAGAGAATCTTCATGTCCTCGATTGAGTCGACCGCCACTCCGGCTTTGCCAACGTCGTGGGTGACCCGCTCATGATCGGAGTCGTAACCCCGGTGGGTGGCAAGATCGAATGCTACCGAAATTCCCTGGCCACCTTCGTCAAGCAGTTGGCGGTAGAACGCATTCGACTCTTCAGCCGTGGAGAACCCGGCATATTGGCGGATCGTCCAGGGGCGGCCTGCATACATCGTCGCCTGCGGGCCGCGAATGAACGGTTCGAGGCCGGGCATGGTATCGGCGTATTCCAGCTCACCGATGTCGGCCGACGTGTAGAGTGGTTTGACGTCGATCCCTTCCGAGGTGTGCTGCACCAGGCTTGCCGTCGGCCTGCCTTTGAGTAGCTTCGAGGCAGCAGTCTCCCAGTCGTCGATAGAGGAGGGGTCAGGTTTGTAATCAGCCATATTGGAGGCCTCCAGCCGCAGTTCAGCGGCTCAAGAATATCAGCTAGGGGAGAGTGGATGCCCGGCGCCAGGTGCGCCACGGCTGTTCAGCCGGTGGCCTGATTGGCCGCGGCATGCTCGCCGTGGGTGTGCTCGGCAATTTCGATGAGGATTCCGCCGCAGGACTTGGGGTGGATGAAGACAGTTTTGGTATCGTGCGCGCCCGGCTTCGGTTCGTCCGACAAAAGCTGGTAACCCTTCTCTTTGAGCCGTGCCATGTCCGCGATGACGTCGTTGCTGCGGAAGCAGATATGGTGGATGCCGCCACCGTTCTTCTCTATGTACTTTGCAATAGGACCACCACCCTCCAGCGGATGTACAAGTTCAATGCTTGTGGCTGCACTGATCGGAAAAAACGCGGTTGTGGTGTTGGCTGCCACTACATCTTCCGAGCCTTCGTAGGTCAGCCCAAAGTCATCTAGAAAGCGTGCAATAGCTTTCTTTAGGTCAGGCACGGCGATGGCGACATGGTCGAGTCCGGTGATCATGGGTGACCTCAGGCTGATTGACGGTTGAGGAAATTGTGGGTGTTAGAGTGCCTGCGGGCAGCAATTTCTGCCGGCGATTCTACCTTGACCGCCTCATCCGGTGTCACTTTGTAGAGCAGCTGGCCCTTNCTTATGATTGTNCCGTCGTCGCCCGCGANGACCTCNTCGACGGTGCCTGCAAACGGCGCNAGCACCTTGTTAAACATCTTCATCACCTCGATGATGTAGAGCGGGNCACCGGCTTCGAAATGTGTCCCCGCTGCCATAAACGGTAGTCTGTCCGGCGCCTCTCGGGAATAAAACATGCCCCCCGTCTCGGCAATGATCTCGTCCGCGGCGGCGACCGGCGNAGGNGACAGCACCCGCGCGGCCTCGGCCTGCAGATCGGCATCTCGGAAGGCGTCNGGAATCGTAACCGTAAGATCTTCGTTACACCGCAGATCAAAGAATCCGGTACTGAGCGCGGCGTGCGGTAATATCGAGAATACTTCTAGGCCCGCCTGGAAGCCGAGGTGTGCGCCCTGCGCGGCGGCCCAGGTGTCGGGGTCGATGCTGGCCGGGCTGTCTCCGGCAAGTGCCGCAACCACCGCTGACCAGTCATCGGTACCGAGCAGTTGTTGGACTTCAGCATAGAAATCGAGTGCGTCGTGCAGCAGGTCCGCGTCGTGATCCCAGATTCGGTAAAGCGCGGGATTGCCGCTTTCCCTATCCATATTCAGGTAGTGGTACGTGTCTGACACCACGTCAATCACGTTAACAGTCCAGCGGATCTTCTCTCCGTCCAATTCGAAGCGGTCCCGGTTGCGGCTCTGCCAGCCCGCCAGCAGATGCGGCTCGTCAAACAGTCGGTGCAGCACACGNGCGAGNAGGCTGGCCTTGGCGTCGGCAGCCTTTTTGACGCCCACCGCNGCCGTTCCGCCGCCTANCTGCTGCATCTCCTGCTTNACAAGCTCATCGTATGCGTAGATGAAGTCCAGGCNATCGACCTCACGTTTCAGCGCCCCAACAGCGGTGAGGTAGGGNAGGACAAACGCGGTGGTGGGCAGCGCCCATTCGTCCTGGNCCAANAGCCATTGCAGCAGGCCGTAGTGAAACTCAAGGTTGGTAGCGAGGTTCGGGCCCGTAANGCGGGTGGTACGAATGATCTCNGCCATGCGCTCGTAGCTTTCCCGGCGGNCGNGGCCTGTGGTCAACAGNAGTGCAATGTTNGAGTCATAGGCNCCTGCGACGTTGTACCGAACGAAGACCCCGGTATCNGGGTTGGGCCNGCTGATGCCCTGATCGTCCCGGATCTCGNTCGCGGTNGGGACTGACCAGTTGGCGATGACACCGCCNGCGTTGGGTCTGAGTGCTGCATCGGTAGCATTCAAGCGAACCTCAAGCGCGGACGTCTCGCGGGGAATTCGCTGAGGTTCCGGNAGCTGGGGCCCGTGTGCTGCNAGCAGCACCATCAGCTCTACCAGTGACTCCACNACCAATGCGTCCTGCGTGTCATCCGGATTTTCGAAGCGCAGTGCGTAGCANAGTTCGGAGACGCGATGCTCTACCTGAATGCGGGTATTCATCTCCATGAAGAAGTGCTGATCTACATCCGCAATACACTCGAAGGTCGATACCGAGTCCAGGCCCACTGCTTTACCAAAGCGGACCGCCTGCGCCTCCATGGCNTCCAGAATATCGCGTTCATGAGCGAGGCGTTTGGCTTTGGCNCTCGCNCCGGCGGNNGCCGCGGCATCCGCNGCCGCCGCAAGCTCTTCTATCGTGACCGAAACTTCGAGCAACTTCTGCTCGTTGTTCTGTAGCGAGCAGTCCCGACCACCAATTGTCACGCACCAGTTCCCGTTGCCAATAACCTGAATTTCCTGGTGCCGAACCGTCTCGATGTTGAGTTCGGCAAGTACGTTCTTGTTGTCACCGACGCCGCTGGCTTTCACTTCCGCTAGGATTTCGCGGAGCGCGGCAGGAGCATTGGCTGCGGCCGCCGCCGCTCGGGTGGCTACATCACCTTCATACTCGGCGGGTGAACCGAGGATGCGCTGGCCCTTGCCGCCGCCNCCNCCGATGGCTTTGAGCCGTATTCGATAGTCCGGGTTCTGTTCGTAGAGCCCGGCAACCTGGCGCTCCAGTTCCTCACCAAGAGAGTCAACATCAAAAAGATCAACACCTTTGGCATAAGACGCNTCCAATACGGCATCGGCCGTGTCCTCAAGTGACCACGTATTCCATGCAACTGAGTCGACCTCAAGTTTGTGCTCGTCGGCCAGTATTTTCAGCGCTTCGACGTTCGGAGCCATACGTAGCAACGTGTGCGTTGTGGCGTTGTCGACGCCCGGGGTTACCGAGACGTCAGCGGTGATTGCCGTGCGCTTGGCGAGGTCCTTGTTGCCCGCCTTGCGTACGGTGGTAGCGCATGGGCCGATAAAGATCAGGCCGGCTGCTTCGAGCGCGCCCACCATTGTCTCGTCCTCTGCCATGAAACCATAACCCGCAAACACCGAGTTGTAGCCGTTGTCATGGGCGATTGCGATGATCTGACGAATACGCTCGTCGCGTTCTTCCCGTGATGCGCCGGTGTAGTCAGGTACCCGATGAATCNGATTNGGGTTGGTCAACTGGCGGAGTTCCGGTGCAAGCGCGTTGGCGTAGGTGATCGAGTCTTTTTCCGAAAGCANGATGCCGTAGCCATCGATCCCCATTTCCTCGAAGACATCCATCGCCTCCTTCCGGATGGGTCCCCGGCAGATGATAAGAGGGCGCATGTGGCGGGCATCAAAGCGCCGTACCCACAATGANGGGTGCTGATCGAGTCGCCGGTTCCTGNTGACCANGGGGTGCGCATGGCCGCCCCNGGATTTGATGCCAAGGACGTTCAATGAAATTCCCTCTGAACCGCGTTGAGTGGTTCCGGTGTGTAGTTGCGCAGATGGAANTCNAGGTGTTGTGCNAGCACCTTACGCAGGTCCGCGGGCATAACAATCTCTGAGACGGACCCCAGCGACAGGGCTTCGCGCGGGTTCATCAGTTCCTTCTCGTAGCGCGCGGCAAGCTCAGCCTCGACACCGCGCAGTTCTGCCTGGGCAATGGCCTGCGCCTGTGCTGCAGAGTCTTCGGCGCTTGCGCCGGCGGATTCGAGCCGGATGACCTCTTCCTGCACCCGGGCACTCACCCGCCCCCGTGCACTGCGGAGTTCATCCTTGTACACAAACTCGACCCCGGGCGCGCCCATGACGGCAACCCGGGTGGTTGGCAGGGCTATGACCAGGTCTGCGCCCGTTGGGTAGTTGTTGTACGAGGCGTATGCGCCGCCAATAGCATTGCGTAGCAGGACCAGAAAGCGGGGTGTGCGTAAATCAATGATGGCATCCAGCATCGCCCGACCGGCCTGCACGATGCCGCCGGATTCCTGCTCGCGACCGGGCAGGAACCCTGTAGTGTCTTCCATGAAGATCACTGGGATATTGTAAAGGTTGCAGAAGCGAATGAAGCGAGCGTTTTTGTAGGCCGCGTCAATATCAATCTGGCCGGAGCCAACCGCCGAGTTGTTGGCGACAAACCCTACAACACTGCCACCCATGCGGCCAAAACAGGTGATGGTGTTGCGCGCCCGCTCCGGCTGAATTTCGAAGTAGTCACCATGATCGCAGAGCTGCTGGATCACAATGCTCACGTCGAATGGTGTGTTGAATCCGGTAGGGGAATTGAAGGTCTTACGGAACAGGATGTCGATGTCCCACGTCTTGCGATCGACGGGGTCAGATGTGTCCTGTTGCGGTGCAAATACACTGTTGTTGTCCGGCATGTAGCGCAGCAGGTCTCGCACCGTTTCAAGGGCTGTGACCTCGTCTTCGACGACAATGTCCGTGACACCGGTCTGGCCGTGGACGCTGGGACCACCCAACTCGTCGGCCGTGACGTCTTCTCCCAGTACAGACTTCACGACGCCGGGACCGGTCAGGCCGAAGAAGGTGTCGTGGGGTTGTATCAGGAAACTACCCTGACGTGGCAGGTAGGAGCCACCACCCGCGTTGAAGCCAAACATGCACATGATCGAAGGCACCACGCCGCTGATTTTGCGCAATGCGGTAAAGGCCTCCGCATAGCCGTCGAGCCCACCAACGCCAGCCGGAACAAACGCGCCGGAGGAGTCATTCATACCTATCAACGGGATGCGGCGTTTGCCTGCAAGCTCGAATAGTCGCGCAAGCTTTTTGCCGTTAGTGGCGTCCATTGAGCCTGCACGGATGGTGAAATCGTGGCCGTACAGGGCGATATCGCGGCCGTCGATCCGCAATATCGCGGTGACCAGCGAGGCGCCGTCGAGGTTCTCACCCCAATTCTGGAACAGAACCAGAGGCTCCTCGTCGGTGAGGACCTTGATCCGCTCCCAGATCGTCATCCTGCCTTTCAGATGCTGACGCTGGATGTTGTTCACCCCAGCAGACACAAACGGCTTTTCCTGCAGTTCGTGAGCATCAGCCAGCGTCTCTTCATATATCCCGGGAGCGGTCTTTACCTGGCCGGGGGCCGAGAGGTCCGGTTTCGAATCCCGCCGGAACGGGTTCGCCGCTACCGGTACAGTGTTTTCTTTACTACGTTTGGAATCGCCCATAAGTCTTTGAGAAATAGAGGATTTCCGAAGGGGGGGAGATTATATCAGAGGGGCGTGCTGGGCACAGTCGCACCATTGGCGGTGCTGCCTGGGAAGCCCAGGGCGCTCATGGGATCTGCGCTGCGTGGTTACTAGGCCTGTGGTCTGTGCCTGCAGGCGGCTGGCATCGCTCGCCCATACACCCCGATCGAGCGGGTCTGGATGGCACGNAGTTGGCATTCGCTGTCACGGCGGAGCGACGCATTGCGTACTCGGCGAGCTCCGCCTGNCATTCACCAAAGAGCACATTGGCAACGGACTCGACGCTGTCGACCCTGTCGCGGATTTCTTTGGCCGCCGCAACACTGTCGTCGTGCTCCNCGTTGACGGCGTTGTAGGNTGCTTCCAGGTCGCCGCCGTCAAAGGCCAAACGCACTTGAACTGCTCCTGGTCGTCCTCCTTGGCCGACTCGATGAGATCGATCAGGACATCGCGCTTGGGTATCCTAATATCTTCCAGGGTTTCGAGAACCATNGTGTCGCAGGCGCTCAGCAGCAGGGCGAGAAAGGGGGACAAGCCATTTTGCGGCCGGGCGGAGGGACCTGGCAGGCATCAACCCAGTCCTTCTGGGAGTGTGACGGCGTAGATGATGTGCAGTTGTTGCATTCGATAGTCATGCAAACAAACCATGCAGGAACCACGCCTCACCGGCCTTGAATACCCATAACCTGACCCCGTTGGTCTGCCTTGCAATGTAGTAGTCGCGCTGGATCGCTGAACTGCGCATGGAAAAGCGGTTTGCATACCCCTCCGGTGATGGGTCCGCACCTTTGGTATCTGCAAGCCTGGCCGCTACGGTCGCATTTGCAGCGCGGGTCTTCCTTGCTGCAGTCTCTCCCATCTTCTTCGCCCTTTTTTTAGTAGACGGCTTTTGAACAGAGGGCTCTTTTACAGAGGGCTTTGCCATAGCGTGCCTTTCTACAGGGTGCTTTTCTGCAGGACGCCTTTCAACCGAACGCGTATGCCCAGCACGTGTTCCTGCGCTCGCTGCCGTCGTATGTGTTTCTCTTGTAGGTTCTTGCCCGGACTCGCCAGCCGTCGCACTTGTTACGCCCCGCAAAGACTCAGAATTGCTTTCGACAATGTGTTGAGCATGATCGTTTGAGACACCGTCCCACCACCCGAAATCAATCCGCTCTGGGCCTTGCATGAGCTGCAAGGGACCCTGGTGCCAGGGGTCGCCTTCAACGGTCCTGAGCAGCAAAGGCTCCGGCAGTAGGAGTGAAGGGCGCAACAGTACACCCGGCTCATCGGGTTCCCAGTAATCCCGCACGTCGGGGCGCACGGTTTTCCAGGCTTTCTCCGGGCGGTGGTCATTGGCTTCTGACAACCCGAAACAGGTGCGCGGCCAAAGCCTCGCCCGCAGAAGATTAAGCAGTTGTTCTTCCTTTCGTTCGCCGCCGGATTCGCTGACTTTGCCGTTTTTGTCTTCAAAGCGTGTGCCTTCGAAAAGATCACCCGTGGGCCTCCGGAGCGGTTCGAATTGAGTTGCTTTGAGCGAGACGCTGTCAAGCTCTTTGATGTCAGTGATCTTCTCCAATTGCAGTTGGGTCAATGAAAAAAAAAGGAGTGGGTCATTCTCCGGGCTGGCGGTAAAAATGTTGAAGCTTCTGGAAGATTGGCTGCGGTGGTCGAGCTTCCAGGGAAGGTGCTGGGTAGTAAGCTGGCGACCGCGCATAAACTGTGCTAGTTCGCTCAGCAGTCGGCGCATCGGAAATACCACCGATTCGATATTCGTGACATCGCTTGGAAAAACGATCTCGCTGAAGAACCTTGGCGCTGGGTCGACAAACTTGCGGGAATCGGGCCTCTCACCTGTGAGCCTTGCGAGATAGTCAGCAAAGTAGACCCAGAAGCGCCGCCTGACCCCGCTTGCAGGAAGCTTCAATACATCACCCAGGCTATGCATTCCCAACCGCACGAGGGATTTGATGGTGCGTGATTCGATTTCAAGCGCTGGAATGGGCGCTTGCAGGAAATCGGAAGATTTCAGCCCGGCTTTTGCCAGCAGGAGAGCTGCCATAGGTGTGTTAGCGGCACCAAACCGGGCGCTATAGCCCATCTTCGCAAGACCATCAAGTATGAGCTGGGTTAACTCTGAGAGCCCTCCAAAAAGCTTCAAGCAGCCTAATGCATCAAGCAGAAGGCTGAAGGGTGGGGCCATGGATACATTGGGGGTGAACTGGTAGGCCCAGCCTGCAAGTTGCGAGAGAGCCGACAGTTCGCGGTCCAGGTCACGCTCAAAAGACACGACCCTTTGTGCCAGCGTAAAAGCTGTGTCGATGCTGCTACCGGAGCGTATGCCGCTCTCGTCTGCGGCCTGGTTGAGCCAGGCTACGCGAGCCCCTTCGGTGACAACTGTAGGCTGGTTGGGGCTTTGGAAACCACGCGAAAACACTTCAAGAGGCAATGCGTGAAGGTGAATACAGAGCCACAGACCTTTATCGGAGTTGGGCGAGGTTATGTGACTGGCTTTGCGGATCAACCGGGCAGATGCTTTAGAACCCTCCTTAATTTCAGCCATATTTTTCAGCCCAACTGCCACACCAGAGGTTCAGTCGGAGTTAGGTCAGTATTTACAACTGTGACGACTGTATGTTTATCGGTCACGGACAGCTTCCTTACGCTGCAGGTGTTCAAGGCCTGCAGTCGTATCAGAGCTGTCAACCTCACGGGGTACCGATGCCTCAAGCAAAGTGAGACCAATAGATATCTTTCTGGCATCATATAAATAAGAGGGCGGGCAGTAGTATCTATCACTTAGTTTTTCGGGCGGGTAGACAGCGTGAGGTTCTAGTGAGTCGAGTAGGTTGACTCTGAATGCCCCCGTGGCACAACCACCCCTGCGCTTGAGAATCTGAACCTCGATTTCCCTGTGGGGGGCATGGTCGGTTTGCTGCTGGCCTTTCAGGGTGAGCCTGAGTTCAGCTGCGGAAGTGTCTTGTGCTACACACAGTGGGCGAAACAGAACGCCCCAGGTCTGCCCCTTACGACTGGCAAGGTTGAGCCTGCGAAGATCTTTGGGGTGCAGTGTTTGCTCCCAACANANGACAGCACTGCAGCTTGAAGAAGCAAGCGCCTGCTCCNTAACCCAAAGTACATCCTTGTTCAATTGTTTGCGCTGGTTTCGATGACGGGGAGGGCAGACTACCAGCACGTTGTGCAGGTCGACCCCNATTGCTGTCAGGCCGGGAGCGTAGGGTATGAATGGCGGTGCAACAAGGACAATCCAGCGCGTCTGGTATCGAGACAGATGGGCGAGTGCAGGACCCAGCAAGCTCAGCTCGCCTATACCCGCTGTGTCGTGCAGAAGCTCCGTCAGACCATCGGNCGGCCAGCCGCCACCTGCAAGTTCCCGATCAAGTTCTTTGAATCCGGTGGGAGTGCCAGGCTTGTTTGCATCCTCAAGGTGGGATGCACGCCACATGCCGGTCAATTGCATGAGCTTGTTTAGCTGCGATGGAGAGGACATTAACGGGCTCTTTTTCCTTTCTGCGCTTGTTCGTCTTCTTTTTTCGTGATGCCCAATTACGACAGTTTTTCCAGGCTTTCTTGTGGTTTTCTTTGGGCTGCATCTGCAACGAGATCAGATANTTACTGTCGAAAAACTGTCNCGGTTTNCGGNGGCAGCACCCNAGGTATTCCTTGTNGAGAAAAACCTGNTNGNCAGTACTGGCAACATGCACATATACTGTAAATATATACAGTATATTGNGTTGAGGGCAACACNCTGCAGGGAAAATCTGATCGGTGCGCNGGCCGCAGTTCCCCAGGNGAGCGGACTCGCTTCGGCTTCAGTTCGNNCTAACCCTATAGCTCGAGAAACAGGACTAAGAGCAGGAACAGNATGAGAGCGATGGCCTGGCGNATCGTTGCTTACTGCCTANCCGNGATGCTCAGTTGTGACCNTTAGGTTGCCGCGTATCTGCNNTCGATCTCATCGAGTATCGGNAGCAAGTAGGTCCGGAACGCCTCGGGGTTTTCGCTCATCGGAAAATGCCCGACGTGTTTCATCAACGTAAACGTTGAGCCNGGAATCCGCGCCGCGACTTCTTCTCCGGCCGAAGGCGGNGCGGAGAAGTCATACTCCCCGGACAGCAGGTAAACACCACACTCGTCAGTATCGATGTCCAGCGACTGATTGCGAAGGTCACCGTCGATGAAATAGAAGTAGAGGTCGCCTTTGAAGACACCGGGGCCTCCGCTCGCGTAATGCCATAGTGTCTCGTGCCGGTGCACATCCGGGCTCTGTGGGGCTATCAGNCCAGCCACNGTGCCCGCACTCACTTCGCCGCCATGGACGTCATGTCGGTGCAGATAGTCGAGATCCTGCGGTTGATTGTTGTCGCCGCCGGCATGCAGTCCTGATTGCAGACCAATCACTGCACGGACACGTTTGGCGTGGTGGAGNGCTAGGTGCAGAACGGCACGACCACCAATTGAACAGCCCATGACCACTGGCTGATCCAGGCCCAGNGTATCCATAAAGGCNAGAATNTACTCAAGGTACTGATCGGTCGTAAGGCGGTACTCCCGCTGCTCCCAACCTGCTGGCGGTGAAGATTTTCCGTGCCAAGGCATGTCGGGCACTAGGACACGGTATCTNGTAGTGATGGAGGGGTCGCGTAGCAAGGCCCGGTACTGACGACCATCAGCACCGGCTGTGTGCAGGCACACCAGGGGAATGCCGTCTCCCGCAGACTCGTAATAAAGCANTAGTTCATCCCCNCCTACCTGGATCGGAACGTAACGCCCAGTGACGGGATCGGTTTCAGNGNCTGCAGACATTGGCCTGGCTCCAGTGTTTGACCAGGCCACGCACGTAGCCCATGTTTGAAATCCAGCGCAACACGTCACCCGAGATCTTCAGATGACCCTGGTCCTGCATAGCAGCAAGGTCGTGATAACCGGGTGGGGGATGAGCCCCGCGGAATGCCCTCCANGCGTCGGCATTGGCGGTGAGCGTGATACTATCCCGCGCCGCATCCACTCCTTCCTCAATGCGCTCGAGTTGCCCNTCCCGCACCGAAAACAGCAGACTTTGCTCGCCAATCTCGAGCTTGATCTGACACGTGTAATGTCGCCCGCGGCGCTGCANTTCGGGATCGGCATTGATCGCTGCCNGCAATGCTTGGATGGTCAAGGTTGGTGCCCTCCCGCCTGNGAANTNNGGGCGTGACAGTCGAACGCACAACCCGGGCAGAGCCTGCNGGCTGTGGCGTTCCGGTCGTGAGCCGCCCACCAGGACGCAGTTATACTCCCTCCTGGCTCAGCGCGCCTGCTTTTTCCAATCCTTTCGTATGGTTCAGGACTGTCCTTGCGCCTGCGGCGCTTGTTGGTTGCAGCGAGCCTGAACCACAATCTGTGCCGTGGCCGNCGGCTGAAGAACGGCCCTTGGTCATCCACGCGCATGGCGGGACTCGGACCGACGAATATCACTGGTTGCGGGATGACGGGCGCACTGATCAGGCAGTTCGTGCAGTGATTGAGGCAGAGAATGCCTACACTCAGGAGCGCCTCGCCCCACTTGCGCCATTGATTAGGGGCTTGCATTACGAGATCGCTAGTCGCTATAGCGCGGACAGTGCTACTGCGGAAGTACAGATCGGTCAGTGGGCTTACCTGCGGGAGTATCGATCGGGCAGCGAGCGCCCTGTCTACGTTCGGCGCAGCNTTGTCGGCGGACAAACGCAGGTTGTGCTCGATGTGAACGAACTGGCTGCCGGCCGGGAACACTATCAGGTTGAGAACTGGGCGGTGAGCCCTGANGGTAAGTCCGTGGCATTCCTAGAAGATCGTACCGGTCACCGCCGACACGTATTGCGTATTCGTGATCTCGAGACCGGAATGCTTCGCGATNCCGAGGTATCCAACTTGGCGGACACGGTTGCCTGGGACGGGAATGACAAGCTGGTGCTGGTTGGACTGGATCCTGCTGGGCGTCCGGTTCATCTCTACAGGCTGCATAATCNCGGGCGGGAACTGATCTATACGGAACAGAGGCCTGGTATTGCTCTGTCAGTGGTCTCTGAACGTGATGGTGCCGGCGTTCTCGTTCGCCGCTACGGTCCTAGCACCGATGAGCTTGCGTCGGTAGAACGATTCGGCATTACGCCTCTGGTTGAAGCGATACCAGGACATCGCTACCGGCTGCGGCATGGGGGAGAAGAAAGCTACCTGCTGTCGGATCTGACCAACCCGGACTATGCGCTGATGGTCGGCAAGGGATCGGAGCTGCGCACCCCCGCGAGCTGGTCCGAGTTGTATTCGCCGGAACCTGGTGCAAGGCTCACGGACTTTGAGGTGTTTGAGCACTTTGTTGTCGTTCTGGAGCGGCGGGTTTCCGCACGAACGCTGCGTGCCTTCGACCGACGTTCGGGCGCCTGGAATGTATATCCTCTAGGTGCCGCGACGGACGCCGTGCAACTAATGGGGAATCCGGACTACCGCGCGACAAGGGTTCGCTACGCGGTGAGCAGTCTCATTCGCCCAGAGCAGACTCGAGCGATCGACCTCGACACTGGTCGGGACACGCTGCTGTCAACGCAGAAGGTCAATGGATTTGTCCGTAGCCATTACACCACGACATCGCTTGAATTGCCGGCGCGTGATGGCGTGCTGATCCCTGCAACACTGGCGTGGCGGCAGAGTCTCCTGCAGCAGGGCTCTAATCCGCTCTACCTGATGGTCTACGGTGCTTATGGGATCACCCTTGAGCCCGATTTCAGGCCCGCGCTCGTCTCGTTGCTCGATCGTGGGTTCATCATCGCCATCGCCCATGTCCGCGGCGGCCAGGCACGGGGCGCGGCCTGGCACCTGGGTGGGCGCGGCACCCAGAAGCTCAGCAGTTTCCATGACCTGCTGGATGTGCGTTCAGGCTTGCTCGAGGCAGGATACGGCCATCCCCACAGAGTGTTTGTGCGGGGCAGTTCTGCAGGAGGATTGATAGCCGGGTACGTTGCTAACGAGGCTCCCGCCGACTTTGCCGGAGTCATCGCGGACCGACCGTTTTTAGACCTACTGACAACGCTTGAAGATGATTCGCTACCACTGTCGGGCTCCGAGAGAGGCGAGTGGGGCGACCCCAGCGAAGCTGACGCTTACCATTTCCTGGCGAGCATATCGCCCTACGATCAACTACGGACACAGGCTTATCCGGCAGTTTTTGCTCGGGCTGCCTGGCAGGACGAGTTGGTCGGCTACTATGAGGCGCTCAAGTGGGTCCAGCGTATGCGCCGCTTAAATACGGGTCGCGCCCCCATCCTGATTGACATCGATATGAGCGCGGGACACAGTGGCAGCACCGAAACCTGGCGACGCCATAACGCAAACGCACAGGAGTTTGCGTTCTTACTGGGGGTGTTGTGTCGGTCGCGGACTGTGTGTCTGACGCCCGCCGAATAAACAGGGTCCAACCGAGAGAGGTCGTAAGTGGAACTCCAGCAGGATATTGAGATCAACGGTAGCGTTAGCGCGGTCTGGGAAGCGCTGAATGATCCCGAAGTGCTCAAACGCTGCCTTCCGGGTTGTGAAGCCTTCGATGCCACGGCCGAGAACGCGTATGACATTCGCATGGTCGTGAAGGTGGGCCCGGTAAAGGCGAAGTTTGCAGGGGAAATCACCCTGTCCGACATTGTCCCTATGCGGTCGTACACCATTAGCGGTTCCGGAAAGGGTGGTGTTGCGGGATTTGCGAGTGGCAGCGCTGCCGTGCAGCTAACCGAGAATGGTAAGGACTCAATACGCCTTAGTTATGTCGTTAACGCAAAAGTGGGCGGTAAGCTGGCTCAACTGGGCGCACGGCTTGTGGATGGCGCGGCGAAGAAGATGGCGACTGATTTCTTTGTGCGCTTCGGCGAGGAGGTTGGCCCGATGTGACCTACGGGCATTTTGATCTCACTAGCGCCTCATGATTGAGTTTCTGCGCCAGCGCGCAAGTGGTACCTCCGAGTTCGACCGTGCAAACGGTGGGGCGACGAGACTCAGAAAACGTTTTGCTGAAACCGCTGGGCGAAATCACGATTGCACTCTGGATGAACGCGGTCGGACTCCATGCGACATGGCAGATTGCGGATCTGTTGCAGAAGAATGACTTGGAGAGTGTGGATGATCATCTGGGCTACAACCTGGGGATCGACAATAACCCAGCGCTCATCACTGGTGGCTCTTCGGCCAGCGGCGATGTCAATGTTGGCATCGGTCGGGGCGGCGGGTTTGGCTGTGTAACCTCTCGCGTTTTGACGGACAGGCATTTTGTTACGCTCAAATTCGATCGAGTCTCTTCCAATATTAGTGCTGGTAGTAGACGAGGTTGGTACAAAAAGCGCATGCATATTCGCAGCGCCGTCTTGCTGAACTCGTCGATCGCAATTTGAGGTCCTGGTTCGCTGGCAACTTCTGGGACGCTTGCAAGAGCTTCTCTCGAGGTAGCAATCGTGACCTCAGTGTCCGTTGCGGGACTCAAACTCACGATGGTCTCGACTAGTTAGTGCTCGAAAGCGGTCTCAAGGATCCGCGCAATGATCTCTTTGTTGGGGATCGTAGCCTCTTTACTGTCCGCATTGGCGAGAACCATCCGGCGTAATCTGATCCGCTGCACGGCGACAGTTATGCCCTGTATGGTTACTGTGCTAGCGGCGACAAACGCTCGTCAGCATGACGAAGAATCCGGCATC